>NZ_JBJHAO010000001.1:0-519240 GCF_054051075.1 Blastococcus sp. SYSU DS0617
AGTTACGGCGGTCATGGCGAGAGGGAAACGCCCGGTCTCATTCCGAACCCGGAAGCTAAGCCTCTCAGCGCCGATGGTACTGCCCTGGAGACGGGGTGGGAGAGTAGGACGCCGCCGGACAACTATTCCCCGATCGGGCCCCAGCATCCGTGCTGGGGCCCTTTCGGCATTCCCCGACCCCTGCATCACCGCGGACAAGCAGGCCGCGAAACCACGGAAACGCAGACGCTGAAACGCAGGCCGCGACACCGCGGACGAGCAGGCCGCAGGTCCGCGGGAACGTGGACGACGGTCGAGGCGTGGGTGGACTCGTCGGCCGTGCGTCTCGCTGCGGGCCGCGCCGACACGGGTGAGCCCCCGCTCCGTCACTGTGACGGAACGGGGGCTCGATCGAGGTGCCGGCCGGGCTAGGGAACGACGCGCCGGATCCCGGGTAGCGCCGCGAGGGCCGCGATCAGGGCGACCGCCAGGGGCAGGCCCACGGTCAGCGTGACCACGGACTGGTCGGAGAACCACTCGCCGACGTCCCGCCAGGCCTCCAGCCAGGTGATGAGCAGGGCCAGGCCGCCGAACACCAGCATGGTGCCGATGATCAGTCCCCAGGTCCCCGTCTGTCCCCACCGCTGGTGGACCACGCCCATGCCCACGCCGACGAAGGCGAAGGCCAGCATGGGCGCCGCCGAGGCGAACACCTGCAGCACCGGGTTGCCGACCTCGAAGATGCCGGGAGCCCAGAAGTCGATGTCCCGCCCCCATCCCCCGGTGGCGTTCTCCGCGCTGACCAGCAGCGAGAGTGCGACGCCGGACAGCAGTGCGGTCGCGCAGGCCACGAGCGCCGTCCCGAGGTAGAACGCCCGTCTGCTCAGGCTGACGCCCATGGCGAAGGGCAGCAGTTGAGTGACGGCCTGGACGAAGACGATGAGCACGGTGACGTAGAGGGCGGCCACCCCGCCGGTCACGCCGCTCTCGTCATCCCCGGAGGCGATGACGTACCAGGTGGCGAGGTTCAGGGCGAAGCTGATGCCCACGATGAGCCAGGGCATGCCCAGCATCATGGCCGGGTGGATCAGGTGCAGTCGTGCGGCCTGCAGGACGCGGTTCATCGGGCGGCCTCCTCGAGGTCGGACGGGGTCGTGGAGCGGGCGCCGGCGGTGCGCAGGCTCATCGCCACGACTAGCTGCTGGAGGTTCGTGGGTTCGGTGGAGAGGCCGGCCGCCGCCGCGTCGTCGCCACCGGGCCGGAGGCGGACGACGGCCCGGCTGGAGCCGGCCAGGGTCTCGGTGTGCAGCACCTCGTGCCCGGCCGCGAACGCCGCCACGCGGTCCCGGGGGCCCGCCACCGTCACGGCGCTGCCGCGCAGCGACTCGGCGTCCGCGTCGAGCAGCACCCGGCCCCGGTCGATGAGCAGCACCCGCTCCAGCAGGGCCGCGATCTCCTCGATCAGGTGCGTGGAGAGCACGACGGTGCGCGGGTGCTCCGCGTAGTCGGCGAGGAGGCGGTCGTAGAACAGCTGGCGCGCGACGGCGTCCAGGCCCAGGTACGGCTCGTCGAAGAGGGTCAGCGGCGCGCGCGACGCCAGTCCGATGATGATGCCGACCGCCGACGTCATCCCCCGCGAGAGCTTCTTGATCGGCCGCTTCGCGGGCAGGTCGAAGTCGCGCAGCAGCGAGGCGGCGAGGTCGGCATCCCACTCGGGGAACACCAGCGCGGCGGCGGTGAGGGCGTCACGCACCCGGAAGTGGTCCGGGTAGCGCTGCCCCTCCTTGACGAAGCAAATCCGGCGGAGGACGTCGTCGTTCTCGTAGGGAGCGGCGCCGAAGACCTCGATCCGGCCGCTCGTCGGCACCCGGTGCCCGGTGAGCAGCTGCATGAGCGTGGTCTTCCCGGCGCCGTTGCGGCCGAGCAGCCCGGTGATCGAGTCCTGCGCAATCTCGGTGGACACCCGGTCGAGGGCGGTCACCCCGCGGAAGCGCATGGAGGCGTCGGTGACGGTGGCCACCACCGGCGTGGTCGGGGCGGTCATCGCGGGTCCTCCCAGGAGCGGATCATGGTGGTGAGCTCGGCCGCGGTGATGCCGAGCTTCTGCGCCTCGGTCATCAGGGGCCGGACGTACTGGTCGGCGAACTCGGTCCGCCGGCGCTTGAGCAGCTGTTCGCGGGCGCCACTGGCGACGAACATCCCGACTCCTCGTCTCTTGGTGAGGACCCCGTCGGCGACCAGCTGGTTCAGGCCCTTGGCCGCGGTCGCGGGGTTGATGCGGTGGAAGGCGGCCAGCTCGTTGGACGAGGGGGCCTGGGTCTCCTCGGGGAGGGAGCCGTCGACGATCGCGTTCTCGATCTCGCTCGCGACCTGGCGGAAGATCGGCCCTGCGTCCTCGTTCACGATCCGGCTCCGAGGCCGGCCAGGTTCGCCGGTTCATTACTCATGTAATGAACCATAGGGCCGCGGCCGGTCGAGGCGCAAGCTTCGCGGCTGCGGCGCGGTCCGCCCGCCGCACTAAGGTCGGAGGAGCTGTCCCGCCCCGCGCAGAAGGAGCATGGTGTCCCGTCGTTCGCTGCTGACCCTCGCGGTGGGTGCGGCGCTGACGCTGACCGCCTGCGGGTCGGTCGTCTCCCTCCGGGAGCGCTCGGACACGCTGTCGGCCGAGGAGGTCGCCACGGCCGCCGAGGACGCCCTCGAACGAGGGGTGGGCGCCCGCCCCGAGATCTCCTGCCCGGACGAGCTGGTCAGGGAGGAGGGGGCGACGACGCGCTGCACGCTCACCGCCGAGGACGACGCGGTGCAGTACGGCGTCACGGTCACCGTCGCCTTGGGCGACGGCGGGGCCCGCATCAGCGTCGAGGTGGACGACGAGCCCCTCGGCTGAGCCGTCGCACCGGCGGCGGCGCGCTCGAGCGCGGGACGGGTCCTAGAGGGCGGTCGCCAGGGCTTCCAGGTCCTCGGTCGTGACGTCGAGGTGCGGGGAGACCCGCAGGACGGGGCCGGTCATCTCCCCCGGCGCGCGCTCGGTCCCGAGCGCGCTGAGCACGATGCCGTGCTCGGTGAGCAGCCGCGCCCGCGTGCCGACGACGTCCACACCGTCGGGTGGCCGCAGCGTCGTGGTGGCTGTCGGCTCCCCGGCGGGTTCGACCACCGTCCAGCCGGCCACCCCGTCGAGCACCGTCCGGGTCAGCCGGCCGATCCCGGCCAGCCGCTCCCGGACACGGTGCGGCCCGGCAGCCAGGTGCTCGCCGACGGCCATGATCAGGCCGATCCGGCCCGCGATGTGCCCCTCGGCGCTCTCGAACGCCCGCATGGGCGGCAGGTCGGCAGAGCCGGGCATCACCGGCGTGAGCTGGGCGGCGACGGCCGGCCGGGCCACCAGCACGCCGACGCCCCGCGGTCCGGCCAGCCACTTCCGCGAGGTCCCGTAGACGACGTCGGCCCCGACGTCGGTGTCCACGTGCCCCAGGGCCTGCGCGGCGTCCAGCACCAGCGGCACCCCGGCCGCCCGGCACAGCGCGGCGACCTCGGCAGCCGGCTGCAGGATGCCGCGGTGGCTCGGGACGTGGTCCAGGTGCACGAACCGCGGCGGGTCGGTGCGCAGCAGCCGCTCCACACCCTCGAGGTCCGCCCGTCCTGCGCCGTCGACGGGGAGGGGCTCGGGGCGCAGCCCGTAGGCACCCAGCAGCCCGATGTTCGGCGCGTACTCGCCGGGCAGGCAGGCGACCCGTGAACCGGCCGGCAGCCGCCAGCCGGTCAGCAGGGCGGAGAGGGCGGCCCGCGCGGACTCGACGAACGCGACGTCGGCCGCGGCCATGCCCACCAGCCCGCCGATCACGGACCGGCCCTGCTGCAGCAGGTTCTCCGCCGCCTGCGCGGCGACGTAGCCGCCCAGCTCGGCCTCGTGCCGGGCGTGGTGCGACGCCGCCTCGAGGGCCCGCGAGCTCTGCCGGCTGCTGGCCGCGCTGTCCAGGTGCCGACCGGCGGGGCGCGGCCGGGCCTTGCGCCAGGCGGCACCGAGGTCGTCGTGCGGGAGGAGGTCGGGGTGGGACGGCGTCACGGAGGTCAACGCTAGGCGAGTCCGCCGATCAGGCGTCGATCTCCCCCCGGGCCACCGAGACGCCCGAGTGCGTGGGATCGCCGTCCAGGGGCTCCACCGAGACGTCGACCAGCGGGTACTCCGCGAGGTCCACCCCGGCGGGCAGCTCCACGGTCTGCGTGCCCGGAGCCACCACGCCGAGGGGGAACATGCCCTCGACGGACCGGTCGATCAGCCAGATCTCGTAGTAGCTACCGTCCAGGACGGGGGCGTCCAGCTCCAGCCGCAGGATCCGGGACCCGTCGCCGCGGACCACGACGTCGGCCACGCCGGATGCCTCGGCGTCGGGCAGCGGATCGAGCGCGACCGTGGTGATCGACTCCCCGTCGTCGCCGGTCCGCTGGATGGCCGCGACGGCGCCGGCGCCCACGACGGCCCCGGCGAGGACCGCCGCCACCGCCAGCAGCAGCGGCCGCCGGCGCGAGGGCATGGGTACGACCGTGGCGCCGGGCGCCTCGGGAGACGGCCGGGCCGTGTCCGGTTCCGGCGCGGCGGTCGACTCCGGGACGGCGGTGACCCCGGTGGCTGCGGCGATGGCGTCCCACACCGGCGGTGGCGGGGGGACGGCGCTGCTCGGTACGGCGAATGCGGGGACGGCGACGGCGTCGACCGCACGCCGCAGGCTGGACACCTCCGAGGCGCAGCGCTCGCAGGAGTCCAGGTGGGCGGCGGACTCGGCCGGGAGCGGCTCGCCCAGAGCGGCGAGGGCGAGGTCGTCAGGCTGGCAGTGCGGCACCATCCACCTCCAATCGTGTCCTCAAGCGTTCGAGCGTTCGGCGGATGTGGGATTTCACCGTGCCGAGAGGAATTCCGGTGCGCTCGGAGATCTGGGCGTGCGTGAGGTCCTCGAAGAAGGCGAGCTCGATGATCCCGCGCTGGGGCTGGCCGAGGCGGTCCAGCTCGTCGAGCACCAGCATCCTGTCGGCAACAACCGTGTCGACCCCCGAGTCGGTCCCGCCGGCGGGTGTGGCCTTCGCCTCCGACACCGCGGCCTCGGCCTCCCGGCGCTGCTTGTCACGGCGGGCCCAGGCATCGGCGATCTTGTGCCGGCAGATGCCCACCAGCCAGGCCGGCAGGGGCGAGTCGTCGGGGCGGAAACGGGCGCGGCCGGTCCAGGCGGCGACGAACACCTGCTGGGTGACGTCCTCGGCGTCGGGGCCCGGCCCGAAGGCGCGCACCGCCATGCCGTGCACCTGCCCGGCCCAGCGCTCGTAGGCCCAGGCGAGCGCCTGCTCCTCGCCGGCGGCGAAGCGGCGGCCGACCTCGGCGTCGTCCGGGTCGCCGACGCTGCGCGTCCCCGGCACGGAATCCACGGACCGAACGCTACCGAGGATCGGCGGACGGATGGCCAGCGCCCCGGTCACCGGACCGGCTCGGCGACCACGACGACGTTGTCGCGGTAGCTCCGGAACTCCGGGAGGAACGGGCCGCCGCAGGTGATGACGGTCAGCCGCGGGGCGCCGTCCCGGGCGAAGATCCGCTCCAGCGGGAGCACCTGCTTGGTGATCAGCTCGCGGGAGACGACCCGCCAGCGGGTCGCCGTCCCGGCGGCGTCGGTGACGGTGATCTCGTCGCCGACGGCGGCGTCCTCGAGGGGGAACAGGGCACCGGGCCCCTGCTCCCGGTCGTCGACGTGCCCGGCGAGGACGGCCGAGCCGTCCTCGCCCGGCACGGGGCCGAATCGATACCAGCCGACGCGGGAGACGTCCTCGGGGAGTTCCATCTGGCCGTCGGCGGCGATGCCGACGGCGTCGACGGGGGCGTCCACGCCCTGCGACGGAACGCTGATGCGGACCGGCGCCGGAGCGCTCGGGGTCGCCGACGGGGCGGCGTCCCGGGTGGGAACGGAGGGGGTGGCGGACAGGGGCCCCGCGCCGGCCTCGGGGGCCGGCGCGGGGAGAGCCTGTTCGACGGGTACGCCCGCCGCCGCGTCCGGCTGGGTCAGCACCCAGGCGGTCGGGGCGCCGACGGCCAGGGCGAGGCCCAGGACGGCGGCAGCGGCGGCGGGTCGCACGGATCCGGTCCGGTCAGCCGCGGGTGCGGGCGAGACGGACGGCGCCGGCGCCGGCGACGGCCATGCCGGCGACCGAGAGAGCGGCCACCATCGGCAGCGAGCTGCCCTCGTCGGCCAGGCCGGCCGAGCCACCGGGGACGCCGCTGGGCGCGGAGTGCGTGCCGCTGATCGTCTGGACGGCGAGGTCGTAGCCGGCCTCGTCGTTGCCCCAGGCGTAGACGACGGTCGAGGTGCCCTCGGCCAGGGTCAGGTCGGCCGGGCCGATGGCGACGGTGTCGGTGCCCGCCAGGGCGACGTCGGCGCTGATCGTGCCGGCAGGCACGGTGAGCGTCTCCTCGTTCGGGTTGGTCAGCCCCTCGATGACCGGGGTGCCACCGGCGCGCACGTCGACGGCCGGGGCCGCCGCGGTGTGCCGGACCGTCACGCGCGCCTGGCCGGCGGGCACGGCGGAGGTGTCGTTGACGAACGGGGTGAGCGCGGGCTCGCCCGCCTCCGTCAGGTGCGCCACCACGGTGGCGTTCGCGCCCGCGGGAACGGCCACGTCCATCGCCGAGAGCAGCGGCTCGCCGGACCCGTCCGGGGCGTCGGCCGGGAAGAGCGCGAGGTCGTACTCGCCCGCGGGGAGCTCGAGCGGGTCGGTCAGGGTGCCGGGCTGGAAGTCGTCGATCAGCCGCTCGCCGTTGGCGTACACGTCGACCGGGGTGTTCGGAACCCCGTGCAGCACCGAGACGGTGGCGGTGTGGTTGTTGGCCAGGGCCGGGGTGGCGACCAGGGCCATGGCGCCGGCTGCGGTGAGTACACCAGCGGTGCGACCGAGAGTGCGGACGGTGCTCATGGTTGTTCCTTCCGGTGGGGAGGTGCCTGTCATCCCGTACTTCCGCAGCACGCCCGGACACGGATGCAGTTGAACGGGGAACTTCTTTCGGGCGACCGGCCGGGTGCAGGATGGGGCCGTGACTCCCCGCGACCGCGACGCCGAGGGCCGGGCCCGCAACGCCCGCCCGCGGGACGCGCTGGGGCGGCCCCTGCCGCACGACGCTCCCGGCGAGCCGCGGGCGCCCGAGGGGATCGTGCGCGAGCCGCTGGTCGCGCTGGCGGAGGCGCAGGAGCTCCTCGACGCCGGCCGCCCCTTCCACGCCCACGAGGTCCTCGAGGACGCGTGGAAGTCCTCGGTGCCCGAGGAGCGGCAGCTGTGGCGTGGCCTCGCCCAGCTCGCCGTGGGGCTCACCCATGCCGCCCGGGGGAACGCCCGGGGTGCGGCGACGCTGCTCGAGCGGGGCGTCGGCAACGTCGTCCCCTACGCCGACGCGCCGCCGCACGGGATCGACGTCGCCGGGCTGGCCGCGTGGGGGCGCGCGATGGCCGCTCACCCGGCCGGCGCCCGCGACCCCGCACGGGCCGCCCCGCGGTTGCGCGGCTGATCAGCCGGCGCGGACGCGGGCGTAGCGGTCCAGCGACACCTGGCGCTCGTGCGCGTGGTCGACGACCGGTTCGGGATAGCCGGCCGGGATGCCGCCGGGCGCGGTCCACGGTTCGTGCACGTGCTTCGGGCCCAGGTCGCGCAGCTCGGGCACCCACCGCTTCACGTAGGTGCCGTCCGGGTCGAACTTCTTGCCCTGGGTGACCGGGTTGAACACCCGGTAGTAGGGCGAGGCGTCGGTGCCCGTACCGGCGACCCACTGCCAGCCGTGCTGGTTGCTGGCCAGGTCGCCGTCGACCAGGTGCTGCATGAAGTACCGCGCGCCGCGGGTCCACTCCTGGTGCAGGTCCTTGACCAGGAACGACGCGGCGATCATGCGCACCCTGTTGTGCACGTAGGCCTCGCCGAGCAGCTGGCGCATCCCGGCGTCGACGATCGGGAAGCCGGTGCGGCCGGTCTCCCAGGCGCGCACCAGGGCCTCGGCGTCCGGGCCGGCGTCGTAGCCCATGCCCCGCAGTTCGGGCTTGAGGTACTCCCGTGCCGACTCCGGGCGGTGCCAGAGCACGTCGGCGTAGAAGTCCCGCCAGGCCAGCTCGTCGGTGTAGCGGCGGGCCGACTCGGACGGCTCGCCGGCCAGGTCGGCCACCAGCGTGCGGGGGTGGAGGCAGCCGTACTTCAGGTAGGCGGACAACCGGCTGGTGCCGTTCGTGCCGGGGCTGTTGCGGCCCTCGTCGTAGCCGGACAGCCGCTCGTCCCGGAACCGCGCCCAGGCGGCCAGCGCCGCCTGCTCGCCGGCGGCCGGCAGGACGACGTCGCCGAGGTCGGGTGCCGGAGGCGGTTCCTCGGAGCGCACGCCGGTCCGCCAGCGGACGCCGTCGGGAGAGCCCGCCGGCGCGCGCCAGCCGTGCTCCCGCCAGGCCCGCGCGAAGGGGGAGAAGACCTGGAAGGGCGTGCCGGTGCGCGTGGTCACGCGGCCCGGGGTGACGAGGTACGGCGAACCGGTGCGCACCAGGGGGACGTCGCCGAGCGCCTGCTCGACCGCGTCGTCACGGCGTCGCCCGTAGGGGCCGGTATCGGCGCTGATGTGCACCGAGGTGGCCCCCACCTCGCGGGCCAGCGCCGGGAGCACGTCCGCCGGGTTCCCGGAGCGCAGGACCAGCGCGCCGTCGAGGTCGGTGTCCAGCGCGGTCAGGCAGTCGAGCAGGAAGCGGCGGCGCGGGTCGCCGGAGGGGCCGTAGAGCCGGTCGTCGAACACGAACACGGGGACGACGTCGCCGTCCGGGCCGGCCGCGTCGTGGGCGGCCAGCAGCGCGGGGTGGTCGTGCAGCCGGAGGTCGCGCCGGAGCCAGAGCAGCGACGTCGGCACCGCCCGAGCGTAGGAAGGACGGCGGGCCGGCGCCCCTCGAGCAGCCGTTCGTGCGCACGTTGTCGCTCCGGGTCCTCCGATGGGGCGGTATGTGCACGAACGGTGCACCGGGGGACGGCGGACCACCCCGATCCGCGCGATCATGGGACCGTGCCCGAGTTGCCCGAGGTGGAGGCCCTGGCCGCCTTCCTGCGCGCCGACGCCGTCGGCCGGGTGCTGACGCGCGCCGACCTGGCCGCCGTCCAGGCGATCAAGACCTTCGACCCGCCGCTGTCCGCGCTGGGCGGGCTGGAGATCACCGGCGCCGGCCGGCACGGCAAGTTCCTCGACCTCGACGTCTCCGGCGTGCACCTGGTCGTCCACCTGGCCCGCGCCGGATGGCTGCACTGGCGGGAGAACCTGCCGGCCGCCCCGCCCAAGCCGGGCAAGGGGCCGCTCGCGCTCCGGGTGCACCTGGATGACGGGAACGGCTTCGACCTCACCGAGCAGGGCACCCGCAAGGGCCTGGCGATCTACGTCGTCCGGTCGCCGGCCGAGGTGCCGGGCATCGCCCGGCTGGGCCCGGATGCGCTGGAGGTGGACCGCGAGACGTTCGCCCGGCTGATGGCCGGCCGGTCGGGCCAGCTCAAGGGTGCGCTGACCGATCAGACGCTGCTCGCCGGCATCGGCAACGCCTACTCCGACGAGATCCTGCACGCCGCCCGCCTGTCCCCGTTCAAGATGGCCGACAAGCTGAGCGACGACGAACTGGTCCGTCTCCACGACGCCGTGCGGGCGACGCTCACCGACGCGCTCGAGCGCCAGGTCGGCCAGCGGGCGGCGACCATGAAGGGCGAGAAGCGCTCCGGGCTGCAGGTCCACGCCCGCACGGGTCTGCCCTGCCCGGTCTGCGGGGACACCGTCCGGGAGGTCAGCTTCGCCGACACCTCGCTGCAGTACTGCGCCACCTGCCAGACCGGCGGCAAACCGCTGGCCGACCGGCGGATGTCCAAGCTCCTCCGCTAGCCGGGGTCCTCACTCGAGGATCGCCCGGGTGACGGCGGACTGCTCGGTCAGGACGCCGCTGATCACCGTCTGGGTCTCGTTGATCCGCTCGACCGCGGTGCTGATCGCGGCCAGTGCCGACACCACCCGGCCGACCTGCTCCTGGATGGCCGAGACCTTCGCGTCGACGTCGGTGGTGGCGCGCGCGGTCTCCGCGGCGAGCTCCTTCACCTCGTTGGCGACGACGGCGAAGCCACGGCCGGCCTCACCCGCGCGGGCCGCCTCGATGGTGGCGTTGAGCGCCAGCAGGTTGGTCTGGTCGGCGATCCCGCGGATGGTCTTGACCACCTTGCCGATGTCGGCGCTCGACTCGCCCAGCCCGGCGATCTGGTCGTTGGCCTCCTCGGTCAGGCGCCGGCCTTCGCCGGCGACGGTCGAGGACGTCAGCACGTTGCGCTCGACCTCGGTGATCGACTCGAGCAGCTCGCGGCCGGCCTGCTCCAGCTTGGCCGCGGCGGAGAACCGCTCCAGCGCCTGGCCGAGCAGGAATGCGGTGTTGCGCAGTGCGTCCTCGCGCCCGGGGGAGAGGATGAGCGTGGCGGTGGCGAAGAAGTCCATGGTGCCGACGACCTGGCCGGCCACGACGATCGGCAGGCACACGCCGGACCTCACCCCGGCGCGCTGGGCCGCCGGTGCGCGCACGCAGTCGGTCACCTGACCGATGTCCTCGACGAAGACCAGGTCACGGGCGCGCCAGGCGCGCCCGGAGAGGCCCACGCCCTCGGCGAAGGAGGCGGTCAGGGTCACGTCCCGGAACTCCTTCCCGGCCGTGCCGGACTCCTGGACGAAGCGCAGCGTGCGGTCCGAGTCGTCGACCCGCCAGTAGGACCCGTAGGCCCAGCCGAAGCCCTCCCGGATGGTGTCCAGGGCGCCGGCCATGGCCTGCTCCGGGGACGACGCCGTCGACACCTGCCGCAGCACCCGGTTGACCGCCGCCATGTCCTGGGCCGCCTCGGCCTGCCGCTCCGCGGTCAGCACGCGCTCCAGCGCCTGGGACACCAGCCGGCCGATGGCGCGGAGGGTCTCCAACCGCTGGGCGGACGGGGTGAGCGTCTCGGTAGAGAAGAAGTCCATCGTGCCGGTGACCCGGCCGTCCTCGAGCAGCGGGAAGCAGATGCCGCTGCGCACGCCGACGCGCTGCGCGGCGGGAGCCCGCACGCAGTCGGCCAGCCGGCCGAGGTCGGGGACGAACACCAGGTCGCGCGACCGCCAGGCCCGACCGGCCAGTCCGACGCCCTCCCGGAAGGAGGCGGCGAGGGTGACCTCCCGGAACTCGGCTCCTGCGTCGCCCGATTCCTGGACGAAGTGCAGCGCCCGGTCGTCCTGCACGCGCCAGTAGGAGGCGTACGCCCAGCCGAACTGCTCGCGCACCACGTCGAGGACGGCGGCGATGGCCTCCGGGGCGGTGGTCGCCTCGCCGATGACGGAGACGACGGCGGTGATCGCCGTGGCGTTCGCCTGCGCCTCTTCCGCCGCCTCGATGTGGGCGGTGGGGGCGGTGCGGCGACCGAACTGCAACATCGTTCTGCTCCTGGAGTCGAGGTCACGTCACCGGTTCATCGGTGCGCTGACCTGCGGCTAGGAGCAGAGACTGGCGCGACTACACCCGATTTGGTTGCGCGCCACACGATCTGCGGGGTGAACTCCTTTCTAAACGCGCAGTTCTGTGCGGTGCGTCACGTCAGGCGCCCGGCAGGAGGGAGGTGAGCTTGGTGAGCGTGCGCGCGAGCACCGACGTGCCGACGCCGCCGGCGGCAGGGGCCGATCCGGGCTCGACCCCCGAGCCGACCGCCGTCCACCAGTCGTCCGGCGGCGGGGGAGCCAGCACGTCGATCCGCTGGCCGGGACGGGGGACGACGACGCTGATCTCCCGCGGGCGGGCGGCGGCCAGCAGCCGCTGCACCGGCTCGGCCCACCGGTGGAACGCCAGGTTGAACGTGGCCCAGTGGATGGGCAGCAGCACCGCACCGCCGAGGTCGCCGTGCGCGCGGACCGCCTCCTCCGGGTCCATGTGGATCGCGTGCCAGGCGTCGTTGTAGGCGCCGATCGGCAGCAGCGTCAGGTCGAACGGCCCGAGCCGGGCGCCGATCCCGGCGAAGGCGGGGGTGTAGCCGGTGTCGCCGCCGAAGTAGACCCGGTGCCGCGGGCCGGCGATGGCCCACGACGCCCAGAGCGTGGTGTTGCGGTGGAAGTACCGGCCCGAGAAGTGCCGCGCCTCGGTGCAGGTGAGGGTCAGGCCGGCCACCTGGTGCACGCTGTCCCAGTCCAGCTCGACGATGCGGTCCTCGGGGACGCGCCACTTGCGCAGGTGCTCGCCGATGCCCAGCGGGACGACGAACGGCGCGGTCTGGGTGGCCAGCAGCGCGCGGACCGTCGGCAGGTCGAGGTGGTCGTAGTGGTCGTGCGAGATGAGGACGGCGTCGACCGGGGGCAGGTCCTCGACCGGCAGCGGCGGCTCGTGCAGCCGGGTCGGCCCGAACAGCGGCGACGGCGACACTCGGTGCCCCCACACCGGGTCGACCAGCACCCGCCGGCCGTCGACCTCCAGCAGCGCACTGGCGTGGCCGAACCAGGTGACCGCCAGGTCGGCGGCCTCGGCGGGGATCTCGGGCCGCGCCAGCGGAATGGGGCCGCCGGGCAGGCCGACGTGCCGCTCCTCGTGCCACTGCCGCAGCAGACCGTCGCGGGTGTTGGCCGGCGCCAGCGCCGGGGTGGGCAGCGTGTTGTGGAACGAGCCCTCGGAGAAGTGCGGCGACCCCGCGACGACCGGCCGCAGCCGGCGGCGGTGCGCGCCCAGCGCCGTCGGCAGGCCCCACGCGGCGGCGGTCATCCAGCCCACCGGGCCGGCGAGCACGGCAGCGGTGACGGCGGCACGGCGGCGGAACGAGGAAGGCACGACGTCGAGTGTCCCAGCCGCGGGCGGGCACGCCGAAGGTTTCCCGTGGAACGTCACACCCCCAGGGCGACGATCAGCTTCCCTGATCATGGAGCGTCCTCCCTCACCGTGGGACGTGAGGGAGGACGCTCGGGGATCAGGTTCCCTGATCGTGGCGGGGGGGTCAGGCGGCGATGGCGGCCACCGGAGAGGTGCGCGCGGCGCGACGGGCCGGGAGCACCGAGGCGAGGAGCCCGGCCAGGGTGGCGACGACGACGATCGCGCCCACCTGCAGCCACGGGACGTCGAGCACGATGTCGCCCAGCTCGCCGAGCACAGAGGCGGCCCCGATCAGGCCGTAGGCGCCGCCCACGAGGACCCCGATCGCCGAGGCGACCCCGGCCACCAGCACCGCCTCCCAGGCGAGCAGCCCGCGCAGCTGCCCCCGGGTGAGGCCGAGCGCGCGCAGCAGCCCGTTCTCCTGACGGCGCTCGACCACCGACAGAGCCAGGGTGTTGCCCACCCCGATCAGCGCGATGACCACGGCCACCGCGAGCAGCCCGGTGACCACGAGCAGGAGGACGTCGAGGATCTCGTCCAGCTCGATGCGCATCGTGACCAACCCGGTGACCTGCGCGTCCGGGGCGGCCTCGCCGACGAGATCGGTGACCTCGTCGACCCCGGCGACCTGGGCGTCCGGATCGGCCTCGGACAGCATCACCCAGACCTCGGCCAGGCCCGCATCCCCGGCCAGCGATCGCAGGTCGCCGGCGTCGAGCAGCGGCGCCTGGTCCTCGCCGGTGACGAGGACGCGGAGGGGCAGCGAGCGGCCCCCGCCGGTCAGCGTCAGCGTGTCGCCGTCCTTGACCGCGTAGTACTCCGCCGACCACTCGGGGAGCACGATCTCCCCGGGTCGCGGCAGGGCCTTCTTGTCCGTCGAGCGCATCACCGCGCTCGCCGCGGCGGCGTCCACGCCCTGCGCGTAGAAATATTCGCCGTCGGGGTCGGTGATGTCGGCGCCGATCACCGGCGCGGTGCGGGTGACCGGTTCCAGGTCGGCGAGCGCGCCGGGCAACGACGTCGGCAGGTCGTCCGAGTAGCTCTGCACGACGACGTCGGTCGGGAACTCCGCGTCGAGCCCTGCCGTGGCCGTCGCCCGCGTCGAGGCGGCGCCCACCACGAACGCACTGGTGAGCGTGACACCGATGAGCAGTGCGGTGGCCGTGGCCGCCGTCCGCCGGGGGTTGCGGGTGGCGTTGCCCGCGGCCAGCCGGGCCGGGACGCCGCCGAGCCGGCCGGCCAGCCGGCCGGCGGCCGCGACGACCGGAGGCACGGCCCGCTGGGCCAGCAGCACGATGCCGAGGAAGCTCAGCACCCCGCCGGGGAGGGCGACCAGGACCTCCTGCATCACCGCTCCGCCGACGAGCAACGCGGTGCCGGGCACGGCCATCAGCAGCCCGACGACCAGCCTGAGCACACCCGGCCGGGAGCGCAGCGGGGCCGGATCCACCGGCCGCAGCGCCGCGAGCGGGGCGACCCGCGTGGCCGCCCGTGCCGGGGCCAGCGCGGCGAGCACGGTGACGACGGTGCCGACGAGCATCCCGGTGAGCACGGCGTACAGCGGCACGGCGACCCCGGACAGCGGGATGGCCGAGTTGCTGCCCGCCACGGTGGAGATCAGCGCGGCCAGCCCGATGCCCGCGGCGACGCCGGCCGCGGACGAGACCAGCCCGGTGGCCAGCGCCTCCCCGAGCACGCTGCGCCGCACCTGGCGGGCGGTGGCCCCGACGCAGCGCAGCAGGGCCAGCTCGCGGGTCCGCTGGGCGAGCAGGACGGCGAACGTGTTCGCGATGACCAGCCCGGCGACGACGACGGCGATGGTGCCGAAGACCAGGAGCACCGAGGCCAGCGCCGTCGCGTTGCCCATCATGTCGGCGGCCGTCTTCTCGGCCTGCTCCTCGCCCGTGCGCACCACGGCGTCGCCGGTCACCGCGGCGGTGACGTCGCGGACCACCTCGTCGGTCCCGAAGCCGGGGCCGGCGGCGAGCCGGAGCTGGGTCGGGAAGGCGGCGCCCCACTCACGGGCCTGCGCCTCGGTGACGAAGCCCCGGGCGTAGAGCCCGGCCTCGGGGTCGCCGCGCAGGTCGACGATGCCGGTGACGGTCGCCTCCGACGTGGTCGACTCACCGTCCTCGTCGTACGCCGAGACGGTGAGCACGTCACCGACCTCGGCCCGGGCGCGGTCGGTCACGGCGACCTCGCCGGGAGCCGAGGGGAGCCGGCCGGAGGAGAGCTGCTCCCAGCGCAGCTGCGGGGCGTCGGCCACCGACTGCACGGAGAGGTACTGCGAGCCCGGGCGTCCCGGCACCGCGGCCGAGACGCTGGTCTCGTAGGCGGGGGCGACGGCGGCGACGGAGTTGAGCGCGTCCAGCGTGGCGACGTCGTCGGCGAGCGACTCGCCGGACGGGGAGGTGACGACGGCGGCGCTGCCGACGTAGCGGGCACCGACGGTGTCCAGCACCGTGGCGCGGGAGGTCTCGTTGAGCACGAGCGTGGCCACCACGAAGCCGACGGCGATGACGACGGCCAGCGTGGAGGCGATGAGCCGCGCCGCGTGGGTGCGGAGCTGGGCGAGGACGACGGTGCGCATCGCCTCAGGCCCCCAGTCCGCGCAGCGCGTCGAGCACGGACTCGGCGGTGGGGTCGGCGAGGTCGCCGGCCAGCCGGCCGTCGGCCAGCAGCACCACGCGGTCGGCGTAGGCGGCCGCTGCGGGGTCGTGGGTGACCATGACGACGGTCTGACCGGTCTCCTTCACGCTGGACCGGAGCAGCCCGAGCACCTCCGCGCCGGAGCGGGAGTCCAGGTTGCCGGTGGGCTCGTCGGCGAAGACGACGTCGGGCCGGGGCAGCAGGGCGCGCGCGATGGCGACCCGCTGCTGCTGGCCGCCGGAGAGCTCGTGCGGGCGGTGGCCCAGGCGCTCGCGCAGGCCCAGCCGGGCGATGACGGCGTCGAACCAGGCGGGGTCGGGCCGCAGCCCGCCGAGCTGCATGGGCAGGACGATGTTCTCGCGGGCGTCGAGCACGGGGAGCAGGTTGAAGGCCTGGAAGACGAAGCCGATCCGCTTGCGGCGCAGCGTGGTCAGCTGGTCGTCCCGCAGGTCGGTGAGCGGGGTGTCGCCCAGCCAGACCTCGCCGGCGGTCGCGGTGTCCAGGCCCGCCAGGCAGTGCATGAGGGTCGACTTGCCCGAGCCGGAGGGACCCATGATCGCGGTGAACTCACCGGCGGCGAAGGTGACGTCGACCCCGGCCAGCGCGTGCACCGCGGTCTCTCCGGTGCCGTAGGTCTTGCGCAGGCCGGCGGCGCGGACGGCGGCGGTGGCCGGAGCGCCCGGCGCTTCGCCGGGGACGGTCATGACGGGGACGGACACTTCGGACCTCCGGTGCAGGGGATGCGGCAACGGAGATCACGCTCCCGCCCGGGGCCGTCCTCCCGCGTCGGAGCGGAGGGCCATCTTCCGGCCGCCCGCCGTGCTCCCCCGGGCGGACGCCGCCGTCCCCCTGTGGTCGTACACCCCTGCTCTTCCGCGGAGAAGCAGGCCGCTTATCCGCGGAGAAGCGGGAGTCAGGCGTCGCGGAGCAGGTCGGCCGGCTGCACGAGGCCGGTCCGGTAGGCGAGGACGACGGCCTGCACGCGGTCGCGCGAGCCGGTCTTGGCCAGCACCCGCCCGACGTGGGTCTTCACGGTCGCCTCGCTGACGACGAAGCTCCGCGCGATCTCGGTGTTGGAGGCGCCCAGGGCCATCTGCACCAGCACCTCCCGCTCCCGCGGGGTGAGCTCGGCCAGCGCGGCGTCGTCGCCACCGCCGGGCGCCGAGGCAGGTGCGCCCCGGAGCATCGGTGCGACGTGCTGCAGCAACCGGCGGGTGGAGCTCGCGGCGATCACCGAGTCGCCGGCGTGCACGGTGCGCACCGCGTCCAGCATCTCCTCGGGCGGGGCGTCCTTGAGCAGGAAACCGCTGGCGCCGGCGCCGATCGCGGCGACGACGTACTCGTCGAGGTCGAACGTGGTGAGGACGACGACCCGAGGTGGTTCCGACAGGGCGATCACCTGGCGGGTCGCCTCGATGCCGTCGGTGCCGGGCATGCGGATGTCCATGAGCACCACGTCGGCCGGGGTGCTGCGCAGCAGCTGGACCGCGGCCGCGCCGTCGCCGGCCTCCCCCACGACGGTCAGGTCGGGCTGGGAGTCGATGACCATGCGGAACCCGGCGCGGACCATCTGCTGGTCGTCGACGAGGACGACGCGGATCGGTGCGCCCAGCGACTCGGTCATCGCCTCGAACCGTAGGGCAGGGCGGCGTGCACGCCGAACCCGCCGCCGTGTCGCGGCCCGGCCTCCAGCCGCCCCCGGTGCAGCTGGGCGCGCTCGCGCATCCCGCGCAGCCCCTGGCCCTCGCCGTCGGAGGAGACCATCGCGGCCGACGCCCCGCGGCCGTCGTCGAGCACGGACAGCTCCAGCGCGTCGGGCCGCCACTGCAGCCGCACCCACGCGCGCGAGGCGGGGCCGGCGTGCTTGAGCACGTTGGTGAGCGACTCCTGCACGATCCGGTAGGCGGCCAGCTGCGGGCCCGCGGCCAGCGGCTGCGGCTCGCCCTCGACGATCAGGTCCACGTCCAGCCCGCTGGCCCGCACGTCCTCGACCAGGGCGGGGATCGCGGCGACGTCCGGCTGCGGCGCGTACTCCTCGCCGCCGCCCTCCCGCAGGACGCCCAGCAGCGAGCGCATGTCGGTGAGCGCCTGGCGCCCGGTGGCGGCGATCGCCTCCAGCGCCCCGGTCGCGGCCTCGGGGTCGGTCCGGCCGGCGTACCGGCCGCCGTCGGCCTGCGCGATGACCACCGACAGGGAGTGGGCGACGACGTCGTGCAGCTCGCGGGCGATGCGCGCCCGCTCGGTCGCCGCGGCCAGCCGCATCTCCTGGTCCCGCTCCAGCTCGAGCAGCTGCGCCCGCTCCTCCAGCGAGGCCACCTGCTGCAGCCGTGCCCGGCGGAGGTTCCCCAGCGCCCACGCGGCGATCACCGAGACGCCGATCGCCATCGCGGTCGGGGCGACGGACGTGACGAGGTCGTAGCCGAAGAAGCGCACGGCGGCCAGCAGGGCGCCGACCAGGCCGACGACCACGCCGGCCTGGCCCGCCCAGCGCGGGGCGTAGGCGGCCAGCGCGTAGATCATCATCAGCACCGCGACGTTGGCGACCAGGAAGTCCGGGGCGGCCACCAGCTCCAGCAGCCCGGCCGCGACCACGACGGCGGCGGCCGGGACCGGTGCCCGCCGTCGCCAGGCCAGCGGCGCCACCATCAGCGTGCCGATGAGCAACGCGGCGGCGGTCCCGTTCCAGTAGGTCTCCAGGGGCAGCAGGACGGCGAGGAACCACACGGCGACCGCGAGCGCCGCGTCGACGGCGAACGGATGCTGCCGCAGCCGGTCGCTCGTGCGGTCGCGGGGGTTCTCCACGGCGTCGAGCCTAGGCAGCGCCGGGTGCGGATTCGTCGTCCTCAGGAGGGAGACGCGCGTCCACCCCAGGGCTGACCGGACCAGACTGGTCGGGTGACCGAGCCGGAGAACGAGGGCGGTGACCCGGCGTGCTGGCTGCGCCGGGTGTGCCCCGAGTGCGGGCGGCTGGCCGACGCGGACCCGCCCACGCGCTGTGCGGCGTGCGGCGCGCAGCTGCCGGCGGAGTGACCGGGCTCAGGCAGCCGCTCGGCGCTGCCGGCCCAGGACAGTGAAGTCGCAGAGCGCCTGGCGCAGCGCGAAACCGCGGGCGTCGGCAGGCACGTGCACCTCGTCCCGCGGATCCAGGGGCAGCCCGGGCAGCTGCAGGGTGGCCTGGGAGGCGATGTCCTCGGCGAGGACCTGCTGCTGCAGCGCCACCTGCTCGGCCACCGTGGCCGGCGCCGGAAGCCGCTGCCCCGGGCCGGCGGCCAGCATCAGGCACACGTAGATGCGGGTGGAGTCGGCGTCCTCGGGCTGCAGCAGGTAGACGATCGTCGTCGTCGCCCCGGAGTCGAGGAACTCCTGCCGCAACCGCAGCTGGAAGGGCGCCCGGTGCACGTAGGTGGTGCGCCGCCGCTGCCGCAGGGGGCGTGCGCCGGCGGCCACCTGCGGGTCGACCGGGTTGTCCACCTCCTGCTCCTGGACGCTGCGGAAGCCGCCTGGCTCGCGGATCAGCTCGTAGGGCGCGATCGCCGGCACCGCCGCGAGCGTCGTCGGGTGGACGAACGGGCCGTGCGTCGCGTCGAGGAACGTGTCGGCCAGCGGCCCGGCCGGCCCGGGGGAGCGCAGCGGCGGCAACCAGCCGGTGACGAACGACCGGTCTGCGGCCTCGGGCACCTCCAGCGCGACGTCGGCCGGCTCGGCGGGCGCGAGCCAGAGGACGCCGAGCCGCTCGCGGACGCCGGACGCCGGCGGATCCGCCCGGATCACGCCGTCCTCCCGGACCAGCGTCCAGGTGCGACCGAGCAGCCGGACCTGCAGCCAGCCGCCGGCGCGGAGCTCGCGGGAGAGGGCGACCGGGTGCCAGGCGTGGGCCAGCGACGGGTCGAGGTTGCCGAAGACGCCGCCCGGCGGCGGGGGTGACTGCCGGCCGGGTGCGGCCACCGGCGTCACCGCGGGCCGGGCAGGCAGCGACGACGTCCGCTCGGGGGCGATCCACACCCACCCGTACCGCTCCTCGACCGCCCACGGCGTCGGCAGATCGCCGCGCGGCGGGGGTGTTCCCCCGGCGCCCAGCGACGGGATCTCCGCGCACCGGCCCTCGCCGTCGAACCGCCACCCGTGCGCGGGGCACTGCAGCCGGCCGTCGACGACGGTCGCGGTGGTCAGCGGAGCGAGCCGGTGCGGGCAGCGGGGCCCGAAGGCGCTCACCTTCCCACCCGGGCGGAGCCGCACGACGACGTAGGGCCGGTCACCCGCGGCCACCGGGATCGGCGTCGTCCCGACCTCGGCCGCCCGGACGACGGGGAACCAGCCGGTCGCAGCCCGCCCGAACGCGTTCATGCCGTACTGCACCAGGCCGGGATTACCCCGCGGTTACGCCCGTGGAGCGGTGGGCGAACGATCGCGCGCCCTCGACCCGGTGACCCTCCGTCGTGCCGGGTGGTGTGAGCCAGCTCGCACGATCTACCGTGCGCAGGCCCACCCGTCCGGCGGGGGAGGACGACGGGCGCGGATCGCGGGAGGGAGGACGGGGCGGCGCCCCGGGACGTCGATGCGGAACGCACTGCGCTGGCTGCGGCCGGGCCACCTGGGTACGGAGGCGGAGCACGCGACGTTCCGGACGCTGCACTCGGCCTCGCTGACCGCCCCCGAGCTGCGCCAGGGCCTGACCAGCGGCTCCGCGGAGCGCGCCATCCGGCACCTGCGGGACCTGCTCGGCGCGCCGGCGGTCGCCCTGACCGACACCGTGACGACGCTGGCCTGGGACGGCCGCTTCGTCCACCACGAGAAGGACGCGGCGGCGCTGGCGGCCACGGTTTTGGAGTCCGGCAACACGGTGGTCCGCGACCGCACGGACTTCGCCTGCTCCGACGCCGGCTGCGGGCTGCGGCAGGTCGTGGTCAGCCCGCTCGTGGTGGAGGACCGGGTGGTCGGCACCCTGCAGGCGTTCACGTCGTCGGCGTCCGCCGGGCTGGTCCGGGCCGTGACCGAGGTGGCCCGCTGGGTGTCGGGCAACCTCGAGCTCGCGGAGCTCGACGCGTCGCGGACGCGGCTGATGGAGGCCGAGGTCCGCGCGCTGCGTGCGCAGATCAGCCCGCACTTCATCTACAACTCGCTGACCGCCATCGCGTCGTTCGTGCGGACCGACCCGGAGCAGGCCCGGGAGCTGCTGCTGGAGTTCGCCGACTTCACCCGCTACTCCTTCAGCCGGCACGGCGAGTACACGACGCTGGCCGAGGAGCTGCGGTCGATCGAGCGGTACCTGGTCCTGGAGAAGGCGCGGTTCGGCGACCGGCTGCAGGTCACGCTGCGGGTGGCGCAGGAGGTCCTGCCGGTCGCCGTGCCCTTCCTCTGCCTCCAGCCGCTGGTCGAGAACGCGGTCCGGCACGGGCTGGAGCACAAGCAGGGCGTCGGGACGGTGACCATCATCGCGGCCGACCGGGGCGGCGAGTGCCTGATCTCGGTGGAGGACGACGGCGTCGGGGAGGACCCGGAGAAGGTGCGGCGGGCGCTGTCGGGCGACGCCTCCGTCGACTCGGTGGGCCTGGGCAACGTCGACGCCCGGCTGCGCACCGCCTTCGGCGACGACTACGGCCTCGTCGTCGAGACCGGGCCGGCCGCGGGGACCAGGGTCGTCGTGCGGGTGCCGAAGTTCGCCCCGGGGGTGCACACGTGACGGGCGACCGGCTGACCGTGCTCGTCGTCGACGACGAGCGACCGGCGCTGGAGGAGCTGCGCTGGCTGCTCGAGCGGGACGAGCGCATCGGAGCGGTGCTGACCTGCGACTCGGCCACCGAGGCGCTGCGCCTCCTGCAGGAGCGGGGCGTCGACGCCGTCTTCCTCGACATCCGCATGCCCGGGCTCAGCGGCGTCGACCTCGCGCGGGTGCTGTCCCGGTTCAAGGCGCCGCCGCCGGTGGTCTTCGTGACCGCCTACGACGACCACGCCGTGGACGCGTTCGAGCTCGGCGCCGTCGACTACGTCCTCAAGCCGGTCCGCGAGGACCGGCTGGCCGAGGCGGTGCGCCGGGTCGTCGGCTCGCGGGCCGGCGGCTCCGTGCCGGCGGACGACGACATCGCCGTCGAGCTGGGCGGGGTGACCCGGTTCGTGCCCCGCTCCAGCGTCCGCTACGTGGAGGCGCAGGGCGACTACGCCCGCCTGCACACCCCGGCGGGCAGCCACCTGGTCCGCGTACCGCTGACCACCCTCGAGGAGGCCTGGAAGGACGCCGGGTTCGTGCGGATCCACCGGTCGCTGCTGGTGGCCCTCCAGCACGTGCAGGAGGTCCGGATGGACGCCGGCCGGTGCACCGTCGTCGTCGGCGGCACGCACCTCGGCGTGAGCCGGCGGCACACCCGGGAGCTGCGCGACCTCCTCGTGCGCCGCGCGCGGCCGGGCACCGCGGGCAGGGGCTGACCGGTGTCGGAGAGCACGCCCCGCCGGGTGCGCGTCACCAGCCCCCGCACCAGCGCGGCTCGTGCCCAGCGGGTGCCCGCCGCCCGGGAGATCGACGCCCAGACCCGGCTCGGCGAGGTGTACATGTCCTCGCTGGTGCGCTCGCAGCTGCGGCTGGCCCTGCTCAGCCTCGCGACCCTCGCGGTGTTCGTCGGCGGGACCCCGCTGGTGTTCTGGCTGTTCCCGGAGCTCTCCGACGTCGAGGTGCTGGCGGTGCCGCTGCCGTGGTTCCTGCTGGCCTTCGCCGTCTACCCGTTCCTGTTCCTGGTGGGCTGGTTCTACGTCCGCGCCGCCGAACGGAACGAGCGGGCGTTCACCGACGTGCTGGACCGCACGTGACCCGGCCCGCGGTCGCCCGCCCGGACCGCCGCGACCGCGGATGACCGGCGCCGGGTACAGCGTCCTCGGGGTGGCCGGGGTCTTCGTGGCGACCCTGGTGGTCGGCGCGTACGGCTGGCGCTTCTCCCGCACGACCAGCGACTTCTTCGTCGCCTCCCGCACCGTCCGGCCGGGGCTCAACGCCTCGGCGATCGGGGGCGAGTACCTGTCCGCGGCGTCCTTCCTCGGCGTCGCCGGCCTCGTCCTCGCCTTCGGTACGGAGATGCTGTGGTACCCGGTCGGCTGGACGGCGGGCTACCTCGTCCTGCTGGTGCTCGTGGCCGCCCCGCTGCGCCGCTCCGGGGCCTACACGCTGCCGGACTTCGCGGAGAGCCGGCTGGAGTCGCGGGGCGTGCGCCGTCTGTCGGCGCTGCTGGTGGTGGCCATCGGCTGGCTCTACCTGATGCCGCAGTTCCAGGGCGCCGGCCTGGCCCTGGCCTCCACCACCGGCACCGGTCCGTGGCTGGGCGGCGTGCTGGTCGCGACCGTCGTGCTGGTCAACGTGCTGTTCGGCGGGATGCGCAGCATCACGTTCGTACAGGCCTTCCAGTACTGGCTGAAGCTCACGGCGCTGCTCTTCCCGCTGCTGTTCATGGCGGCGATCTGGCTCGGTGACGGGGCGGTCTCGCCCGCCTCGGTGGACGTGGGGGACGCCGGCGTGGCCGGTGACTCGTGGGTGTCGCCGCTCGCGGGGGCCGAGCACGAGCTCTACACGACGTACTCGATCATCATCGCCACGTTCCTGGGCACGATGGGCCTGCCGCACGTGGTGGTCCGCTTCTACACCAACCCCGACGGCGCGGCGGCCCGCCGGACGACGCTGTTCGTGCTGGCGCTGCTGGGCCTCTTCTACCTGCTCCCGCCCGTGTACGGCGGCCTGGGCCGGCTCTACGCGCCGGACCTCATCGCGAGCGGTCGCGCGGAGTCGGTGGTGCTGGAGCTGCCGGCGCGCATGCTGGCCGGCACGGCGGGCGAGCTGCTGTCCGCGCTGACGACGGCGGGGGCCTTCGCGGCGTTCCTCTCCACGTCGTCCGGGCTGACCGTCGCCGTGGCGGGCGTGATCAGCCAGGACGTGATGGGCCGCCGATTCGGCGGGGTGCGGGCCTTCCAGGCCGGTGCCGTCGTCGCCGTGCTCGTCCCTCTGGGTCTCGCCCTGCTCACCGAGGGGGTGGGGGTCGCCCAGGCCGTCGGGCTGGCCTTCGCCTTCGCCGCCTCCACTCTGTGCCCGCTGCTGGTCCTGGGCATCTGGTGGCGCCGGCTCACCGACGCGGGCGCGATCGCCGGGATGCTCGTGGGTGGAGGGTGCGCGGGCGGCGCGGTCCTGGCCACCCTGCTCGGCGTGGGCCCCGACGGATGGGCCGGGGCACTGCTCGCCCAGCCCGCGGCCTGGACCGTCCCGCTGGCGTTCCTCACCATGGTCGGGGTGTCGCTGGCCACCCCGCGGCGGGTGCCGCTGCACGCCGCCCGGACCATGGTCCGGCTGCACACCCCCGAGTCGGTGCAGCTCGACCGCGGGCACCCGCCCCGCTGATCCGGCCGGCGGCTTCGCGGGGGCGACCGCTCGTCCCGCCTGACCTGCCGTACACCGAACACCGGTGACCGCTCGGCGCAGCCGTGGCTCGCACCCCCCGTGCGCCCGGGCCGCCCTCCTACCGTGACAGCGCTCACATTTCCCGTGGGTGTGCCCGCCCACCCTGACCAGGAGGTCGCACGTTGACCGATCCCGCGGAACGGCGTCTGCTGACGCCCGAGGAGTACCTGGAGGCGCAGAACTCACCGGAGTTCGCGGAGCTGAAGCGTCGCTTCCGGCGGTTCGCCTTCCCGATGACGTTCGCCTTCCTCGCCTGGTACCTGCTCTACGTCCTGCTCTCCACCTACGCGACCGACTTCATGTCGACCGAGGTGTTCGGCAACGTGAACCTCGGCATCGTGCTCGGTCTCGCCCAGTTCGTGACCACGTTCGTGATCACGCACCTGTACGTGGCCCACGCGAACAGGCGCACCGACCCGATCGCCGACGAGATGCGCGAGCGCCTCGAACGCCACGACTACGCGCCGGGCAGCACGGGCACGTCCGAGGGGGCCACCCGTGTCTGACCTCATCGCCGCCGACGCCACGATCGGCGAGCCGGCCGTCAACATCTCGATCTTCGGGGCCTTCGTCCTCGTCACGCTGTACATCACGTTCCGCGCCAGCCGCAACAACAAGAGCGCCGCGGACTACTACGCCGCCGGGCGCAACATCAGCGGCACGCAGAACGGCCTGGCCATCGCGGGCGACTACCTCTCGGCGGCGTCGTTCCTGGGCATCGCCGGCGCCATCGCCGTCTACGGCTACGACGGCTTCCTGTACTCCATCGGCTTCCTGGTGGCCTGGCTGGTCGCGCTGCTGCTGGTCGCCGAGCTGATGCGCAACACCGCCCGGTTCACCATGGCCGACGTCCTGGCCTTCCGGATGCAGCAGCGTCCGGTGCGCATGGCGGCCGCCATCTCGACCCTGGCCGTCTCGCTGTTCTACCTGCTCGCGCAGATGGCCGGCGCCGGCGGACTGGTCGCCCTGCTCCTCGGCGTCAGCGGCGATGCCGCCGAGGCCCTCGTGGTGACCCTGGTCGGTGCGCTGATGATCTTCTACGTGCTGGTCGGCGGTATGCGCGGCACCACGTACGTGCAGATGATCAAGGCCGCGCTCCTGATCGCCGGCGCGTTCGTGATGACCGTGTGGGTGCTCGGCGAGTACGGCTTCAACCTGTCCGCGCTGATCGGTGGCGCGCAGGAGCTCGCCGTCGAGGGCCGCAACGTCGCCTCCCCCGGCGCCCAGTACGGGCTGACCGGGACCACGAGGCTGGACTTCGTCTCGCTCGGGCTGGCGCTGGTGCTCGGGACCGCGGGCCTGCCGCACGTGCTGATGCGCTTCTACACGGTGCCCACGGCCAAGGACGCCCGTCGCTCGGTCGTCTGGGCCATCTGGCTGATCGGCATCTTCTACCTGTTCAGCCTGGTCATCGGCTACGGCGCCGGTGCGCTGGTCGG
Organism: Blastococcus sp. SYSU DS0617; assembly: GCF_054051075.1. Classification (NCBI taxonomy): domain Bacteria; kingdom Bacillati; phylum Actinomycetota; class Actinomycetes; order Geodermatophilales; family Geodermatophilaceae; genus Blastococcus; species Blastococcus sp. SYSU DS0617. The sequence continues at coordinate 25,377 of NZ_JBJHAO010000001.1, forward strand.
GCCGGCCCAGATCCTCGCCGCACCGGGCTCGGTCAACGCCGCGGCCCCGCTGCTCGCCTTCGAGCTCGGCGGCACGGTGCTGCTGGGCATCATCGCCGGCGTCGCGTTCGCCACGATCCTCGCGGTGGTGGCCGGCTTGACGATCACCGCGTCGGCCTCGTTCGCGCACGACGTGTACGCCTCGGTGATCAAGCGGGGCGACGTCCCGCCCAACGGCGAGGTGCGGGTCGCCCGCATCACCGCCGTCGTGATCGGGGCGATCTCGATCGCGCTGGGGATCCTGGCGCTCCAGGCGGGGCTCAACATCGCCTTCCTGGTGGCGCTGGCCTTCGCGGTGGCGGCCTCGGCCAACCTGCCGACGATCCTCTACACGCTGTTCTGGAAGAACTTCACCACCCAGGGCGCGCTGTGGTCGATCTACGGCGGGCTGGTCATCTGCATCGGCCTGATCATCTTCTCGCCGGTCGTCTCCGGTGCGGAGGGCGCGATGTTCCCCGGCGTCGACTTCGCCTGGTTCCCGCTGCGGAACCCGGGTCTGGTGTCCATCCCGGCGTCGTTCTTCCTGGGCTGGCTCGGCACGAAGCTGTCCAAGCAGGAGCCCGACGAGCTCCTGAACGCCGAGCTCGAGGTGCGGGCGTTCACCGGCATCGGGGCGGAGAAGGCCGTCCAGCACTGAGGTAGCTCCAGCCGAGGCGCGCGTCCCCCGTGGGGGCGCGCGCCTCGCGCTGTCCGGCCCGCTGTCGGCCCCGGGCGGCCATGATCAGGTGACCTGATCGTGGCGCTTCCACCCTCACCGCGCACGGTGAGGGAGGACGCTCCACGGTGAGGGAGGACGGACCGGCGACGGGTCAGGCGGCGGCAGCGGGGGCCACTGCCGGCTCGGGTGCGGGGGCGACGTCGGCGGCGCCGGCGCTGCCCGCGACCGCGAGCGGGACGGGTGCGGGAACGGCGTGGGGCCGGCGGTTGCGCACCCCCCAGCGGGCGACGAGCCCGGCCAGGACGACGAGGCCGGCGAGGGTGTGCCCGCCGGGATGGGCGAGCGCGACGGCGATCGCCGCGGCGTAGACGACGGAGAGCAGCACCGCCGGGAGGGGCAGGCGCGGAAGGTGCAGGTGCACGGCAGGACCTCCGGGGAGGGCGTCCCGCCGGCCGGCGACGGCGCGGTGGAGCGGGGAGAGACCCGAAGGGCCTACTTGAGCAGGTCCTTGGCCTTCTGCAGCATCGTCTCGCCCGGCATCGGCGGCGTGCCGTACAGCCGCGGGTCACCCGGCGGCAGGATCGGCGCGTCGGCGGTGGCCTCGATCGGGCGGGCGGAGAGCTGCTTGTCCGTCCCGTCGATGGCCGGACCGCTGGCCCAGCTGCCGGAGGCGGCGTCCGGGCCGTCGGAGGCGTCGAGGAAGGCGTAGGCGAACTCCTCCGGCTCCTCGTCCATGGGGAACGCCTCGGGCACCGGGATGCCCTCGAGCCCGTCGACCTTGAGCTCCTCGATCGCCTTGAGCCACTGCATCTGGTGGTAGTGGTCGCGGGCGAGCAGGAAGCGCAGGGTGTCCTTCACGCCCGGGTCGTCGGTCATGTTGTAGAGCCGGGAGACCTGCAGCCGGCCCTGCATCTCGGCGGTGGCGTTGTAGTGGAAGTCGGCCATCAGGTTGCCGCTGGCGGTGACGTACCCGCCGCTCCACGGCAGGCCCATGGAGTCGCGGAAGTAGGCGCCGCCGCCGTTGACGATGGCGTGCTGCGGGTTGGTGTTCCCGAAGCCGGCGGCCGCCTCCTTGGTGCGGTCGGCGGAGTCGGGCTTGAGCGGCTGGTGGTCCAGCAGCCGGTCGATCAGCGTCACCAGGATCTCGACGTGGGCCAGTTCCTCGGTCCCGATGGCCAGCAGCAGGTCCTTGTACTTGCCGGGGAGGCGGCAGTTCCAGCCCTGGAGCAGGTACTGGGTGGCGACGGTCATCTCGCCCCACTGACCGCCGAGCACCTCCTGCAGCCGGCGGGCGTACGCCGGGTCGGGGCCGTCGGGCTTGGCCTCGTACTGCAGGGCGTGAGTGTGTGTGAACACGGGTTCTCCCTCGAGCGTCGTCGCGACCACCGCGACTGCGGTGACATCAGGGATCTGCCCGCGCCCGCTGGCCCGCCCGTGCCGTCCGGTGGCCCGCCGGTGCCAAAGTGTGCAGGCGGAGCTCGAGTTGGACGGCTCCTCTGCAGGGGCCCGCGCCGAGCGCGCGAGGCGTGGGGGGCAGAGGGGTCCTTCACCTGTCCGGCAGGCACACCGTCAGGGTGAACGCGTCGCCGGCGTCGTCCCAGGTGAGCTGACCGCCGAGTTCGAGCGTCTGCCGCCGGACCGACCACAGCCCCAGGCCTGTCAGATCCATCGGCGGCCGGGTCTGCCGCAGGTGGCCCACCACCCGGTCGACCGGGACGCCGCCCTGGGTGAGGGCCAGGCGCACCCATCCCCCTCGCGAGGTCAGCCGCAGCCGCACCGGCCGGCCCTCGCCGTGCCGGTGGGCGTTCTCCAGGAGGTTGGTGAGGATCCGCTGCACGCGGGCGTCGGCGACCGGCACGTCCCCAGCCCCGTCGAGCACCTCGACCGTCAACAGGCTCCGGGGGAGCCCGGAGGCGGCCACCGAGGCGACGACGACGTCGCAGAGCAGCCGCCGGCCGGTGCGCGGCACGGCCCCGCCGGTGGCGTCGGCCGTGCGCAGCATCGATGCCAGCTGGGCGGTCTGGGCGCGCGCGAGCTCGAGCATCTCGCGGGTGCGGTCGGCCGGGCCGTCGAGCGACCTCAGCGCCGCCTCCAGGGAGGCGAGCGGGCTGCGCATGTCGTGGCAGAGGGCGCGCAGGACGGCGTCCTCGGGGGTGGGTTCGTCGTCGGCGTCGATCCGGAGCCGGCGCCGCGGCAGGTGTGCGCGGAGCACCCGCACGAGATCGTCGAGCAGGCCGAGGACCGGCTTGGCAAATGGTGCGTCAGCAGCAAGTGTCACGGGCACTTCCTCGGAGAGCCGGTCGGTGGGCGCCGGAGTACGACGGTCGACAGGAGGGTGATGTCGCAGGACGACGACGCGCTCGCTGCTGAACGCGGGGCCCCGGTGGACGTGGTCGTCGTCGACGACCACCCGCTGTTCACGCGTGGGCTGAGCCTGCTGCTGCCGGGGCTGAGCGGCGGCAGGGTCCGGGTGGTCGGGACGACGGACGACGCCTCGGCCGCCGCGGCGCTGGTGCGGCGGCACCACGCCGACGTGGCGATCGTCGACCTGCACATGCCGCCGCCCGGCGGGACCAGGGCGATCGCGGCGATCCGGCGGGCCGACCCGATGGTGCGGGTGGTGGCGTTGTCCGGGCTGGCCGAGGCCGACGCCGCGATCGAGGCGCTGCGGGCCGGGGCGATCGGCTTCCTGCCCAAGACAGCGGACCCGGAGTCGCTGGTGCGCCCGCTGCTCGCCGTCCTGGACGGCTGGTCGGTGCTGCCCGAGGCGCTGCTGCGGCAGCTGCTGGAGGAGGCCACCCCGTCCGGCGAGCAGAGCATCGCCGACCGGCTGACCGCCGACGAGCGGCGGCTGTGGCGGCTGATCGCCGAGGGCGCCAGCACCGTGGACATCGCGACGACGCTGCACGTCTCGGAGCGGACGACGAAGCGGCTCGTGGCCCACCTGCTGCGGCGGCTGGAGGTGGCCACGCGGGTGGAGGCGGCCGCCCTGGCCGGCCGCGTGGGCCTCGGCAAGGCAGCCGGCGGGCACGCGCCACCGGCCGGCGGCTGGGCTGGGTGAGCGGGGCGCGACCTCATCGCGGGCCCAGCTACCCGCCATCGTCCCGCTCACGCACCTGTGAAGGAAAGGTTCACCTCACCGTCGGATCACGTCCGCTCGACCGGCTCCGGCCGGGGGACCAGCTGCTCGGCCCACGGCTCCGACGCCGCGACCGCGAAGCCGGCGACGTCGTCCGCGGCCATGTCCAGCGCGATGTAGCCGCCGCGCCCGGCCCCGACGCAGGCGACGACCGACGCCAGCCCGGCGCGGCGCTGGAACCACGACTGCCTGACCTCCCAGCCGACGACCGCGCGCCGCTCCAGGACCGCCCGCTCGCGCACCAGCCAGCCGACGCGGACGGCGAAGGAGCGCGGTCCCGTCGCATGCCCGAGCGAGGCGTACCGGCCCAGGCCCAGCGGCACGCCCAGGACGGTGAGGACGACGCCGGCGACCAGCAGCGGCCACCAGCCCTCGGTCACGGTGAGGACCGCGCCGACGGCGGTGACCAGCAGACCGCCGGTGACCGCGCGGGCGATGCGCCGGCGCCGGGCCGTGGCGGGGTGGGGGACGAGCGGGCCGGGGTCCTCGACCAGCCGGCGGCCGAGCGCCTCGGCCTCCGCGCGCGGCCCGAGCGGGAGCAGCTGACCCCGGCGCTGGGCGTCGCCGAGGCCGGTGACCAGGCCGTTGACCCGGGCCGCCCCGACCAGTCGCATGCCGGCGCCGTCGGCCACGGCGACCCCGCGGATGCGGTCGATCTCCAGCTCGGTGTGCCGCCGGGTGAGCAGGCCGCGGACGGCGATCAGCGAGCCGCCGCGCCGCACGAGGCGGAACCGCCAGTTGACGACCGCGGCGCCGATCACCGCGCCCACGGCCAGCAGTACCAGGGCGGTGGCCGCGAGGGCCACGGCGACGGCGGGGGTGTCCACCGAGGGGCCGTCCACGTCGGGCAGCAGGCCGTCGGGCACCTCGTCCACGATCCGGGACAGCACGCCGATGCCGGCCAGGGGGACCGCCAGGTAGCCCCCGACCAGCGGTGCGTAGAGCAGCCAGCGGTTGTCGAAGCGGGCGAACTCCTCCTCCGGCTCCTCGACGGGCGCGGTGTCCGGCCCGGTGTCCGGGGTGTCCGGTCCGAGGGCCGGCAGGCGGCTGCGCTTGCTCAGCACCGCCGCCCGCAGCCGGTCGCCCTCCTCGCGGGGGACGCCGTCGATGAGGACCTCGTCGTCCGTGGCCGCGGCGCGCCCGGCGCTGCCCGCCCCGCCGGCGGCGGCGTCGATGCGCACCCGGACGAGGCCGAGCAGCCGGTGCATCGGCGGCGCCTCGATCTCCACGCCGCGGATCCGGTCGTTGGGGACCGTGCGCGTGGACCGGGACACCAGTCCCCGGGTGACGACGACGGCGCCGGGCCCGTCCAGGTAGCTGAACCGCCACCAGGACAGCGCCGCCGTCGCCAGTGAGACCAGGGTGATGACGACGACCAGGCCGACGACGGTCCACCGGCCACCGCCCAGCCCGATGCCGGCGAGCGCGGGGATGGCGATAGGGACGAGCTGCCGTGCCTGCCGGAACGTGGCGGTGTGCACCAGGACGATCCGGGGGGACGTCCGGCGCAGGGCGCCCGATCCGGCGGGCTCGCCGGGGCCGGTCACGTGGCCTGGTCCCGGGTCCGTTCGGCGCGGGCGGCGAGGTCGTCGGCGACCCGCTGGGCCATGCCGTGCTCGAGGTGCCAGATGCGCACGGTGCCCTGGCTGGAGGCGGTGAACACCGCGACCGTGGCCAGCCCGAACATCTGCTGCAGGAGCCCGCGGGTGACGTCGACGGTCTGGATGCGGGAGATCGGCACCAGCGTCCAGGTCTGGCTGAGCCAGCCGGTGCGCGTGTAGGCGACCTCGCCGGTCACCTCCCAGCGGTAGGTGCGGTGCTTGAACCACGGCCGGACGGCGAGCGCGACGACGGCGTAGACGGCGACGGCGATCGGCACCAGCCACCGCAGCACGGGGATCGGGCCGCCGGAATCGGCCGGCACCCAGATGAGGAAGACGCCGAGCCCGACGCCCATCATCAGCACGCTGACGAGGCTCTCGGTCAGCCACAGCCCGATGGCCGAGCGGGGCAGCGACCAGGCGGGCTCCCGCACGGGGGAGTGGACGGCAGTCATCGCGGCCATCCTCGCAGTCCGCAGCCGCGGAGCGCCCCGTGCCACGATGGAGCGCGTGATGCCGCAGCAGGTTCCGACCGTGTCCGTCAGCGAGCTGCCCCAGGACGCCGTCATCCTCGACGTCCGCGAGGACGACGAGTGGGTGCACGGCCACGTCGAGGGTGCGACCCACATCCCGATGGGCGAGGTCCCCGGCAGGCTCGACGACCTGCCCGAGGGCGACCCGCTCTACGTCACCTGTCGGAGCGGCGGCCGCTCCGCCCGGGTGGCCGCGTGGCTGAACCAGAACGGCTTCGACGCGGTCAACGTGGCCGGTGGCATGGGTGAGTGGGAGGCCGCCGGCAAGCCCATGGTGAGCGAGACCGGCGAGCCTCCGTTCGTCCGCTGAGCCGTCGTCCGCCGAGCCGCGGGCTCAGAAGTCGAGCAGCTCCTCGAGGATGCTCTTGCGGCGCTTCTTCTTGGCGTACTTCTCGTCGTAGCCGCGGCCGTAGTAGCGCTCGTCGTAGCGGTGCGCGCCGTACTGGCGCGGGTCGCGGTCGTACGGGTCGGGCACCGGCGGGCGCGGCGCCTGCGGGGGCGCGACCGGGCGGCCCTCCTCCGCGTCGAGGTAGGCGCGCTCGGCGGCGATCAGGTTCTCCAGCTCACCGCGGTCGAGGAAGAGCCCCTTGCACTCGGTGCACTGGTCGACCAGGACGCGGTTGCGCTCGTACTGCGCCATCACGTTGTGGCATTTCGGGCACAGCAGCTGCATGGGCGTCAGGCTACCTGCGGGGTCGAGCCCCTGTTGATCATCGCCCGCGTGTCCGCGACGCGGGGCGCCGCGGGGCGACGCGCCGGTGGGGCGAGCGCGCAGGCGATGATCAACCCGGCGTCAGGACTTCAGCTCGTACTCGGCGAACTTGGCGCGCAGGTCCTTCTTGGAGAACTTGCCGACGCTGGTCTTGGGCACCTCGTCGATGAACTCGACGGCCTCGGGCATCCACCACTTGGCCACCAGCGGCTTGAGGTGCTCGAGGACCTCCTCCTCGGTGAGGCTCTCGCCCTGCTTCACCACGACGCAGGCCAGCGGGCGCTCGTCCCACTTCGGGTGGGGGATCCCGACGACCGCGGCCTCGGCCACCTTCGGGTGGCTCATGATCGCGTTCTCCAGGTCGACCGAGCTGATCCACTCGCCACCGGACTTGATCAGGTCCTTGGTCCGGTCGGCGATGCGGATCGAGCCGTAGGAGTCCATCGCCGCGACGTCGCCGGTCTTCATCCAGCCGTCCTCGGTGGAGAGCACGGTGCCGGCGTCGGGGTTGTAGTACTCCTTCGCGCACCACGGCCCGCGCACCTGCAGCTCGCCGGTGGCGGTGTCGTCCCAGGCCTGCGGCTCCAGGGTGTCGGCGTCGACGATCCGCGCCTCGACGCCGAACAGCGGGATGCCGGCGCGGGCGCGCGCGGTGGCCTTCGTGTCGTCGTCGGCGTCCTCGAGGCGCTTGGGCAGCACACCGGACGACGCGACCGGGGAGGTCTCGGTCATGCCCCAGGCCTGGAGGATCGGGATGCCGACCTGCTCGCGGTAGGCCTCGCTCAGCGCCTTGGGCACCGCGGAGCCGCCGCAGCCGATCTCGCGCAGCTTGTGGGGGGTGCCCGCGAGGAAGGGCAGCATGCCCTGCCAGATGGTCGGGACGCCGGCGGTGAAGGTGACGCCCTCGTCGACGATCAGCTTCGCCAGGTTCTCCGGCTGCATCATCGGGCCGGGGAAGACCAGCGCCGCACCGGCCGCCGGGGCCGCCTGCGCGATGCCCCAGGCGTTGGCGTGGAACATCGGCACGACCGGCATCGCGACGTCGCGGACGCTGAGCCCGAAGGCGTTCGGCGAGAGCGCGGCCATCGTGTGCAGCACCGTCGAGCGGTGCGAGTAGACGACGCCCTTGGGGTTGCCGGTGGTGCCGGACGTGTAGCACATCGAGGCGGCCAGGGACTCGTCGCGGACGCCGAACTCGACCGGTGACGCGGCGGCCAGCAGGGTCTCGTAGTCGCGGATCCGCGGGTCGTCGGGCAGCTCGGCGTCGCCGCCGTCCTCCATGACGACGACGTGCTTGACCGTCTTCATGGTGTCGACCAGGGGCCAGAACAGCGGGAAGACGGAGCGGTCGACGAAGACGACCTCGTCCTCGGCGTGGTTGGCGATGTAGGTCAGCTGCTCGGGGAACAGCCGGATGTTGAGCGTGTGCAGCACGCGGCCGGTGCACGGGACGGCGAAGTAGAGCTCCAGGTGCCGCTGGCTGTTCCAGCCGAAGGTGCCGACGCGGCCGTCGGCGCTGATGCCGAGGGTGTCGAGCACACCGCCGAGCCGGCGGGTGCGGTCGGCCCACTCGCCGTAGGTCGACCGGGCGACTCCCTTCGGCCCGTTGGTGACGATCGGGACGTCGCCGTAGTGCTGCTCGGCGTGCCGGAAGATCGTGTCGATGGTGAGAGGGCTGTCCTGCATCAGGCCGCGCATGGCGCGATCCTGCCAGTGACGGCGCTCACGATCTAGCCGAGGACGACGGGCAGCGTCTCCAGGCCGCGGATCACGAACTCGGGACGCCGTTTCGGCTCGCCACCCAGCTCGAACGTCGACGTCCGGTCCAGCAGCGCGCCGAACGACGCCTGCAGCTCGACGCGGGCCAGGGGCGCCCCGATGCAGAAGTGGATGCCGGCGCCGAAGGTGATGTGCCCGTTGTCCGCGCGGCCGACGTCGAAGGTGTCGGGGTCGGCGAAGACGGCGGGGTCGCGGTTCGCCGCCCCCAGCAGAGCGGCGATCTTCTGCCCCCGCTCGACGGTGATGCCACCGATCTCGACGTCCTCGGTGGCGGTGCGCTCGAACAGCTGCAGCGGGGAGTCGTAACGCATGAACTCCTCGATCGCCGTCGGCAGCAGCGTGCGGTCCTCCCGCAGCCGCCGCAGCTGGTCGGGGTGCCGCAGCAGCGCCAGCGTCCCGTTGCCGCTCACGTTCACCGTGGCCTCGTGGCCGGCGTTGAGCAGCAGGATGCAGGTCGTGACCAGCTCGTCCTCGGTCAGCTTGTCGCCGTCGGCGTCCCGCATGGACACCAGGTGGCTGACCAGGTCCTCGCCCAGGTGCTTCCGGCGCTCGGCGGCCAGCGCCCGCAGGTAGGCGACGAACTCGTCGGCCGCGCGCTCGGCGGAGTCCTCGATCTCCGTCGTCCGCCCGTACTCGTACATCTTCACGATCGCGTTGGACCACGGCCGCAGCAGCGGGCGGTCTGCCTCCGGCACGCCCAGCAGCTCGGCGATCACGGCGACCGGCAGCTGTTCGGCCATGCCGGAGAGCAGGTCCACCGGCTCGGAGCCGCCCGAGCGCTCGATCAGCTCGTCGACCAGCGTGCGGGCCAGGTCCTCCACCCAGGGGCGCAGCCGCTCCACGTGCCCGCGGGCGAACGCCGAGCTGATCAGCCGCCGCAGCCGGGTGTGCGCCGGCGGCTCCATCTCCAGGATGGCGTTGCGGTGGATGAGGTTGAAGCTCTCGAACCGCTCGGCCGGTGCCTTGTCCGACCAGATCCGGCCCAGCCGCCGGTCGCGCAGCACCGCGTTGGACTCGGCGTGCGTGAAGGCCAGCCACAGCCCCATGCCCTCGTGCCACTGCACCGGCGCCTCGGCGCGGGCCCGGGCGAAGGCCGGGTACGGGTCGGCGACGACGGCGGGATCGGTCAGGTCGAGGGGTGCGGACGATGCTGCCAGGGTCACGGCAGCCAGCCTAGGAAGGGCGGGCACCGCCACGGGCACCCCTTCTGCGCCCGACGAACTGTGCGAACTCGTGGTGATCAGCCGCTGATGGCCACGAGTTCGCAGGATTCGAGGCGCCGGCGGCCCTCCGCGGTGCTGGTCGAGGGAGGCGTGCCGCCGGCCGTCGGGGCCCACCTACGCTGGCCGCATGGCTTCCCGCAAGCGCTCCTCCGCCCCGGCCGCCGCACCCGAGGGCGTCAACCCCAAGGCGCCGTGCCCCTGCGGCTCCGGTCGTCGCTACAAGCACTGCCACGGCTCGGGCTACGCGCCCGCGGTGATCCGCTCCTTCGAGGGGCTGCCCGGCGAGGCCGACTGGGTCGCCCTGCGCGAGCTGGTCCCGGCGGCGACCGCGGCGCTGAAGACGACGGACGGCCGCGACGTCACCCTCGCCAGCGTGCTCCCCGGCGGCTCGCCCGCCCTGGTGCGGGCCAACGGCGAGATCATGCTGGGCGTCCAGCTGCAGACCTCCTCGGACGACGTCAGCCGTGACCTCGGCACCGCGCTGGCCGCGGCACTCGAGGCGCCGGCCGGCGCGCCGGTCGACCCGGGCCCGATCGGCGGCGCCGGCTCGGCCGGACCGCGGCTGCAGGAGTTGCTGGACACGAGCGCGCCCTTCGAGGTCACCGTGCACGACGACTTCGGCTTCTGGCTCGAGGGCACCGAGCCGAACGCGGCGGCCAAGGCGGGCCTCGAGCACGCCAACGAGGCGATCCTGCCGACCGTGCGGCTGGCCGGCCTCGAGGCGGCCTACTGGGTGCGTCCCGGTGCCGAGCGCGCCCACCTGCGCTGGGTCCGCCCGGAGCCCGAGGAGAAGCTGCTGGACGCCCTGGCCCGGCTGCGCGCCGCGGGCGAGCCGATGCTGCTGGGCGAGGGCACCCGCTACGCCGGCGCGTTCCGGGCGCACGGCCTCGTCGTCCCGGTGTGGGACCTCCCCGCCGACATCCCCGCCGAGGACTGGATCGAGCCGGCCACCCAGTGGCAGACCCGCCTCGAGCAGGCACTGACGGTGACCGACCCGCTGGACGCCGACGAGCGCCGCGCCCGCGCCGGGCTGCTGTCCCGGCAGATCACCATCCGCTGACCCGCGTCCGGCCGAGATCGGGCCGCTGCACCGGACGTCCTGCCGCGCCGTGCCGCGGCGGGACGTCCGGTGGTGCGGCTGGACGAGCCGTCAGACGCTGCGGATGAGGTGCCGGAAGAACCCGGCGCCGCGGTGCAGGGCGGCGATCGAGATCCGCTCGTCGGCGGCGTGCAGGGCGGACAGCTCCTCGCGGGTGACGTCGAACGGCATGAACCGGTAGACGCTGTCGCAGATCTCGCTGAAGTGCCGGGAGTCGCTGGCCTGGACCATCAGGTACGGCGCCACCACGGCGTCGGGGTAGGCGGCGTTCGCCGCGGCCGCGACCAGCGCGTACGCCTCGTTGTCCACCCGGGAGACCGGTGAGGGATCGGCGCCGCCGGGCAGGACGCGCAGCTCCACCCGCGGGTCGTCGATCACCTGCCGCAGCCGGTCCACCGTCGACTCCACCGTCTCGCCGAGCGCGATCCGGATGTTGAGGTGCGCGCGGGCGGTCGTCGCCAGCACGTTCCCGGCGCTGCTGCCCTCCAGCCGGGTCACCGCCACCGTCGTCCGGACCAGGGCGTTGGCCTCCCGGCCGGCGCGGGACAGCACCGCCGCCAGCAGCGGGCGGAGCGACCCGGCGTGGGCGAACACGCCCCGGAGCGGCCCGGTGGCGTGCCGGCCGACGGCGTCGACCATGCCCAGGACGACGTCGTTCAGGCGGGCGGGGAAGGGCTTCCGGTCGATCGCCAGGATCGCCCGGGCCAGCTGGGCGGGGGCGCCGTTCCGCGTGGGCGAGGAGGCGTGCCCGCCGGGGTCGGAGGTGGTCAGCTCGACGTCGAGGCGCCCCTTCTCGGCCAGCCCCACCACGGCGACCTGACCCGGCACGCCGGGGAACATCCCGCGCACCACCGCGCCGCCCTCGTCGAGCACCGCCCACGGCCGGATGCCGCGCTCGGTGAGGGCCGCGACGGCCAGCTGCGCGCCGATGCCCGCCACCTCCTCGTCGTTGCCGAAGGAGAGCCAGACGTCGCGCCGGGGCGTGAAGCCCGCCGTCACCAGGGCCTCCACCGCTTCCAGGATCGCGACCAGCGTCCCCTTGTCGTCGATCGCGCCGCGGCCGTGCACGACGCCGTCCTCGATCAGCCCGGAGAACGGGTCGCGGCTCCAGTCCTGGCCGGCCACCGGGACGACGTCGTAGTGCGCCATGAGCACCAGGGGCGGCTCGTCGGTGGCCCCCCGCCAGCGGTACAGCAGGGCGCCGTCGCCGAGCTGCTCGCGTTCCAGTGCGGCGTGGGCCGCGGGGTACAGCTCGGCCAGCCGGGCGCGGAAGCGCTCGAACGCCGGCTCGTCGATCTCCGACCGGTCGCGGTAGGAGACGGTGGGGATGCGGATGAGCTCGGCGAGCCGGCCGGCGGCGGCCTCGGCGTCGAGCCCGTCGAGGTCGACCGGCGTGGCCGGGGTGCCCTCGGGGCGGAAGCGGGCCACCCGCCGGGCGGTCGCGCCGATCGCGGTGGCCGCGGCCGCCGAGCCGGCGAGGGCGAGTGGGCGTCTCATGCGGGCGGCTCCTCGGGATGGGGCGGTGGTGGGGCACGGTAGCCGCCCGGAGGCCGGTCGGGGACCGTCCGGACCGGTCCGTCACACCGGGAGGGGGGCGCGGGCGACCGGGCAGGACATGCACCGCGGACCCCCGCGGCCGCTGCCCAGCTCGGAACCCGCGATCCGGATCACCTCGATGCCGGCGGCCTCGAGCGCGGCGTTGGTGACGGTGTTCCGCTCGTAGGCGACGGTCAGCCGCGGGGCCAGGGCGAGGGTGTTGTTGCCGTCGTCCCACTGCTCGCGCTCGGCGGTGACCGGGTCGAGCCCGGTGTCGATCACCCGCAGCCGGTCGATGCCCATGGCCGCGGCGGCCGCCTCGACGAACGGCCGCGGGCCGGCCACCGTCAGCTCCACGGGGTCCGCGTCGTCGGCGACTCCCTCGGGGGCGGTCACCGTCCACGCCTTCAGCGAGTCGGCCACCGCCGGGTACATGACCATCGCGTCGACGTCGACCATCGTGGCGATGGTGTCCAGGTGCATCGTGGCGCGCTCCTGGGCGATGGGGACGACGAGCACCGTGTGCGCCAGCCCTCGGGCGAACAGCCGGCGCGCGAGCCGCTCGGCACCGCCCGGCGTCGTCCGCTCCCCGACGCCGACGGCCAGCACGCCGGGCGCCAGCAGCAGGACGTCGCCGCCCTCCAGATGCTCCAGGTTCGCGCCGTAGAGCTGCTCGCTGCCGGCGAAGCGCGGGTGGTGGGTGTAGACCGCCGCGGTGATGGTGCTCTCGCGGTGCCGGGCGGGCATGGCCAGCGAGGTCACCGCGACCTCGTCGCCGATCCACACCGACGAGTCGCGGGTGAAGAGCAGGTTGGGCAGCGGGGGGACGACGAACTCCGAGCGGTCCATCACCTCGTACGCGAGCCCCCGGCCGCCGCGCAGCTCGTCGTGGGCGAGGCCGCCGATGAGCGTGGCAGCCAGGTCGGCGGGCTCCAGCCAGGCCAGGTGCCGGGTGGTCGCCCGCTGCAGGCTGGCACCGAGCCGCGGGTCGTCGACCGCGGCGCCGATGAGCTCCGCCCGGGCCGACGGGAAGGAGAGGATCTCGGCCAACAGTCGGTCGAGGTAGAGCACCTCCACGCCGCGGGTCGACAGCGCCTCGGCGAAGGCGTCGTGCTCCTCCTGCGCCCGGTCCACCCACGGGACGCCGTCGAAGAGCAGCTGGTCGTTGTTGCGGGGGGTCAGCCGCCGCAGCTCGTTGCCGGGCCGGTGCAGCAGGACCGTCTGCAGCGCGCCGACCTCGCTGGTGGCGCCCATGGTCGGGGTCATGCGCCGAGGCTGGCACAGCGCCCCGGGCCGGACGCTCGCGGGAGGGTCCGGCCGGTGTCTGGCTAGGGTGCCGGGAGGGCCGGCACCGCTGCCGGCGACCGTGAACCGGAGGTGCGGCGTGGACCTGTTCGACCTGACCGGCAAGGTGGCGGTGGTGACGGGGGGCACCCGCGGCATCGGCATGATGATCGCCCGTGGGCTGCTCCAGGCCGGCGCCCGCGTCTACATCAGCTCCCGCAAGGCCGACGCCGGGGACGCCGCCGTCGCCGAGCTCTCGGAGTTCGGCACCGTCGTCTCCATCCCGGCCGACGTCTCCAAGGAGGCCGAGTGCATCCGGCTGGCCGGGGAGGTCGGCAAGGTCGAGGAGCAGGTGCACATCCTGGTCAACAATGCCGGCGCCACGTGGGGCGAGGACCTGGAGAAGTTCCCCGAGTCCGCCTGGGACAAGGTGCTCGACCTGAACCTGAAGGCGCCGTTCTTCGTCACCCGCGCCTTCCTGCCGCTGCTGGAGAAGGCGGCGTCGCACGAGGACCCCGCGCGGGTCATCAACATCGGGAGCATCGCCGGCCTGCAGCCCTCCGCGGCACGCACGTACTCGTACTCGACGTCCAAGGCCGCGGTGCACCAGCTCACCCGCAACCTGTCCAAGGAGCTCGCGCCGCGCCGGATCACGGTGAACGCGGTCGCCCCGGGGCCCTTCGAGTCCAAGATGATGGCCGCCACGCTCGCCGCGGCCGGCGACGAGATGAACAAGCGGGTCCCGCTCGGCCGGATCGGACGCCCCGACGACATGGCCGGCATCGCGGTCTTCCTGTCCTCGCGGGCCGGCTCCTACCTGACCGGCACGATCATCCCGGTCGACGGCGGCATCGCGACCTGAGCGCGAAGGTCCGGTCCGAGGCGGCGCCCGCGGGCGGCTAGTTGATGCAGCTGACGTCGTCGGCGGTCCGCCCCGGGTCGGCGACGACATCCCCGGTGGGCGCCGGTGCCGAGACGGCCTGACCGATGCCCTCGAAGTCGGCGCCGATGACCAGCGCCACGGTCCCCTCCGGCAGGTCGTCGTCGACGGTCACGACGGCGCCCGGCACCTGGGCGGCGACCAGCCCCGCCGCGGCGTCGGCCCCGGTGCGGTGCCGGACCGTCGTCAGGTCGGTGGACTCGGCGTTGCCCTCGGCGCCGACGTCGAACCCGGCCCCGGTCAGCGCGGCCGCCGCGTCCGCCGCTGCGCCGGAGACGCCGGAGCCGTTGAGCACCTGCACGGTGACCGAGCCGGGGTCGACGGAGATGTCCTCCTCCTCCTCCTCCTCCTCCTCCGGCGCGGCGGGCTCGTCGGCGGGCTCCGTGCCGAGCTCGAAGAAGAAGCGCCGGACCTCCTCGTCACCGGGCGGCTGCAGCACCTCGGCGCCGTCGATCCGTTCCGGCGTCAGGCCGGGGATGGTCCGGAAGGTGATGTTCCCGGGATCGACGCCCTGCATCTGCGCGGCCAGGTCGAACAGGTCGAGCCCCTGGTCGAGCGTCACGCTGCTGCCGACGTGCTCGACGATCTCGCGCTGCTTGCCGAGATCGAGCAGCAGGTCGGTGGAGAGGATGTTGCGCAGCATCCCGGCGATGTAGACCTGCTGCCGCACCACCCGATCCAGGTCCCCCCGCGGCAGCCCGTGCCGCTGGCGGACGAACGCCAGGGCGTCGGCGCCGCTGATGGTCTGGACGCCGGCGGGGAAATCGGCGCCGGAGAGGGGGTCGCTGGTGGCCTGGCAGAGATTGACCTCGACCCCGCCGACGATCTCGCTGAGGTTGATGAAGCCGAGCAGGTCGATCTCGGCGAAGTGGTCGATCTCCAGGCCGGTGAACCCGCTGACGGTCTGGATGAGCCGCTGCGCCGCGGCGGCCCTCTTCTCCGCGTCGCTCCCCTCGGCCGCGGCGAAGCCGCGGGCGTAGGCAGAGTTGAGCCGCCCCTCCCCGAACCCGGGGATGTCGACGTAGGTGTCGCGCGGCAGGGACACGAACGAGGCCGCGGATCCGTCGGCCGGGACGTGCACCAGCATCATCGAGTCGGTGTTCAGCACGCCGTCGGCCTCGCCGGTGCTGAACTCCTGCTGCTGCTCGGGGGTGAGCCCCGTGCGGGAGTCCATCCCGACCAGCAGCAGGTTCATCTCCTCACCGGCGTGGTCCTCGCCGTTGACGTCCTCGTTGCCCGAGCTGGGGATGGCGTCGGTCCGCTGGACGCTGGCCTCCGCGACCCGTGCCAGGTGCCAGCCCCACCCGCTGCCGAGCAGCAGGAGCCCGCTGAGCACCCCGGCGACCGATCGTGCCGCCGTGGCCCGCGCCGATCGCCCGGGCGCGCTCGCGGCCGGCGCGCGGCGGGGATCCAGGTGGGGCGGGAGCCGTCGCGGCTCGTCCGGGGTCACGGCCGGGGTCCGTCGCCCGGGCCGGGCCCGCCGGCAGCCGCCGCACCACGGAGCGGCAGCACCTGGGCGACGGGGAGGGGGCGCATCCGGACCAGGATCCCATCACCGGTGCAACGGCGGAGCGCACTGGGCCGCCGCCCCGCGACGATCAGGGAACCTGATCCCCGAGCGTCCTCCCTCACCGCCCACCGTGAGGGAGGACGCTGCACGATCAGGTCCCCTGATCCCAGCCGCGCCTCAGTCGGGGAGCAGTACGCCGGGGTTGCAGATGCCCTTCGGGTCCAGCCGCGCCTTGACCGCCCGCAGCACCTCGACGCCCAGCGCCCCGACCTCCCGCTCCAGCCAGGGACGGTGGTCCGCGCCGACGGCGTGGTGGTGGGTGAGCGTGCCGCCGGCGGTCAGCAGCGCGTCGGTCGCGGCCCGCTTGGCGCCCAGCCACTGCTGGATGGGCAGCTCCTCGTCGCGGTCGGCGAGCACGGTGAAGTACAGCGAGGCGCCGGTGGGGTAGCCGTGCGAGAGGTGGGTCATCACCAGCGGACGGCGCCCGCCGCCGGTCAGCGACTCGCGCAGCGCCCGGCGGACGGCGTCGTACACCGTGGGCAGGGCCGCCCAGCTGGCCGCGGTCTCCAGGGTCTCGACGAGCAGCCCGGCGTCCAGCAGCGTGTCACGCGTGTAGGGGGCCCCGAAGCGGTGCCGGCGCCACGACTCCCCGACGGCGCGGCCCAGCCGGACACCGCCGCCCTCCCGCAGCAGCGCGGAGGCGGCGCGCACCCGGGCCCGCACGATGTCGGGCAGGCCCTCCCAGCCGATCACGAGCAGGCAGCCCTCACCGCGCCCGCGCGCGCGGAGCGTGCCGCGCAGGACGCGGGCCCCCGCGCTGCCGGACATGAGCAGGTTGGCCCGCGTCTCGTCGACGTCGGACAGCCGGACGACGTCGGGCAGCAGGTCGTGGCGGGCGAGGCGCTGCAGCGCGGCGAGGCCGCCGGCCCAGGTGCGGAACGACCAGCCCTCGTAGGACGACGTCGCCGGCTTCGGGCGCACCCGCAGGGTGAGCTCGGTGATCACGCCGAGCGTGCCCTCCGAGCCGAGTGCGAGGCCGAGCAGGTCCGGCCCGGCGGCCGACGCCGGCGCGGCACCCCCCACGTCCAGGACACCCGACGGCGTCGCGAGGGTCAGCCCGGTGACCAGGTCGTCGAACCGCCCTACCCCGGTGGAGGCCTGCCCCGAGCTGCGCGTGGCGGCGTACCCGCCGAGGGTGGCGAACTCCCAGCTCTGCGGGAGGTGGCCGAAGGTGAGCCCCTCGCGCCCGAGCGTCTCCTCCAGCGCCGGCCCGCGCATGCCCGGCCCCACGGTCACCATGGACGACGGCACGTCGAGTTCCTGCACCGAGGCCATCCGGCGCAGGTCGAGGGCGACCGCGGGCCGGTCGTCGGGGTCCACGCCGGCCAGCCCGCCGACCACGCTCGTCCCGCCCCCGAACGGGACGACGACGACGTCGTGCTCGCTGCACAGCGCCAGCAGCGCCGCGGTCTCCTCGGTCGTGCCGGGCAGGACGACGGCGTCGGGAGCGTCGGTGGCGTCGCCCGCCCGCCGTCGCAGCAGGTCCAGGTAGCTCTTGCCGCCCGCGCGCAGCAGGCGCGACTCCCGGTCGGTGCGCACGTTCTCCTCGCCCAGGAGCCCGGCGAGCGCGGCGCGGGCGGGTTCGGGGAGCCGCGAGGGGGCCAGCCGGATCTCGGCGACGGGCACCGGCGGCGTGGACCGCGGCGTCCAGCCCAGTTCGCGGGCCAGATGGCGGCGGGCGGCCTTGGGCAGCACCGCCTCCAGCGCGGGTGCGCGGTCGCCCGCTGCGTCGGTGGAGCTCCCCGCGGGCGGGGGACCCCATCCCTGGATCGTCAGTTCCGGCTGTTCGGCCACGGCTACAGTCTGCCGGTGCCCGTGCGGGATGGATCACAGTGATCGGCTCGCTCTCGCCCGCGCAGCGAGAACGCGACCTCGAGGCCGTCGCCGGCGCGCTGGTGGACGTCGTGGTGGTCGGCGGCGGGGTGACCGGCGCCGGTGTCGCGCTGGACGCCGCCGCCCGGGGGCTGTCGGTGGTGCTGCTGGAGCGCACGGACCTGGCCGCGGGCACCAGCCGCTGGTCCTCGAAGCTGGTGCACGGCGGGCTGCGCTACCTCGCCCACGGCGAGATCGGCCTGGCGCGGGAGAGCGCCCGCGAGCGCGCCGTCCTCATGGGGGTGACGGCACCGCACCTGGTCCGGCAGCTGCCGTTCCTCATCCCCGACGCCGCAGGCCGCGACGTCAGCGCGCTGGGCGGGGTCGGCGGGCGGCTGGGTGACCTGGTCCGGTTCTCGGTGGCGGGCGGGCGCGGGTCGCTGCCCGCGACGCGGCGGGTGCGTGCGGACGCCGTCGGCCGGATGGTGCCGGCGGTGCGACCCGGGCGCGGCGGCGTCGTCTTCTGGGACGGGCAGCTCACCGACGACGCCCGGCTCGTGGTCGCGCTGGCCCGCACGGCCGCCGCCCACGGCGCCCGCGTGCTCACCGGCGCCACCGTGACCGGGGTGGACGGTGCCGACGTGCATGCCGACGTCGACGGCGAGGCGCTGACGCTGCGCGCCCGGACGGTGGTCAACGCGGCCGGGGTGTGGGCGCAGCGGCTGGCCCCGGGCATCCGGCTGGTGCCCTCGCGAGGCTCGCACCTCGTGCTGCGGGCCGACCGGCTCGGCTCGCCGTCGGCGGCGCTCACCGTGCCGCTGCCCGGCTCGCGGTCGCGGTACGTCTTCGCGCTGCCCCAGGCCGACGGGCTGGTCTACCTCGGCATCACCGACGAGCCGGTCGACGGGCCGGTCACCGACGAGGACCCGCAGCCCTCCGACGCCGAGGTGCAGCAGCTGCTCGACACGGTCAACCAGGTGCTCGCCGAGCCGCTCACGCGCGAGGACCTGGTCGGTGCCTACGCCGGCTACCGGCCGCTGGTGCTGCCGGAGTCGGCGGGCACCGGGCCCGGGGACGCGACCGCGGACCTCTCCCGCAAGCACCTGCTGACGTGGGACGGACCGGTCCTGACCGTCGTCGGCGGGAAGCTCACCACCTACCGCGCCATGGCCGAGGAGACCGTCGACGCCGTCGTCGCCCGGCTCGGCGGGACGGCGCGGTCGACGACCGCGCGGCTGGCGCTGGTCGGGGCGGCGCCGCGGCCGGCGCTGGACCACATCGCCGCACCGGTCCGGCTGGTCGCCCGCTACGGCACCGAGGCGCCGGAGGTCGAGGCGCTCGGCCCCGACCTGGTGGTGGCGGGACGCCCGGAGACGGTGGGGGAGCTGCGCTTCGCCGTGCGCTCCGAGGGGGCGCGCAGCGTCGCGGACCTGCTCGACCGGCGCACCCGCATCGGTCTGGTGCCCGCCGACCGTGCCCGCGCGGTGCCGGTGGCGGAGCGGGTGCTCGCCGAGGAGGGCTGACCTGCGGCCACGATCAGGTTCCCTGATCGTGGCGCGTCCTCGCTCACCGTGGGCGCTGAGGGAGGACGCGCGGCGGTGAGGGAGGATGTGTCGATCCCACTGCGCGAGAGCACCGTTTCGCTGGATGGGATGGTGGGAGTAGGACTACTCGCGTGGACACCTACACGCACGGGCACGCTGAGCCGGTCCTGCAGTCGCACCGCTGGCGCACGGCGGAGAACTCCGCGGCCTACCTGCTGCCCGCCCTCCGCCCGGGCGCGGACCTCCTGGACGTCGGCTGCGGCCCCGGCACGATCACCGTGGACCTGGCCGCGCGGGTGGCGCCCGGCCGGGTGCTCGCGCTGGACGTGTCGCCCGACCCGCTGCCGGAGGCCCGGGCCGCCGCCGAGCGCGCCGGGGTCGAGGTGGCCTTCGAGGTCGGCGACGTCTACGCGCTCGACCTGCCCGACGGCTCCTTCGACGTCGTGCACGCCCACCAGGTGCTCCAGCACCTCACCGATCCGGTCGCCGCCCTGCGGGAGATGGCGCGGGTGTGCCGGCCGGGGGGCGTCGTCGCCGTCCGCGACGTCGACTACGCGACGTTCACCTGGTTCCCCGCGAACCCCGGGCTGGACCGCTGGCTGGAGCTCTACTCCGCGGTGGCGCGCGCCAACGGGGCCGAGCCCGACGCGGGCCGCCGGCTGCTGGCGTGGGCGCACGCCGCCGGGCTGCGGGACGTCACCGCGACGACCTCGTCCTGGTGCTACGCCTCTCCGCAGGAGCGCGAGTGGTGGGGCGACTCGTGGGCGGGCCGGGCGACGTCGTCCGCCTTCGCCGAGCAGGCGGTGGCCTACGGGCTGGCGACGCCGGAGCAGCTCGACGAGGTCGCCGATGCCTGGCGCACCTGGCGAGACGCCGACGACGGCTGGCTCGGCATGATGCACGGCGAGCTGCTCGTCCGCGTCTGACCCTCAGGCGGAGACGACGACCCGGGGCTCCTCGGCCTGCAGCGCCGTCAGGCTGCGGCGCACACCGACGGCGACCGCGCCCAGGGCGAAGAAGCCCTCGTCGTCGTCGACGGTGGACTCGCGCAGCAGGCTGACCAGCCGGTGCAGCGCGGCGCCCGCCCGGGCGATCTGCTCGTCGCGCTCGTCGGGGGTCGACCCGTCGGTGGTGTGGTACGGCGTGCTGACGACCCCGGCGAGGCTCTCGAGGGTGTCGGCGAGCACCCAGCCGGTACCGGCGTCGACCTGGTCGATGCCGCGCCGGTGGGGGTGGAACTCCACGACCAGCGAGGTGAGGTCGTCGACCAGGACGGCGACGCGGTCGACGGCGCGGGCCTCCTCGCGGATCTCGGAGGCGCGGCCCTGCCAGCGGCGGGCCCGGGGGTTCGCCCGGCGGGCGCGCTCGACCAGCGTCGCGGCGAACCGCATGCGGTCCAGCGCGCGGTCGAGGCGGCGGTTGCGGTCGGTCCACTCGTCCGGCTCGGGCACCCGCCCGTCGCGGAGCGTGGCCGCGATGTCGCCCAGGTGCCGGGAGAGCAGCCCGCGCGTGTGCGCGATCTGCTCGACGGCGCGGGTGAGCTGCAGGGGCGGGAAGAGCACCGCGGTGACGAGCACGCCGATGGCCGCGCCGAGCAGGGTCAGCCCGGCGTAGCGCAGCACGTAGGTGTCGGGGTCGTCGAGCCCGACGGTGAGCATGAGGACGGCGGCGAAGCTGACCCAGCTGGCCTGCTCCCGCCACAGCTTCAGCTGCTCGACGAGCACCGCCAGGGCGACGATGGCGGCGACGGTGAGCGCGTTGGGCACCGCGAGGGTGAGCTCGTAGACCGTCACGGCCAGCGCGAAGCCGGTGAGGATCGCCAGCACGCTGCGCCAGGCGGCGCTGGCCGAGTCGGCGATGGTGGGGGAGACGGCGATGACCGCGCCCAGCGGCGCGTAGTACGCGTAGTCCGACAGCACCGGCGGCAGGAGCGTGGCCACCTGCCACGCCAGCCCGGCGGCGACGGCCGCGCGCACGCCGCGCTGGACCCCGGATGCGCGCAGCAGCATCACGATGCGGTTCATCGGCCGCCAGCATGACCGCTGCGGCCGCTCACCGCTCGTGCGGGTGGCGCAACTCACGGTCACCAGCGCCTGTCTGCGAGATCTGCACACCCGGGGGCCTCGTCGGACCCCCCGGGCACGGGTGTGCAGATCTCGCGGGTGGTTCAGGCCTGACGTGCGGCGTTGGCCTGGACGGCGGTGCTCACGAACTGCGCCAGGCCGGGCGCGCGCTGCTCGTAGTGGGCGGTGAACCGCTCGTCCTCGACGTACATGCGGCCGAGGCCAGCGTGCATCTCGGGCGGGCAGTCGTAGAAGTTCCGGCTGATCTGCTGCCGGTGCTCCTCCGCGAGCTCCATCGCCTCCTCGGAGTCGGGCGCGACGCCGGCCCGCAGCGCGCCGGCGAAGCGCGCCTCGACGTCGTCGGTCTCCGCCTTGATGCGGATCCAGTCGTCCTTCGAGTACGCGCGGGTCCTCCGCTGGGACTCCGCCCACGCGTCGGTGTCACCCCACCTCTGCTCGGCCTCGGCCTCGTACTCCTCCGGCAACCAGTCGCCGAACAGCTCGAACCGTTCCTCCGGGGTCAGCGAGATCCCCATGTCCCGTGCCTCCATCTCCTTCTCCACGGCCGCGACCATCGCCGTCGTCCGCTCCAGCCGGTCCCGCAGCAGCCGGTGCTGGCGGCGCAGGTGATCGGCCGGATCGGCGGACGGGTCGT
This sequence comes from Blastococcus sp. SYSU DS0617, assembly GCF_054051075.1. Taxonomy (NCBI): domain Bacteria; kingdom Bacillati; phylum Actinomycetota; class Actinomycetes; order Geodermatophilales; family Geodermatophilaceae; genus Blastococcus; species Blastococcus sp. SYSU DS0617. The sequence continues at coordinate 47,564 of NZ_JBJHAO010000001.1, forward strand.
CCAGCAGGGTCGCGACCTCCTCGAGGGGGAACCCGAGCTCGCGGTAGAGCAGCACCTGGTGCAGCCGGTCCAGATCGGCCGCCGAGTACTGCCGGTAACCGGCCGACGTGCGGCCGGACGGCGACAGCAGCCCGATCCGGTCGTAGTGGTGCAGCGTGCGCACCGTGACGCCGGCCAGCGCGGCGACCTCGCCCACGTTCATGGGGTCCTCCCTTCCTCTGACGCCGACCAGGCAACCGGCTGACGTCGCGTCAGGGTCAAGCGCGATTTCCCGCCCGGCGGGGGACGGCGGTCCCGTGTGACGATCGGGCCATGGCCGACGACATCTCCCCCGAGGACCCGTTCCCCCGGCAGCGCGTCCAGGTCCGGGACGCCGAGATGGCGTACGTGGACGTGGGCGAGGGTGATCCGATCGTCTTCCTGCACGGCAACCCGACGTCGTCCTACCTGTGGCGCAACGTGATCCCGCACGTGCAGCACCTCGGCCGCTGCCTGGCTCCGGACCTGATCGGCATGGGGGCGTCGGACCGGCTGCCCGACCCGGGCCCGGGGACCTACTCGTTCGACACGCACGCCGCCTATCTGGAGGGCTTCCTCGCCGCCGTGGGGGCGACCGAGCGCGTCACGCTCGTGCTGCACGACTGGGGCTCCGGCCTCGGCTTCGACTGGGCCGCCCGGCACCCCGACGCGGTGCGCGGCATCGCGTTCACGGAGGCGATCGTCACGCCGGTCACCTGGGAGGACTGGCCGGAGGGCGCACGCAACATCTTCCAGGTCATGCGCGGCCCGGACGGCGAGGCGGCCGTCCTGGACAACAACGTCTTCGTCGAGATGATCCTGCCCTCCGCCGTCGCCCGGGGGCTGACGCCTGCGGCGCACGACCGCTACCGGGCGCCGTTCGCCGAGCGCGAGGACCGCTGGCCCACGCTGGAGTGGCCTCGCCAGCTCCCGATCGAGGGCGAGCCGGCCGATGTCGTCGCCCGGGTCGAGCAGTACGGGGCGTGGCTGGCCGGCAGCGACGTCCCGAAGCTGTTCATCGGCGCCGATCCCGGTTCCATCCTGGTCGGGCGCCAGCGGGAGCTGGTCCGCCGCTGGCCGGCCCTGACCGAGGTCACGGTGCCGGGCAGTCACTTCGTGCCCGAGGACTCGCCGCACGAGATCGGCCGCGCCGTGGCCGACTGGCTGCCCGGGCTCCGCTGAGCTGCCGGCCTAGGTCAGCACCCGGACCGTCTCGACGACGGCGACGAGCGCGAACACGAGGAACAGCCCCGCGGCGACGCGGCGGATGAGCGCGATCGGCAGCCGGTCGGCCAGGTTCTTGCCCAGGAAGACGGCGAGCCCCGAGACGACCAGCAGCGCGGCCCACGCCCCGACGAACACCGACAGCGGGTCGTCGTAGCGCGCTGCCAGCCCGGCGGTGGCCAGCTGCGAGAGGTCGCCCCACTCGGCGGCGAACAGGACGCCGAAGGAGATGGCAGCCACCCGCAGGAACGACGTCCCCTCGCGCCCCTCGCCCGCGTCGCCGGCGTCCTCGGGCCCGCTCGAGGCGCTGCGCCACAGGATCACCGCGCCGATCAGGAACAGCGCCGCGACGACGCCGCTGACCAGGGCCTCCGGCAGCAGGGACAGCAGCGACCCGGCGGTGACCGCGATGGCCACCTGGAGACCGAACGCCGTCCCGACGCCGACGAAGACCGGGAGCGGCGGGAACCGGGTGGCGAGCACCAGGCTGGCGAACAGCGTCTTGTCCGGCAGCTCCACGGGGAGCACCAGGACGAACGCGGCCAGGACGACCGACAGGACCACGTGATTCCTACTTCCGCTGGGCACCGCCAGGCGGAGCCAGGGCAGCCTCCGACCCGGCAGCGCAGGGCTGCTGGTCGAAGGTCTCGCCCACCCGCGCCGGGGGCGCGGACCCGCTGACCGGGCGGCCCGCGAGCGGGCGCCAGCATGTCGACCAGCGGACGGGGGGCTACTCCCCTTCGCCGGGAAGGGTAGCCGGTGGCGTCGTCCCCCCGGAACCGACTGCGGGGAAGGTGGGCTTCCTCTCGACGCCGGAGGGCCAGTCGGGCACGGACGGCGCGGCGGAATCCTGCTGCGTCGCCGGGCCGGCGCCGCTACGGTGCCGGCCATGCGCCGACATTGATCCTCGAACGCACTGCCACCGCAGGCCCGGCCGCTGGCCCGGCTCGCGGTGGGCTGGGCCGCGCTCTCCGAGTTCGTGCCCCTGTACCCGCTGTACGCGCTGCTCTTCCTCGGCGCCGGCCTGTCGACGGCGGAGATCTCGGCGCTGTTCGCCGTCTGGTCGGTGACCGCCCTGCTGGCCGAGGTGCCGGCCGGGGCGCTGGCCGACCGGTGGTCGCGCCGCGGGGTCCTCGCCTGCGGGGCCGTCCTCCAGGCCGCGGCCTTCGCGCTGTGGGCCGCCGCACCGGGGACGGCGACGTTCGCGGCGGGCTTCGCCCTCTGGGGTGTCTCGAGTGCGCTCGGCTCGGGCGCCGCCGAGGCGCTGGTGTTCGACGGTCTCCGCGACGTCGGGGCCGAGGAGGCGTTCGCCCGCGTCAACGGCCGGATGACCGCCGTGGAACTGCTGGCCCAGGCGCCCGCGGCGGTCACGGCCGCCGGGCTGTACACCGTCGGCGGGTTCCCGCTCGTGGCCTGGTCCAGCGCCGCGATCAGCCTCTCGGCGGGGGTGCTCGCTCTCCGCTTCCCCGAGCCGCCGCGCGAGCGCGAGGAGGCGCTGCTCGCCACTCTCCGGGCAGGCGCGGTGCAGGTCGTCCGGCACGCACCGCTGCGCGTAGCTGTCGGCGCCGTCGCGCTGGTCGGCGGACTCGACGCCATGGAGGAGTACTTCCCGGTGCTCGCCGTGGAGCGGGGTGTGCCGACCGGCGCCGTCCCGTTCGCCGTCCTCGCGATCGCGCTCGCCGGTGCGGCCGGAGCCGAACTGGGCGGGCGGGCCGACGGGCTGCCCGACGGCGGGTTGCCGGCGCTGCTGGCCGCCGTCGGATTGCTGCTGGGCGCCGCCGCCGTGCTGCCCGGCCCGGCCGCGCTGCTCCCGCTCGCCGGCGCCTACGGCCTGTACCTGGCGGTGCTGGTCGCGGCCGAGGCGCGGCTGCAGGAGCGCATCGAGGGGCCCTACCGCGCGACGGTCACCTCGCTGGCCGGCCTCGGGGTCGAGCTCGCCGGCCTGCTGGTGTTCGCGGCCTGGGCGCTGGGCGGGGCGGCCGCGACGGCGCTGCTCGTGCTCGCCGTCGTGCCCGTGGTGGCGTCCGGGCTGCGGACCCGCTCGAGTTGATCATCGTCGGCGTGCGCCGTCCCCCGGCGTGCCGTGGCGTGCCCGCGCGGTGTCCTGGGCACCGAGACGATGATCAACTCCCGGTCGGCCCGACGGGACCGGGCGGCCGGGGCGGCGGCGGCAGCGGCAGCACCGACAGCGGGGGCAGCAGCAGCTGGACCAGCGGGCCGATGGCCAGGGCGTAGACGACGGTGACGACGCCGACCGTGCCGCCCATCAGCCACCCCGAGACGACGACGGCCACCTCGATCGACGTGCGCACCGGTCCCACCCGCCAGCCGGTCCGGCGCACCAGCCCGGTCATCAGCCCGTCGCGCGGCCCGGGGCCCAGCCGCACCCCCACGTAGGCGGCGGTGGCGACGGCGTTGCACACGATGCCGAACGCGGCCAGCGCGATCCGGATCGGCAGGGACGACGGTGGATCGACCACCGCCAGCACCGCGTCGGCCGCCAGACCGACCGCCAGGACGTTGCTGACCGTGCCCAGCCCCGGCCGCTCGCGCAGCGGGATCCAGGCCAGCAGCACCAGCACGCCGACGACGATGATCACCACGCCCAGCGACCAGCCGAGCCGGCGGGCCAGCCCCTGGTGCAGCACGTCCCACGGCATGAGGCCCAGGTCGGCGCGCACCAGCGCGGCGATGGAGACGCCGTAGAGCGCCAGGCCCAGGTAGAGCTGGACGAGCCGCCGGGGGAGACGGCGCCCGGACAGCGAGTCGATCATCGGCGGCGTGCGCGCGTGCGCGGCGCGTCGAGCCGTGTCGCGGGCACGGAGACGATGATCAACTGGCTGGGGGTGAGCGGTCAGCGGGCGGCGCGGCGGGCCACGCGGGCGGCGAACACCCCGGCCGACCAGCCGTTGTCCACGTTGATCACCGCGACGCCCGGGGCGGCCGCGGTCAGCATCGTCATCAGGGCGCCGAGGCCACCGACACCGGGGGGCTGGCCCGCCGACGTCGGCACCGCCACGACGGGGACGTCGGTCAGCGCACCGAGCGTGGCCACCAGCGCGGCGTCCATGCCGGCCACCACGACCAGGCAGTCGACGTCCGGGAGCCGGTCGGGGTCGGCCAGCAGCGCGCGGACGCGGCTGCCGGCGACGTCGTCGTACCGGACCGCCGTGCTGCCCGAGACGCGGGCGACGAACGCGGCCTCGGCGGCCACCGGGGTGTCGGCGCCACCGGCGCCGACGACGGCGACCTGCCCCACCGGCTCCGGCAGGGGCCCGACGGCGGCGGCCATCGCGGCGGCGTCCATGGTCGTGTAGGCGTCGTGCTCGCTCGCCAGCGCGACGAGGGTCTCCGGGGCCGCCCGCAGCACGAGGGCCGGACGGTCGGGGTGCTCGCGGCGGGCCTCGCGCACCAGCGCCAGCACCTGCTCGGTGCTGCGGCCGGGAGCCCAGACGACCTCCGGCTCGGGGACGGCCGTCCGGCGCACGGCGACCGGAGCGGGGTCGGGAGCCGGCTCGTCGACATCCGCCGGCTCGGCAGCGGGCAGCGGGCCGAGGAGCGGCTCGCCGGGGCGGTCGACGCCCAGCGGCGGCTCGGCCGGCGCGGCTCCCGTCTCGGCCGAGGCCGCTCCCGGGTCGGTGGGCGCGGGGCCGCCCAGCAGCGGGGTGAAGCCGTCGTCCCCGGGTGCCGCCGCGTCGTCCGCACCCGGCGCCCCGCCGGGCTCCGAGTCACCGAACAGCACGTCGACCGGGTTGCCACCGGCGCGCTTCTGGGTGATGCCGGAGAGCCGCACGACCCGGTCGCGGCCGCTGCGCTTGGCGTCGTAGAGGACGCCGTCGGCGGCGGCGAACAGCGTGCGCCGGTCGTCACCGCGGGCGGCCGAGGCGATGCCCACGCTGATGGTCACCGGCGTGCTGAGCCCCAGCGAGGACCAGTCGTAGCCCGCGACCTTGCGGCGGGTGCGCTCCAGCGCACGCTCGGCCTGCTCGGCGGTGGTGTCGGGCAGCAGGACGACGAACTCGTCCCCGGCCCACCGGCACACCTCGTCGGTGTCGCGGACGCCGGCGATGAGCAGTTCGGCGACGGCCCGCAGGACGGCGTCGCCGCCGGGATGGCCGATCGTGTCGTTGATCGACTTGAACCGGTCGACGTCGACGACGGCCAGCGCGGGCACGCCGCCGCCGGCGAGCAGGCCGTCCAGCCGGGCCTCGGCGTAGCGCCGGTTGGGCAGGTGCGTGAGCGGGTCCTCGTAGGCCTGGCGGCGGAGCTGGCCCGCGGCCCGCTCGGTCTCGAGCAGGCTCTTGCGCCGGCCGAACAGCTCCACCCAGCGGGTGCGCCGCTCGTCGACGCGGTCGAGCTCGTCGGACAGGTAGGCCTGCAGGTAGGGCAGCGCCCGGCCGGCGTCGTCGAGCTCGGCGTGCAGCGTGCACAGCTCCCGCAGCGACGCGCGGCGGAGCCGGGGCAGGCCGTGCTCGGTGGCCAGGTGGAGGGCGGAGGCGAGGTGCTCGTCGGCGCCCGTCGCGTCGCCCTGCCGGCGCAGGGTCCGGCCGAGCGCGAGCTGGGCGGCCGCCCGCTGGGCACGGTCGTCGGCGGCCGAGGTCACCCGGACGGCGGCACGCAGCGGGCCGGTGGCGGCGGTGTGCTCGCCCAGGCCCACCAGCGCCCAGCCGTGCACGATCTGCGCCGCGACGACGCCGGAGGAGTCCGGGGGCAGCAGCCGCAGGGCCTCCTCGGCCAGCGTCCGCGCCTCGGCGAAGTGCGGCACGGCCGTCTCGGGCAGCCCGTCGTCGAGCAGCCCCTCACCCAGTTCGGCGCAGAGCTCACCCAGCCGGGTCGCGGCTCCCGCGACGAGCACGTCCGGGTCCCCGTCCCCCGGCTCCAGCAGGCCGGGATCGGCGGCGGCCGACCGGGCCGCCTCGTGCGCCCGGCGCTGGAAGTCCAGGGCCAGCGGCATCAGCTCCAGGTCGGCGAGGACGCCGGCCAGCGTGCCGAGGGTGTCCACCAGCAGCCGGCTCGGGGGCAGCCCGGGATCGAGCAGGCTGGCCGCCTCCACCGCCTCGTCCATCGCGGCGTCGATGCGCCGGGAGAGCAGCTCGATGCGCGCGTGCCGCGCGAGGCCGGCCGCCCGCTGCAGGTCGTCGTCGGTCGCGTCGAAGGCGGCCTTGGCCGAACGGACCAGCGCGATGGCCAGCGCCGCGTGGGAGGCGGACTCCGACCGGGGGTCGGCGTCCGGGTCGGCGGGGGAGCCGGCGCCGTCGATCAGCTCCGCCACACCGGCGTGCAGGTCCAGGGCCGGTTCCCGCGCACCCGCGGGGCAGCCGATGGTCACCGGCTCGCCCACCAGCGTGAAGCCCGCGACGCGCAGCCGGCGCACCAGCAGTTCCGCGCGCAGCGTGTCGGCCCAGGCCCGGCCCAGGTCCGAGGCGGCGCCGCCGGCGTCCCGGTCCGGCTCGGCCGCCTGGTAGGGCGAGGGCTCGGAGTCCACGCCGGACAGCAGTTGCTCGGCGTCGTCGAGCTGCCAGTTCGCCAGCGCAGCGGTCACCCGCTGGTGCAGGGCTCCCGGTGGCACGAGCGCAGAGTGCACGGCACCCCCGTCGCTGTCGAGCACGTCCCCGGGAACGCGCCGTCCCCCGTCCGTCGCGCCCCACGAGTCCCAGCCGGCCGCCGCCGTCACGCTCCGGGCCGCCCGTCGAGCGGGCCGCCGCCGGGCGCGCGCACCCGGTTGCGTCCGCTCCGCTTGGCCGAGAACAGCAGCAGGTCGGCGGTGTCGAACAGCGTCCGCCACCCCACGACCGGCTCGCGCTGGTCCTCGTCCACCTCCGGCGCGGTCGCGACCCCCACGCTCACGGTCACCGGCTCGGTGAGCCGCAGGTCCGACCAGTCCGCCGACGCCACCGCCGCGCGCAGCCGCTCCATGACGACCACCGCCTGCGCCTCGGTCGCCGTGGGCAGCAGCACGAGGAACTCGTCCCCGGCCCAGCGGTAGACCTCGTCCCCGGTGCGGCTGTGCTCGCGCAGCAGGTCGGCGACCCGGCGGAGGACGACGTCGCCCTGCGTGTGCGAGGCGCCGTCGTTCACTTCCTTGAACCGGTCGACGTCGACCACGGCCAGCGACAGCGGCTCCTCGCCGAACCGCAGGCCGGCCAGCCGGCGCTCGGCGCTGCGCCGGTTGCCCAGGCCGGTGAGCGGGTCCTCGAGCGCGTGCCGGCGCAGCACCGCGGCCTGCCGTTCCGCCTCGCGCAGCCGGCTGCGGCGCACGAACATCTCCGCCCACAGCTGGCGGCCGCGGGAGTTCGCGCGGCCGGTGTCGGCGCGGTAGGCCTCCAGCCAGTGCAGCGCCTCGGCGGGGCGGCCGAGGTCCGCGGTGTTCTGCCCCAGCTCCAGCAGGCACTGCCGGTACCGGCGGCGGTCGCCGGAGGACGCGAAGGCGCCCGCCGCGTCGACGAGCAGCTCCACGGCCTCCTCGCCACGCAGGGGGTCCCCGTCGCGGAGGGCCATCCGGGCGAGCAGGCGGGCCAGGACCAGGTCGGTGTAGCCGCGCAGCCACACGTCGCCGTCGGCCCGCACGTGCCGGGAGACGCGGCGCAGCGGCCCGAGCGCGCCGTCGAGGTCGTCGGCGCAGGTCAGCGCCCACGCCTGGACGACGTCGAGCAGGTCGGCCTCGGCCGGCCCGGGCTCGCGGTCCAGCTCGCGGGCGGCGGTGGCGCAGCCGATGGCCTCCTCGGCGAGCTCGCGGGCCCGCTGCTCGTCCCCGCGGCGGCGCACCGTCTGGGCCAGCTCGACGTGCTGCTGGGCGCTGAGCAGCAGCGTGCGCCACTGGTCGTCGAGGTCGGGGAGCTGGGCGGCCACGTCGTGCGCGCGGCCCGCGTGCGCGACGGCGAGCTCCTCGAGATCCAGTCCGGCGAGGGTGAGGGACAGCCAGCGGTGCGCCTGGAGCAGGGGGCGGGAGGGCTCCAGGGCCGAGGGCTCCTCGGTGAGCAGGCTGGCGTCGACGGCCATGAGCATCGCGGCGTCGACGTGGTCGCCGGTCACCTCCACGTGCGCCAGGTAGGCCAGGGCCAGGGCGCTCCACGCCGAGGGCGGGCAGGCGTGCAGCGCCTCGCGGGCGGCGGCGGTGGCGTCCGCGGCGGCGTCGGGATCGCCGTCGGCCACGCTGCGGCGGGCGGCCAGCGCCGAACGCCACGCGGCCCAGTACGGATCCGTGGAGCCGGCCAGGACGTCGTCGACGTCGTCCAGCGTGCTCCGGAAGGCGTCGTCGTCCCGGTCGCCGGCGGCCAGCAGCCGCCACAGCGCCGCATGCAGCGAGCGGAGCTGGGTCGGGGAGGGTGCCGGTGAGGCAGCGGCCGACGAGGCGGGGGGCACGCCACCTCCAGTCGCGGGTCGTCGTCCGGCTGGGCAGCCGGAGCTGCCGGTCAGCGAGGCAGCTTCCCCCGGGTCGCCTTCTCGCCATGACCCGCCCGCACTACCCTCGTCGGATGCCCGGGATGCCACCCAGCACGTCTCCGACGAGGTTCGCCTATCTCGGGCCCGAGGGTACCTTCGCCGAGGCGGCGCTGAGCAGCGCTGTTCCCACCGGTGAGGGAACGCGGATCCCCTGCGCGAGTGTCGCGGCGACGCTGGCCGCCGTCCGTTCGGGGGACGTCGACGCGGGCCTGGTCCCGCTGGAGAACTCCGTCGAGGGCTCCGTCCCCGCCACCATGGACGGGCTGGCCGACGGCGATCCGCTGATCATCACCCGCGAGGTGTTCCTGCCGGTCGCCTTCACCCTCGCCGTCCGGCCCGGGACGACGCTGGCCGACGTGCGCTCGGTGGCCAGCCATCCGCACGCGCTGGCCCAGACCGGCCGGTGGCTCGAGGCGAACCTGCCTGACGTCACCCCGCTGCCCGCCAGCTCGACCGCCGGGGCGGCCGCCGCCGTCGCCGCCGGGGAGTTCGACGCGGCGGTGTGCGCGGCGATCGCCGCACGGCGCTACGGCCTGGACGCGCTCGCCGACGACATCGCCGACCACGCCGGAGCCGTCACCCGCTTCGTGCTGGTCACCCGGCCCGGCCCGCTGCCCGAGCCGACGGGCAACGACAAGACCTCCCTGGTCGCCGTCGTCGGGGACCGCACCGGGGCCCTGCTGGACCTGCTGCGCGAGTTCGCCACCCGGGGCATCTCGCTGACCCGCATCGAGTCGCGGCCGATGCGGCAGCGGCTGGGCGTCTACTCGTTCTCGCTGGACTGCGAGGGGCACATCGCCGACGCCCGGGTGGGGGAGGCGCTGGCCGCGCTGCACCGGGTCTGCGACGACGTCCGCTTCCTGGGCTCCTATCCCCGCGCCGACGGGCGGGAGAACCGCGCCGTGGCCCCCAAGTCGGCCGATGCCGCCTTCGGCGAGGCGGCCGAGTGGCTGGCGAGGGTGCGCACCGGGCGGGTGTAGCCCTCCGCGAGATCTGCGCACTCGGGGGCATCAGGCGGCTGGGAGCCCCGAATGCGCATATCCCGGGCCGCGGGGTCGCTACGCTCCGCCGCCGTGATGCACGCGACGCCGCCGGGACGCTACGACGGACCCGCGCCCGGGCCGGATCCCGCACGCCGCCGGGCGGCGCAGGAGCTGGGCCTGCTGCAGGTCTGCTACGTCGTGTTCCTGCTGCCGTGGTTCCTGCTGGCCATCGCCGGCACGATGGGCCTGGCGAACTGGGACTCGCCCCTGGCCGCGCCGATCTTCCTCGCCTGGTGGGCCTATCCGTTCGTCGCCGTCGGCACCACGATCGCCGCCTGGACGCTGTTCGGCACCCGGCGGTACGCGGCGGCCCGGCGGACGAACCGCATCCCGCTGGTGTGGGTGGCCGTCGGCCTGGCGCTCATGGTCTGGATCTGGACCGCCGGCTGACATCGTCGAGGGAACTCCCCGGACGCCGGCCCCAGCCGATCATCGACTTCTTGCCGGAGACACGGACGGACACGCCGCGAGGAGTGCACCGAAGACGATGATCAACTGCGGTCGGGTTCGACCGGGCCCTTCGCGAGCGCGCTGGGCCACCAGACCCGGTCGCCGATCAGTCGCACCGCGGCCGGCACCAGCAGGGTGCGGACGACGAAGGTGTCGAGCAGCACGCCGAAGCCGACGAGGAACCCCAGCTGGATGAGGATGACCAGCGGCAGCACGGTGAGCGCGCCGAACGTGGCCGCGAGCACCAGCCCGGCGCTGGTGATCACCCCTCCGGTCACCGCCAGCGAGCGCAGGACGCCGTCCCTGGCTCCGTGTCGGATCGACTCCTCGCGGGCGCGGGTCATCAGGAAGATGTTGTAGTCGATGCCCAGGGCCACCAGGAACACGAAGCCGATCAGCAGCACCTGCGGATCGCTGCCCGGGAAGCCGAAGAGGTGCTCGAACACCAGCGCGGCCACGCCCACGGTCGCGGCGGTGCTCAGCGCGGTGGTGGCGACCAGCAGGATCGGCGCGACGATCGCGCGGAGCAGCAGGGCGAGCACGACCGTGATCACGAGCAGCACCAGCGGCACGATCACGGCCAGGTCGCGGGCCGCGGTCTCCTGGGTGTCCAGGTCCTGTGCCGAGGAGCCACCGACCAGCGCGTCCGGTTCGACGTCGTCCAGCGTGGTCCGCAGGTCGGACACCGTGCTCTGCGCGGCCTCGCTGTCGGGGGCGTCGTCCAGGGTCGCCTCCAGCCGGACGAGCCCGTCGACGACGACCGGCTCACCGCCGCCGGCCCCGGGCGGGCCCCCACCGGTGAAGGGCTGCACCTCCGCGACGCCGTCGGTCGCGGCCGCGGCATCGGCGACCTCCTGCCAGGTGTCGTCCGGGGTGATGATCACGGCCGGGGCGGCGGCGCCCGCCTCGTAGTGCTCGGCGAGCACCTCCTGACCCTCGCCGGACTCCGAGCCACCGCGCACGGCCTCGGACAGCGGGATCCCGTCGGCGTCGAAGGTGGGCAGGAACAGCGCCAGCACGACCAGTGCCCCGAGGCTGCCGACCAGGTACCGGGTGGGGCGGCGGCCGACCGAGGTGGAGATGCGCTCCCAGCCCCGGCCGGAGGCGTGCTCGTCGCCGTACTTCGGGCGGAAGGGCCAGAACGCGCCGCGGCCGAGCAGGACCAGGAGTGCGGGCAGGAAGGTGAGCGCGGCCAGCATGGCGAAGGCGATGCACACCGCGGAGATCGGCCCGAGCGCGCGGTTGGAGCCCAGGTCGGAGAAGAGCAGGCAGAGCACGCCGAGGATGACCGTGCCGCCCGAGGCCAGGATCGGCTCCCACGACTGCTGGAGCGCCACCTTCATGGCGGCGACGGGGGACTTCTCCCGGCGCAGCTCCTCGCGGTACCGGGCGACCAGCAGCAGGCCGTAGTCCGTGGCGGCGCCGACGACCAGGATCGAGGCGATGCCCTGGCTCTGGCCGTTGACCGTGATCCAGCCCTGGTCGGCCAGGAAGTAGGCGACCGCGAGCGAGACCACCAGCGCCATGGCCGCGGTGCCGATGACCAGCAGCGGCAGCAGGGGACTGCGGTAGACGACGAGCAGGATCAGCAGGACGACGCCGAACGCCGCGAGCAGCAGCAGCCCGTCGATGCCGGCGAAGCCCTCGGCGAAGTCGGAGAAGAGCGCGCCGGGGCCGGTGACGTACTGGGTGGTGCCCTCGATCGCCGGCAGGTCCCGCAGCTCGCCGACGACCTCGCCGAGGGTGTCGCCCAGGTCGGGGTCGAACGGCAGGACGGCCTGCACCGCCACGCCGTCCTCCGACGGGATCACCGGCGACGGTTCGCCTTTCAGGGCGCCGGCGTCCTCGGCGATGGCGACGGCCTCGTCGACCCGCTGCTGCGCCTCGGCGACGGCGGCCTCGTCGAGCGTGCCCTCGGCGCTCTCCCAGAGCAGGATCACCGGCAGCGCGCGCTCGGTCTGGAACTGCCGCTGCAGCTCGGTGACCCGCGTGGACTCCGCGCTGTCGGGGAGGAAGGCGGCGGAGTCGTTCTCCGAGACCTCCCCGAGCTTGCCGCTGAAGGAGCCCAGTGGGCCGGCGATCGCCAGCCAGGCGATGGCGACGAGCGCCGGGATCAGCCAGCGGAGGATGCGGGTACGGCGAGGCATGATGTCCCTTGACGGTCGATTATCTCGATCATCGAGAGGTTATCGCGGACGACGGCGAGATGCGAGGGAGCGGCTGAGGTGGACGACGAGGCGGCCCGTGCGCGGCAGGAGCTCGGGCTGATGCTGCGCCGGCTGAACGTGGAGCTCGATGCCGTCGGCCAGCGGTTCGCCGACGTGCACGGGCTCAACCGCACCGACGTCCGTGCGCTGGTGGCGATCATGGACGCCGCCCGCCGCGGGGAGGCGCTGACCGCCGGCCGGCTGGGGGAGGCCGTCGACCTGCGTTCGGCCTCGGTGACGGCGCTGGTCGACCGGCTGGAGCGGGTCGGCCACGTCCGGCGCGTACGCGATCCCGAGGACCGGCGCCGGGTGGGCCTGGAGATGTCCGAGACCGCGATGGCCGCGGGTGCCGAGCACTTCGGCGGCCTGGCGCGCGACCTCGTGGCCGCGATGGAGGGCTACAGCGACGAGGAGCTGGACGTCGTCCGCCGCTGGCTGGCGGACATGACCGCGGTGGTCACGCGCCACTCCCGCGGGGAGCCGGCGCCCTGACCGGCAACCGCGACGGCACCGTTCGTGCACATACCGTGGTTCAGCGGCCCGCGATACCACCGTTCGTGCACATCCGGTGGGGTCGTCCGGTCGCGGCGCGGTCAGGGAAGCGGACTGGCCGGTGATCGGTCGCGGGCGAGCAGGGGGACGCCGACCAGCGCCACGAGCCCGGCGGCGACCAGTCCGTAGAAGAGCCACAGGGACGCGGCGATCGGGGTGGCCAGGAGGAACACGGTGAGCAGCAGACCGGTGTTCAGGACGATCAGGAGCCCGTAGGCCGCCCGGCTGCCACGCGCCGCGAGGAGTGCCGCGAGGGCCAGGACGAGGAGCCAAGCGCCCGGGACCGAACCGGGATCGCCGGGGCGCGCGGCCAGCAGGGCGGCGCCCGCGACGCAGCCTGCCCACAGGCCCATGGCCACGGGGCGGGCTCCGGGGCGCGTCATGGCGGACATGATCTTCGCCGGGCGGTTCCCGGGCAAGGACCCGTGGGGCGGGGCTGCGCTGCCGCCGCGATCGAGGCCCAGCCGGCGCAGCTGCACGAGGACCTCGCCGCCGTGCAGGCGAAGACGGCCGAGTACCGCCGGCTCATCGCCCTCGGCCTGGACTGCGAGGACGAGGGAGCAGCCGAGGCCGTGCCCTGAGCCGCAGGCGCCGGTACCGATCGGGCCACGGTTGCTCGCCGGCCGGTTCCACCGCGCCGCCGTCCCGGGCAGGCTGGCGCCTCCCGGACCGAGGAGGACAGGTGCTCCGCGAGCGAACCGCCTGGCTGTGGGTCGTCGTCCTGGCTGTGCTGGCGCTGGTGGGGGTGGGCCTCTGGCTGGTCCTCGCGCCCTCGGACCGGGATCGGTTCACCGACCGGCCCCCGCTGGCGGACTGCGGTCGCACCGTCGTCGGTCCCGGCCAGGCGGACGTCAGGGCCGCGGTGGATGTCGGGAAGGAGGAGCTCGAGTGCTTCGACGCGGCGCTGGCCGACGGATCCGGGGCCGAGCTCGTCGTCGAGTCGGCATCGGTCGAGGGCGAGCCGATGGTCGAGTACCACCGGGCGCTCCCGGAGGGCGGCGTCGAGGTCTTCGTCGATTACCGTGGCGGCGGTTTCGGGTATCCGAGCCTGACCTGGTTCCGCTGCCCGGACCCGCGGACGTTCGTGGTGGCGCCGTCGGAGTGCGAGTACCGCGAGCTCTGACCCCGCGGGGCCCTTGCCCGAGAGAGGATCGGCGCGTCCCGGACGGGAGGGGCGGGCAGAGTGCCCGATGAATGGTTGCTCCGGCAGTGGCTCGTCGGCCTGGTCGCGTTGCTGCTGTCCGGCTTCGGCCCCGGGGACGCCCCGCAGCCGATTCCCGTCGGTCTCCCGGACGTGTTCGCCGACCGGCCCGTGCTGCCCGACTGCGGTCGCGTCGACCAGTACATCGGCCAGGACGAGCCGCAGGGGGCAGCGGTCGACTGCTTCGAGGCGGCGCTGGCCGCCGGCGGGACCGCGGAACTGGTCGTCGTGGGGTACGGCGCCGATGCCGGTCCCGTGTTCCTCTACCACCGGGCGCTGCCGGGCGGCGGGATGGAGACCTTCCTCGACCACCGGCGGGACAACTACCGCAGCGCCGACTGGCAGCAGTTCGTGTGTCCGGAGGCGCGGAGCCTCCGGGACCTCGGGGAGTGCACCGACCGCGAGCTGGAGCCGTAGAGGTGGAGCCCTAGAGGTAGAGGCCGGTCGATTCCTCGATGCGCTCCGCGGCGACGGCGTGCACGTCGCGCTCGCGCAGGATGATCAGGTCCTCGCCGTGCACCTCGACCTCGTGCTGGTCCTCGGGGGAGAAGAGCACCTGGTCGCCGACCTTCACCTGGCGCACGCTCGGGCCGACGCCCTTGGCCTCGCCCCACACCAGCCGCTTGGCCACCTGCGCGGTCGCGGGGATCAGGATGCCGCCGCTGGAGCGCCGGTCGCCGTCCTCCTTGCGGAGCGCCACCAGGATGCGGTCGTGCAGCATCTTGATCGGCAGCTTGCCGGTGGCGGCGATGTCGTCGGGCACGTCGTCCGACGCTACCCGGGCGCCTGCAGCGGCCGAGAGCCGAGTTGTGGTCACCGGCCGCGGCGTGTCCGCCCGTGTCGGCGGCAACAACTCACTTCTCGGCGGGAGGGGGGCGGACGTGTGTCAGCCCCAGCCGAGCTCGTGCAGGCGGTCCTCCTCGATGCCGAAGTGGTGCGCGATCTCGTGGACGACGGTGATCGTGACCTCCTCGACGATCTCCTCGGCCGTCTCGCAGATGTCGCAGATCGCCTCCCGGTAGATCATGATCCGGTCCGGCAGCGCCCCGCCGTACTCCCAGCCGCGCTCGGTCAGCGCGTAGCCCTCGTAGATCCCCAGCAGCTCGGGTTCCTCGGGGTTGCGGTCCTCGACCAGGACGACGACGTTGTCCATGAGCTTCATCAGCTCCGGCGGGACCTCGTCGAGCGCGTCGGCGACCAGCGCCTCGAACACCGGCAGCGGCAGCGCCTTCACGCTCGGGTCACCAGGACGTCGGCAGCGGGCGGCCCTCCTCGTACCCGGCCGCGCTCTGCACCCCCAGCACCGCGCGCTCGTGCAGCTCGTCCACCGTGCGCGCCCCCGCGTAGGTGCACGACGACCGCACGCCCGCGACGATCTGGTCGATCAGGTCCTCCACGCCCGGGCGGACCGGGTCCAGGTACATCCGGGACGACGAGATGCCCTCCTCGAACAGGCCGGCCCGCGCCCGCTCGAACCCGCTCTGCGTCGCCGTCCGCGCCTTGACCGCGCGCGCCGACGCCATGCCGAAGCTCTCCTTGTAGAGCCGGCCCGAGCCGTCGTCGTGGATGTCGCCGGCCGACTCGTACGTGCCGGCGAACCAGGAGCCGACCATCACGTTGGCCGCGCCCGCGGCCAGCGCCAGGGCGATGTCGCGCGGGTGCCGCACGCCGCCGTCGGCCCACACGTGCTTGCCCAGCGAGCGGGCCTCGGCGGCGCACTCCTCGACGGCGGAGAACTGCGGCCGGCCGACGCCGGTCATCATCCGGGTGGTGCACATGGCGCCGGGGCCCACGCCGACCTTGACGACGTCGGCGCCGGCCTCGATCAGGTCGCGGGTGCCCTGCGCCGTCACCACGTTGCCGGCCACGACCGGCACGGAGCCGGCCACCGAGCGCACCGCGCCCAGCGCCTCGATCGCCTTCTCCTGGTGCCCGTGCGCGGTGTCCACGACGAGCACGTCGACGCCCGCGGCCAGCAAGGCGGCGGCCTTGCCCGCGACGTCGCCGTTGATGCCCACGGCGGCCGAGGTGAGCAGCTGCCCGTCCGCGTTCAGCGCCGGGGTGTAGATCGCCGAGCGCAGCGCGCCCTTCTTCGTGACGACGCCGACCAGCCGGTCGCCGTCCACCACGGGTGCCGCGCTGATCCGCTCACCGGAGAGGACGTCGAAGATCTTGGGCAGGTCGGTGCCGGCCGGGATGGTGAGCGGCTCGCGGGTCATCACCTCGGACAGCTGGGTGAACCGGTCCACGCCCTGGCACTGCCCGTCGGTGACGACGCCGACCGGCGAACCGTCCTCGACCACGACGACGATCCCGTGCGCGCGCTTGGTGAGCAGCGACAGCGCCTCGCCGACGGTCGAGCTGGGGGAGAGCGTGATCGGGGTGTCGTAAACCGGGTGCCGGTGCTTCACCCACGAGACGACCTCGGTGACGACGTCGACCGGGATGTCCTGCGGCAGCACGGCCAGACCGCCCCGGCGTGCGGTGGTCTCGGCCATCCGCCGTCCCGAAATCGCGGTCATGTTGGCGACGACGATCGGGATGGTCGTGCCCACGCGGTCCGGCGTGGTCAGGTCGACCTCGAGCCGCGAGCCGACCGTCGAGTGGTTGGGCACCATGAAGACGTCGGCGTAGGTGAGGTCGTGGTCGGGCCGCTGCAGAAACCGCATGACGGTCATTGTCCCTGACGCAAGGTCGCATGCGCGGGCTTCCGCGGCGCGGGGGCCGGAGGTCCCCCGACGCGGGAGCCGGACGCGCTCGTCGCAGCCCGGGCACGGCTCCTGGCCGCGTTCTCATCCGGAGGATGAGAAAGTTGCAGAGTGATCGACCTGCGACTCGTGCGCGAGAACCCCGACCTCGTCCGTGCCAGCCAGCGGGCTCGGGGCGACGACGAGTCCTTGGTCGACGTGCTCCTCGCCGCGGACGCGGCCCGGCGCGAGGCGGTCCAGCGCGGCGACGACCTGCGCGGCGAGCAGAAGGCCGCCTCCCAGGCCGTGAAGAAGGCGACGCCGGAGGAACGGCCCGCCGTCCTGGAGCGGGCCAAGGCGCTGGCCGCGGAGACCAAGCAGGCCGAGGAGGCGGAGCGGGAGGCCGACGCCGCGCTCCGCGCCGCGCACCTGAGGATCGCCAACGTCGTCCACGACGACGTCCCGCCGGGCGGTGAGGACGACGCCGTCACGCTGCGCACCGTCGGCGAGGTGCCCACCTACGACTTCCCGGTGCGCGACCACATCGAGATCGGCGAGGCCCTCGGGGCGATCGACATGGAGCGCGGCGCCAAGGTGTCGGGCTCCCGCTTCTACTTCCTCACCGGCCCCGGCGCGCTGCTGGAGTTCGCGCTCGCCCAGCTGGCCATCAGCCGCGCCGTCGCCGCCGGGTTCACCCCCGTCGTCGCCCCCGCGCTGGTCAAGCCGAGCGCCATGGAGGGCACCGGGTTCCTCGGCGAGCACGACGAGGAGGTGTACCGGATCGAGCGCGACGACCTGTACCTCGTCGGCACCTCCGAGGTCGCGCTGGCCGGGATGCACGCCAACGAGGTGCTCGACCTGTCGAAGGGCCCGAAGCGCTACGCCGGCTGGTCGTCCTGCTTCCGCCGCGAGGCCGGCTCCTACGGCAAGGACACCCGCGGCATCATCCGCGTGCACTGGTTCGACAAGGTCGAGATGTTCAGCTTCTGTGCACCCGAGGACGCTGCCGCCGAGCACCTGCGGCTGCTGCAGTGGGAGGAGGAGTTCCTCCAGGCGCTGGAGCTCCCCTACCGGGTGGTCGACATCGCCGCCGGCGACCTGGGCACGAGCGCTGCACGCAAGTACGACATCGAGGCGTGGTTTCCCACCCAGGGCACCTACCGGGAGCTCACCTCGACGTCGGACTGCACCACCTTCCAGGCCCGGAGGCTCACCATCCGCTACCGCGACGCGGACGGGAAGAACCAGACCGCGACCACGCTCAACGGCACGCTGTGCGCCATCGCCCGCACCATCGCCTGCCTCCTCGAGGTGCACCAGCGCGCCGACGGCTCGGTCCACGTGCCGGCCGCGCTGCGCCCGTGGCTGGGCGGGGTCGAGGCGCTGACCCCGGGCATGACGCTGGTCGCGCCGGTGCCTCCCGCATGACCGCACGCCCGCCGCGGGCGATCCCGCCGCACGGGATCCTCGAGGGCGCCGACCGGGTGGTCGAGCTCGGCGCGGTCGGCGGATGGCGGCCCAAGCTCGTGGCCAGCGACCTCGACGGCACCCTGCTCACCGCCGACGGCACCGTCAGCCCGCGCACCCGCGCCGCGCTCGAGGCCTGCTGGGACGCCGGCATCCCCGTCGTCGGCGTCACCGGGCGCGGCCCGCGGCTGCTCGACAGCGTGAAGGCGGCCCTCGACCACCGGGGCATCGCCGTCCTGTCGCAGGGCGGGTTCGTCGTCGACCTCGAACGCGACGAGGTGCTGCGCGCCGTCGCCCTGCCGCGCGAGCAGGCGCTCCGGGTGATCGAGCAGATCGAGCGGGTGGCCGGCGACGTCGTCCTCGCCGTCGAGGAGGCCGCCGAGCAGGGCCAGGTGCACGCGCGGCTGAGGGTGCAGCACGGCTTCGGCTGGCCCTACCCCGAGCCCAGCTCGCTGCTGTCCCGTGACGAGGTGCTGCCGCCCGGCGCCGTCCTCAAGGCCTTCCTCCGCTCCGCCGACCTCGACCAGGATCAGCTGCTCGCCCTGGCCCGCGAGGTGGTCGACCCCGCCGACGCCGAGGTCACGCACGCCGGCCTGGGCTTCATCGAGGTGCTGCCGCCGGGGATCACCAAGGCCAGCGGCCTGCAGCTGGCCCTGGACCGGTACGGCGTGGGGTTCGGCGACGTCCTCGTCTTCGGCGACATGCCCAACGACCTGCCCATGCTCGGCGCGGTCCAGGACGCCGGCGGCCGTGCGGTGGCCGTGGCGAACGCCCACCCCAGCGTCCGGGCGCTCACGGCTGACGTCACGAGCGGCCACCAGGTCGACGGCGTCGCCCGCTACCTCGAGGCGGTGCTCGCCGATGTCTGACTGGAAGCCGCGGCTGATCGCCAGCGACATGGACGGCACGCTGCTGCGCTCCGACGACACCGTCAGCGCCGCGACCGTCGCCGAGATCGACCGCTGGCGCGCCGGCGGGGTGCCCTTCGTGCTCGCGACCGGCCGCCCGCCGCGCTGGATGCACCGCATCCGGAAGGTGCTCGGCAGCGGCACGGCGGTCTGCTGCAACGGCGCGGTCCTCCTGGACCTGGAGACCTTCGAGATCACCCGCGAGGAGCCGGTGCACCCCGACGTCCTCCGGTCGATCACCGCCGAGCTGCGCCGGCGGCAGCCCGACACCTGGTTCGCGGTGGAGTACGGGCTGGAGTTCCGTCACGAGCCGATCTACAAGCCGCGGTGGGACGTCGACGCGCCCGGTGTCGCGCAGGCGACGCTGGAGGAGATGGTGGGCCAGCCGGTCGCCAAGCTGCTGGCCCGCCACGAGGACCTGCCGCGGGACGAGTTCGTCGCGCTGGTGGAGGAGGTCATCGGCGACCAGGCCACGGTCACCTGCTCCTCGACCGACGCCCTCGCGGAGATCTCCGGGATCGGCGTGACGAAGGCGTCCGGGCTGGCCGCCGTCGCCGAGCGCCACGGCGTCGGGCCGGAGGACGTCGTCGTCTTCGGGGACATGCCCAACGACATCGCCGCGTTCGACTGGGTCCG
This sequence comes from Blastococcus sp. SYSU DS0617, assembly GCF_054051075.1. Taxonomy (NCBI): domain Bacteria; kingdom Bacillati; phylum Actinomycetota; class Actinomycetes; order Geodermatophilales; family Geodermatophilaceae; genus Blastococcus; species Blastococcus sp. SYSU DS0617. The sequence continues at coordinate 67,400 of NZ_JBJHAO010000001.1, forward strand.
CGAGGCCGGAGGACGTGCGGTGGCGATGGCGCACGCCCATCCGGACCTGCTCGCCGTCGCCACCGACGTCACGATCGGCAACGACGAGGACGGCGTCGCCGCCTTCCTGGCCGCCCTCTGACCGCTTCTGCTCAACTTCCGGCCCCGTCCGGCCGATAGGCCAAGCGACGGAGTCGGACGAGCAGTCGGTACAGGAAGCGGGCAGGGATGAACCAGGTGGACGAGCACGGAGTGCGTACGAACGGGGGGGCCCCGGAGGAACCGGCGGCGGGTGCCCGCGGCGTCCGCTTCGGCCTGCGCAGCCGGATGCTCGGCGCGATCCTGGTCGTCGCACTGACGACCGTCGGCGTCGGCGCCTTCGGCATCAACCGGATGTCGGCGCTCAGCGACAACGCCCAGCAGGTGTACGACCGCGGCGCGATCCCCCTGGACGGCCTGCGTCAGCTGGAGGCCGACTGGTGGCAGTTGTCGGCCAACGTCGCCCGGGCAGCCATCCCGACGCTGCCGGAGGAGACCATCGCGAAGGCCCAGGCGGGCGCCGCCGAGTACATGCAGATCCTCGGCGACCGGATCGCCGGCGTCGAGGCGATGCCGCTGTCCTCGGACACGCGGGCGGCCTTCACCGACTTCTCCACCGCGGTCGCGAACTACCTCCCCGCCCTGGCCGAGCTGCAGAGCGGCACGCTGACCGACAGCCCTTCGCGGGCGGGCGAGCTGCTCCAGATCATGGGCGAGAACGAGGTGATCATCAAGGAGTCGATCATCACCGCCACCGCGGCCGCCCAGGCGGAGGCGTCGGCGACGGCCGAGCGGGCGGCGGACGCGTACGCGACCGGGCGCAACCTCACCCTCGGCATCATGGCCGCCGGGCTGGTCATGAGCGTGCTGCTGGCCCTCGTCGTCTCCCGCGGCGTCACCGGCCCGGTGCAGCGGATCCGCGAGGTCCTCGGCCTCGTCGCGGCCGGTGACCTGACGGTCCGGGCCGGCAAGACCGGTGGCGCGGAGCTCGGCGAGATGGCCGAGTCGCTGGACGAGACCCTCGACGCCATCGGGCACGTGCTCGTGCTGGTCGGCGACTCCTCCACCCGGCTGGCCGCGGCGTCGCAGCAGCTGAGCGGAGCCGCGGAGGGCATGCGGCAGAACGCGGAGACCGCCGCCGGCCAGGCCGACGAGGTGGTGACCTCCGCCGGTGCGGTGGCCTCCAGCGTGGACACGGTGGCCACCGGGTCCTCGCAGATGGAGTCGGCGATCCGCGAGATCGCGCACAACGCCACCGAGGCCGCCCGGGTCGCCGGTCAGGCCGTGTCGGTCGCGGAGAACACCACGAAGACGGTCGGCAAGCTGGGTGACTCCTCGCAGGAGATCGCCACGGTCATCAAGCTGATCAACGGCATTGCCGAGCAGACCAACCTGCTGGCGCTCAACGCCACGATCGAGGCGGCACGGGCCGGCGAGGCGGGCAAGGGCTTCGCCGTCGTCGCCAGCGAGGTCAAGGAGCTGGCGCAGGAGACCGCGCGGGCCACCGAGGACATCTCCCAGCGGGTCGAGGCCATCCAGGCCGACACCGCCGGGGCCGTCGACGCGATCAGCCAGATCTCCACGGTCATCGGCGAGATCAACGACTTCCAGGCGACCATCGCCGCGGCGGTCGAGGAGCAGACGGCGACCACCAACGAGATGAACCGCAACGTCGCCGAGGCGGCCAGCGGCACCCAGGGCATCGCCGCGGCGATCTCGGGGCTGGCCGCGGGCACCCAGGAGACCAACCAGCGGGTGGCCGACGCCCAGTCCGCGGCGGGCGAGCTGGCCCGCATGAGCGGCGAGCTGCAGGAGGCCGTCGGGCGCTTCAAGGTCTGATCCCACCGACGACGGCGCCGCACCCCGATCCGGGTGCGGCGCCGTCGTCGTCCTCGCGTTACAGGTACTGGCCCCCGCCGGGGCGGAGGTCCGGCTGGGCGCCGCCGCCGGGCTGACCGCCCGGCAGCGCCTTGCGGCGGATCTCCTCCAGCTGCGCCCGCGCGGCCATCTGCTGGGCGAACAGCGCCGTCTGGATGCCGTGGAAGACACCTTCCAGCCAGCCCACCAGCTGGGCCTGGGCGATGCGCAGCTCGGCGTCCGAGGGCGTCTGGTCCTCGCTGAACGGCAGGGTGATGCGCTCCAGCTCCTCGCGCAGCTCGGGGGCCAGGCCCTGCTCGAGCTCACGGATCGACGAGGCGTGGATGTCGCGCAGCCGGTTGCGGCTGGCGTCGTCCAGGGGCGCGGCGCGCACCTCCTCGAGCAGCTGCTTGATCATGGTGCCGATCCGCATCACCTTCGCGGGCTGCTCCACCATCTCGCCCACCTGCATCGGTGTGCCGTCGCCGTCCTCGCCCATCGGAAGGGTCCCCACGGGCTGGCCGTCGGGCCCCACGACGACGACCTGCTGCGGACGTTCGCTGCCGTTGCCGGGTGCAGTCATGGCTCCATCCTGCCCCGCGCGCGCCAGGCCCGAACGCGAGGTCCCGCCGCCGCTCGGCCGGGCGGTTCGGGACAACTAGGGTGCCCAGCATGGAGGCCCGGCTCGACGTCGCTCGGGTCCGTGGTCTCTTCCCCGCGCTGGCCGACGGCCACGTCCACGTCGAGGGTCCCGGCGGTGCGCTCCTGCCCGAGGACGTCGCCCGGGCGGTCGGGCACGCGCTGCGGATGCCCGTCGCCGAGCGGGGCGGGGTGTTCGCCGCCTCCGCACGGGCCGAGGGCCTGGTGGCCGGGGCCCGCGCGGCGGTGGCCGATCTGGTCGGTGGTGTCCCCGGCGGCGTCGTCCTGGGCGCGAGCATGACGGCGGTGACGTACGCGATGGCCCGGGCGATCGCCAAGACGTGGCGGCCGGGCGACGAGATCGTGGTGAGCCGGCTCGACCACGACGCCAACATCCGGCCGTGGGTCCAGCTGGCCGCGGAGCGCGGCGTGGCCGTGCGCTGGGCCGAGGTGGACATCGAGACCGGCGAACTCCCTGCCTGGCAGTACGACGACCTGCTCGGCCCGCGGACCCGCCTGGTGGCGCTCACCGCGGCGAGCAGCGCGATCGGCACCTGCCCGGAGGTCGCCGAGATCTCGCACCGGGCGCACGCGGTGGGGGCGATGGTCTACGTCGACGCCTCCCACGCTGCCCCGCACATGTACCTGGACCGCACCGCCATGGGGGCGGACTTCGTCGCCCTGTCGGCGTCGAAGTGGTGCGGCCCGCACGTTGGCGCGGTGGTGGCGGATCCGCAGCTGCTGGCGCACCTGCACCCGGACAAGCTGCTGCCGACGTCGGACAAGGTCCCCGACCGCTTCGAGACCGGTGCCGCCCCCTACGAGCTGTACGCGGGGGTCTCCGCCGCCGTCGACCACCTGGCCGCGCTGGACGGCGGGGCGACCGGCTCCCGCAGGGACCGGCTGCGGGCCTCCATGGCGGCGGTCGCCCGGTACGAGGGGGAGCTGTTCGGCTGGCTGGACGACGCGCTGCGCGCGATGCGGCACGTGCAGGTGCTGGGCCGGCCGGTGCGGACGACGCCGACGCTGGCGTTCCGCGTCGAGGACATGCGCCCCCGGCAGGTCGCCGCCGAGCTCAACCGTCAGGGGATCTGCGTCTGGGACGGGGACGCCTACGCCCGCGAGCTGTTCGACGCCTTCGGGGTGACCGAGGACGGCGGCGTCGTCCGGCTGGGGCTGATGCACTACAACACCCCGGACGAGGTCGGCCTGGTCATCGACGCGGTCGCCGGTCTGCGCCCGCGCCCGATGCCCCGCCCCCGCTGACGGCGGCCCCGCCGCGGGGACCCGCCCCGGGCGTGCGAGCGGTGGGGGCCTTCCTCAGTCGGCGGGCAGCAGCAGGACCTTGCCGACGTGCTCGCTGGCCTCCACGACGCGGTGCGCCTCGGCCGCCCGCGACATCGGCAGCCGCCGGTCGACGATCGGGCGGATCGTGCCGCGCTCCACGTCCGGCCACACGTCGCGCCGCACCGCCTCGATGATCTCGGCCTTGCCGCCGTGCCCGGTCGCCGGGCGGGAGCGCAGCGCGGTCGCGTGCACCGAGGCCCGCTTGGTCAGCAGCTTGCCGATGTTCAGCTCGGCCTTGCTGCCGCCCTGCATGCCGATGATCACCAGCCGCCCGCCGACGGCGAGGGCGTCGACGTTGCGGTCCAGGTACTTGGCGCCCATGTTGTCCAGGACGACGTCCACCCCGCGCCCCTCCGTCGCCTCGCGCACCCGCTCGACGAAGTCCTCGTCGCGGTAGTTGACCGCGACCTCGGCGCCCAGCTCGCGGCAGACGTCCAGCTTGGCCGCCGTCCCGGCCGTGGTGAACACCCGTGCGCCGGCGCGGGCGGCCAGCTGGATGGCCATCGTGCCGATGCCGCTCGAGCCGCCGTGCACCAGGAAGCTGTCGCCGCGGGAGAGCCCGGCGAGCAGGAAGACGTTGGACCAGACCGTGCAGACGACCTCGGGCAGCGCCGCGGCGGTCGCCAGCTCCACGCCGGAGGGCTTCGGCAGCAGCTGCCCGGCCGGGACGGCGACGCGCTCGGCGTACCCGCCACCGGAGAGCAGCGCGCACACCTCGTCGCCGACCGACCAGCCGAGGACGCCCTCGCCGACCTCGCTGACGACGCCGCTGCACTCCAGGCCGAGGATCTCGCTGGCGCCCTTCGGCGGCGGGTAGAAGCCCTGCCGCTGCATCAGGTCCGCGCGGTTCACCGCGGTGGCGGCGACGTCGACGATCACCTCGCCCGGGCCGCAGACCGGGTCGGGGACCTCCGACCAGCCGAGGACGTCGGGGCTTCCGGGTTCGCTGATCGTCACCGCGCGCATGGCCCGACCCTAGAGCTGCCCCGTCACGCGGGGGCGGCGACGGTCGCGGCTCCGGACACCGAGACGCACCGGCCCACGTCGTGCGCACCCGTGGCCAGCCGGGCGAGCACCTCGCCCGCGGCGCGGCGGGACACCTTCATCCCCTCGACCGACCCGTCGACGGAGCGGGTGGCCGGCTCGTCGCCGTCGGTCAGGTACACCGGCTGCACGAGGGTCCAGTCCAGGCCGCTGCGGCGGACGACGTCCTCCTGCACCTCGTGGTCGGCGATCTGCGGCTTCAGCAGCAGGGCGAAGACCAGCCGGGAGGACAGTGGCAGCCGGTCCCGGGTCTCCCCGACGCCGTACGAGGACTGCACGACCAGGCGTCGCACGCCGTGCTGCCGCATGGCGGCCACGACGGTGGCGGTGCCCCGGGAGCGCACGTCCAGCGGGGTGCCGGCCGGGCCCCGCAGCCGCACCCGCACGGCGCTCTCCGCGATGCCGAGCGCGACGACGACGGCGTCCTGACCGCGGACGGCGGCGTCCACGTCGGCTGCCGCCGTGGCGTCGCCGTCGACCGGCCGGACGCCCGCCTGCCCGCCGAACACCGTGCTCGCCCGCCGGGCCAGCGCGGTCACCTCGTGCCCGCCGGCGGCCAGCGCCTCCACCGCCGCCCGTCCCGTCCCACCCGTTGCTCCCACGACCGCCACCAACATGTCCCGCTCCTCCTCCGTCGTCCGCCGGCGACCGCCGACGGATCCACCGTGGCGCGGACGGAGGGTGCGCAGAATGGCTGCGGGTCCCGAAAGCATGACCGTTCGTCCCGAGGGCCTGGACGACGGCTCGATCCGGGGCACGATGACGCCATGGGTGCGGAGCCGGTGGTCCCCTGGGCGCCGATGGAGCCACTGGGCGGCGTGCTCGGCGACCTGCGGATGCGCGGCACCTTCTACTGCTGGGCGGAGGGCAGCGCGCCGTGGGGCGTGGAGATGCCGGCGCTGGAGGGGTGCATCAGCTTCCACGTGGTCACCGAGGGCAGCTGCCTGCTGGAGGTGGGCGGCGTCGCGCACCAGCTCCGTGCCGGCGACCTCGCGCTGGTGCCGCACGGGCGGGGTCATCTGCTCCGCAGCGGGCCCGGCGCTCCGATCGCCGGACGCGCCGACCTGCTCCCGCAGGAGATGATCGACCCGCACTCCGCCGTCCTGCGGCTCGACGGCGGCGGCGTCCCCGCCCGCCTGGTGTGCGGGGTGCTCGAGCCGGAACGGCCCGGGGCGGCGCACCTGCTCGACCTGCTGCCCTCGGTGCTCGTGGAGGCCGGCGACGCGGCAGGCGGCGGCTGGCTGCCGGTGCTGCTCGGGATGATCACCGACGAGGTGCGGCACGACCGGCCCGGGACGGAGGCGGTGGTCACCCGGCTCGCCGACGTCGTGGTGATCCAGGCGATCCGTGGCTGGCTGGAGACGGCGGCGACGGAGCCGGGCTGGCTGCGCGCGCTGCGCGATCCCCGGATCGGGCGCGCGGTGGCGCTGGTGCACCAGGATCCCGGCGCTCCCTGGACCCTGGAGCGGCTGGCCCGCGAGAGCCGGATGTCGCGGTCCGCGTTCGCGGCCCGGTTCACCGAGCTGGCGGGGGAGCCGGCGCTGCGCTACGTGACGCGGTGGCGGATGCACCTGGCCACGGTCGAGCTGGGCCGTGGCGCCCGGGTGGGGGAGCTGGCCCGTCGGCTGGGCTACGAGTCCGAGGCAGCGTTCTCCCGCGCCTACCGGCGGGTGACCGGGATGCCGCCGGTGGCGGCGCGCGGCCGGCCGGACGAGGCGGTGGGCCCTGCAGCGGTCGACCGGCCCGCGATGGCGCGGGCGTAGCTCAGGCCGCCTTCTTCTGCGCGTAGTGGGGCACGTACTCCTGGCCGCTGAGCTCCTGGATCGTCGCCATCAGGGCATCGGTGGCGGCGCGCACGTCGGCACCGGTGACGTCGACCGGGCGGCCGAAGCGCATCGTCACGGGGGGACGGCGCCGGCCCAGCAGGTCTCCCGGTCGCACGTCGCGGGTGCCGGTGATCCCGACCGGGAGGACGGGGACCCCGCAGCGCTGGGCGAGCCGCAGCGCGCCGGTGCGGCCGCGGTACAGCCGTCCGTCGGGCGAGCGGGTCCCCTCGGGGAAGACCGCGACCATCCCGCCCCCGTCGAGCACCGGCACGGCGGACTCGAACGCCGCGTCCGAGGCCGCGCCACCGTCCCGGTTCACCGGGATGACGCCCAGCCCGTGCATCAGGCCGCGGTTGAGGGCGCCGCGCGGGCCGGTGCCGGTGAAGTACTCGGTCTTGCCCCAGAACGCGACGTGGCGGGGGATGACGGCACCCAGGAACAGTTGGTCGGCGAAGGACTGGTGGTTGCCGGCCAGCACGACCCCGCCCTCGGCCGGGACGTGCTCCAGCCCGCTGACCTGCGGCTTCCAACCGCTGCGGATGGCGGTGCCGACGGTCTGGACGGTGAGCCAGTAGAGCGGGAGCATCGGCGGGGTCCTCACGTCAGCCGGGCCCGGCCGCCGCGACGATCGCGACGGCCGGGGTCCGGTCGGGTCCGTGCACTACCCCGGGGATGCCCCCGGTTCACCTCAGACGCGGGCCTTGAGCTCCTTGCGCAGGATCTTGCCGGCCGCCGACTTCGGCACCTCGTCGATGAACTCGACGAAGCGGATCTTCTTGTGCGGGGCGACCCTCTCGGCCATGTAGGCCAGGACGGCGTCCTCGGTGACCTGCGAGCCCTGCGCCCGGACGAGGAACGCCTTGGGCAGTTCCTCGCCGCTCTCCTTGTCCGGCACACCGATGACCGCGGCGTCGGCGATCTCCGGGTGGTTGATCAGCACGGCCTCGAGCTCGGCCGGGGCCACCTGGTAGCCCTTGTACTTGATCAGCTCCTTGACCCGGTCGACGACGGTGTAGATGCCGTTGTCGTCCACGACGGCGACGTCGCCGGTGTGCAGCCAGCCCTCGGAGTCGACGGTGGAACGGGTCGCCTCCTCGTTGTTGAGGTACCCCTTCATCACCTGCGGGCCGCGGACCCACAGCTCGCCGCGCTCGCCCGGTGCGGCGTCCTCACCGGTGGCCGGGTCGATCAGCCGGCACTCGGTGTTCGGGATCGCGAAGCCGACCGAGCCCTTGGGCACCTCGCCGGAGAAGCCCGGCGGCATGGCGTCCAGGTCGGGCGTGGTGTGCGAGACCGGGGACAGCTCGGTCATGCCGTAGCCCTGCCCGACGGTGACGCCGGTGTTCGCGCCCTTGCGCAGCCGCTGCTCGACGGCCAGTGCCAGCTGCTCGTCCAGCGGAGCGGCACCGGAGAGGATCGACTCGAGCGAGCTGAGGTCGTACTGGTCGACCAGCGGGTGCTTGGCCAGCGCCAGCAGGATGGGTGGCGCCACGAACGCCCGGGTGATCCTGTGGTCCTGGATGGTGCGGAGGAAGTCCTCCAGGTCGAAGCGCGGGAGGGTCACCACCGTGCCGCCCAGTGCCAGGCCCTGGTTCATCAGCACGGTGAGGCCGTAGATGTGGAAGAACGGCAGGACGGCGATGATCCGCTCCTCCGCGCCGGTCTTCAGCAGCGGCAGGCACTGGGTCACGTTCGCCACCAGGTTGCGGTGGGTGAGCATGACGCCCTTGGGCAGGCCCGTGGTGCCGCTGGAGTAGGGCAGCGTGACCAGGTCGTTCGCCGGGTCGAAGTCCACCTGCACGCTGGGGGCGTCGGCGCCCAGCAGGTCGAACAGGTTGGCGTGGCCCTCGGCGCCGTCGAGCACGACGATCTCGTCCACCGGGGACTTCTCCACCGCGGCGGACGCCCGGTCCATGAACATCGAGATCGTGATCAGGATCTTCGCGCCCGAGTCCTTGAGCTGGAAGGCGATCTCGTCGGGCGTGTAGAGCGAGTTGATCGGGCTCATGACGCAGCCAGCGGCGGCGATGCCGTGGAACACCACGGGGAACCACTGCGTGTTGGGGCAGAAGACGGCGACGACGTCGCCCTTGCGCAGGCCGCGGGCGTGCAGGTTGGCCGCGACGCGGTCGACGTAGCCGGCCAGTTGGCCGTGGGTGATCACGTCACCCTTGAGGCCGTCGATGAGCGCGGGGGCGTCGGGCCGCTCCCTGCCGGCGGCGAGAACGGCCTCCGGGACGGACACGTTGGGGATCTCGACGTCGGGATACGGACTGGCCAGTGCCACGGTGCCTCCTCGTTGCTGGTGTGGCGCCAGTCTCACATCCGGCGTGTCGGACGGCACACGCGGGTTGGCTGCGCTCAGCGGGGCCAGAGCACCGACTGGGTGCAGCGGAACAGCGCGATCGTCTTCCCTGACTCCGCGTTGCGCACCACGGCGTCCCAGACCTGCGTCGTCCGCCCCGCGTGGGCGTTGGTGGCCTCGCAGGTGATCCGGCCCTCGCGCGCCGTGCTCAGGTGGTTGCTCTTGAGCTCGATGGTGGTGAACCCGCTCGAGCCCTCGGGCAGCAGCGCACGGGTGGGCAGGCCGCAGGAGGTGTCGGCGAGGGTGACCACGGTGCCGGCGTGCAGGTAGCCGTTCGGCGCCAGCAGCTCGGGGCGTACGTCGAGGTGCGAGGTCAGCCGGCCCGGTTGGTGGCTGTCGACGACGATGCCCAGCAGCCCGGGGAAGGTGCCCGGCAGCATCGCGTTGAGCTCGTCGGCGGTGAGGAATCCCGTGGCGGCCATGCCCGGCAACCTAGCGACGCGCTCCCCACCCGCGCCCGAGAGCCTCGCTCTCGCGGGATGCCAGTCCCCCTCGCCGTCGACCGCGTGGGCGGCCGCCGTGCGCCGAGGGCGGGCGGCTGACCCCCTGTCCGGCGGAGCGGCGTCGACGAGCCACTTGATCCGCCATCTGTGCTACTGGTACTAATACAGCTATGTCAGATGAGGCGGTGCTGGTCGAGATCGACCCGCTGTCCCCCGTGCCGATCTACCAGCAGCTCCGCGACCGGCTGATCGAGGCGATCGCCTCCGGTCGGCTCGTCCGGGGCCAGCCGCTGTCGTCGGTCCGCACCGTCGCCCGGGCCTTTGGCATCAACGTCGCCACGGTCGCGAAGGCGTACGACGGCCTGCGCCAGGACGGCCTCGTCGCCACGACGAGCAAGTCGGGATCCGTCGTCGTCCGGGACCCGACGAGCGGGCCTCCCGACGCCGCCTTCGTCGCCGACTGGACGGCCCGGGCCCGCACGCTGCTCGCGGAGGCGGTCGCGCGGGGGATGCCGCCGGCCGAGGCGGTCGGGATCTGCGACCGGCTGGCCGCGTCGTTCACCAGCCCGGCTGCGGCCGGCGCGAGCCCGGAGGGGGCGCCATGACCTGGTCCACACTCGCACTCGGCTGGGGGATGACCGCGCTGCTGGGCGGGACCTTCCTGATCACCCCGGCACTGGCCCGGCCCACCCTGCCGCTGGGCGTCAGCGTCCCCGCCGACCGGATCGCGGACCCCGCCGTCCGCCGGGCGCTGCACGCCTACCGGCTCGCCGTCCTCGCCGTCACCGGAGTGGCGCTGGCGGCAACCGGCGCGCTGGCGGCCGCGGCCCCGGAGGCCGCCGTCGTCGTGCCGGTGCTGCTCGTGACCGCGGGCGGGGTGGGAGCGTTCGTGCGCGCGCGCCGCCCGATCATGGCGGCGAAGGCGGCGGGGGACTGGTTCGCCGGCAAGGCCGTCCGCATGTCGGCCCCGGTCACCGCGGCCCGCGACGAGGCGGAGATCCCGGTGCGCTGGTACCTCGCCTCCGTCGTCCTCCTCGCCGGTACGACGGTGGTGGGTGCCCTCCGCTACGGCGACCTGCCGGACCGCGTGCCCGTCCACTGGGACCTCTCGGGGACGCCCGACGCCTTCGCCGACACCTCGCCCTGGACGGCCCTGGGCACGGTGTGGGTCGGATGGGGGACGCTCGCCCTCATGGTCGTGCTCGCCCATGCCTCGACCCGCGCGCCGGTCCGGGTGCACCCCGGCGATCCGCCGGAGCACGCCCTGCGGCGGGCACGGGCCCAGCAGGGGGCCGCGCAGTGGGTGCTGGCCACGATCACGTTCGCGACGACGGCGCTCGTCAGCGCCCTGGCGCTCGACGCCTTGCTGCACCCGGAGGGGCTGCGCTGGAGCGCGGCCGTCCTCGTCCTGTTCGTCGTCGCGCTGCTCGGCTGCACCGCCGAGGCGGTCCGGCGCTACCGCCGGGAGCTGGGTGGGGCCGACCGCTCCCCGGCTCCCGTGCGGGCGGAGGCCCCGGACGACGACCGCTTCTGGCCCGGGGGGCTGGTCTACGTCAACCGCGACGACCCGTCGGTCTGGGTGCCCAAGCGGGTCGGCATCGGCTGGACGGTGAACCTGGGCTCGCCCGGCGGGATCGCCGTCACGGTGGGCCTGGTCGTGGTGCTCGCGCTCGGGCTGGCGGTGCCCCTGCTCGTGGCGTGAGCGGTCAGGCCAGGCCGCGGACCGTGCGCAGCGGCGGCCGGGTCCCCTGGATCGAGGCCACCATGTCCAGCGTCTGGCGGGTGGGGGCGACGTCGTGGGCGCGGAACACCCGGGCACCCAGCCAGGCGCTGACCGCCGTCGCGGCCAGGGTGCCGGTGAGCCGCTCCTCCAGCGGCACGCCCAGGGTCTCGCCGACGAAGTCCTTGTTCGACAGCGCCACGAGCACCGGCCAGCCGGTCGCGACCAGTTCGTCCAGCCGCCGGGTCGCCTCCAGAGAGTGCCGGGTGTTCTTGCCGAAGTCGTGCCCCGGGTCGACGAGCACCCGGTCGCGGTCCACCCCCGCGGCGACGGCGGCCTCGGCCAGCGCCGTCGTCCGTCCCACGACGTCGGCGACGACGTCGTCGTACTGCACGCGGTGCGGGCGGGTGCGCGGCGGCAGCCCGCCGGCGTGCGTGCAGACCAGCCCGGCGCCGGCCTCGGCGGCGACGGCGGCCAGCTCCGGGTCGACCCCGCCCCAGGCGTCGTTGACGACGTCGGCGCCGGCGGCGAGCGCCTCGCGGGCCACCTCCGCGCGCCAGGTGTCGATCGAGATCGGCAGCGCCGGGTGCGCCGCGCGGATGGCGGCGACCAGGTCCACCGTGCGGCGGATCTCCTCGGCGGCGTCGACGTCCTCACCGGGGGCGGCCTTCACGCCCCCGACGTCGACCATGTCGGCGCCCTCGGCGACGACCCGGTCCACCCGCTCGACGGCGGCGGCCAGCTCGAAGGTCGCCCCGCGGTCGTAGAACGAGTCGGGGGTCCGGTTGACGATCGCCATGACGACGAAGGCGCCGTCCGGCACGTCCAGCGCGCCCAGTCGCAGCAACCCGTTCCTCCGCAGGCTCGCCCGGTGTGGTGGAGTCAGCCAACCAGATCGAGCAGAGGGGACGAGCAGATGGCGCAGACCACCGTCGACGGCGTCGAGGGCGTGCAGGGGCTGGTCGGGCAGCACCTGGGCTACAGCGACTGGGTCACGATCACGCAGGAGCAGGTGCAGCAGTTCGCCGACGCGACCGGCGACCAGCAGTGGATCCACACCGACCCGGAGCGGGCCAAGGAGCACAGCCCCTTCGGTGGCCCGATCGCGCACGGCTACCTGACGCTGTCGCTGCTCCCGTCGCTGGTCCCGCAGATCGTCACGATCACCGGGTTCAGCATGGGCGTGAACTACGGCACCGAGAAGGTGCGGTTCCCCTCGCCGGTGCCCGTGGGCGCCCGCGTGCGGGCCGGCGCGACGATGGAGTCCGCCACCCCGTTCGCCGGCGGCATCGCGATGAATCTCGCTGTGACGATGGAGATCGAGGGCGGCAGCAAGCCGGCGATGGTCGCGACCGTCGTCTACCGCCGCTACGTCTGACGCCCGCTGGGATCAGGGACCCTGATCATCGAGCGTCCTCCCTCACCGTGGGACGTGAGGGAGGACGCTGCACGATCAGGGAACCTGATCCCGGACGGGAGTCCGGGGCTCAGTCGACGAGGGCCTGGTTGACCAGCTGGCGCAGGTAGTTGCGGAGCGGCAGGGTGCTCGAGGGCAGCAGCTGCGTGAAGAACTGCACCGTCACGTCCTCCACCGGGTCCACGTAGAACGCCGTGGACGCCGCCCCGCCCCAGCTGTAGTCGCCCGGGCTGGACAGCACGCCGTAGGCGGCCGGGTCCAGGACCATCGAGAAGCCCAGCCCGAAGCCGACGCCGCGCATCGGCGTCTCGGCGAACAGCGGCCGGCCGTAGGTCACCAGGTCCACGTTGCCGGGCAGGTGGTTGGTCCGCATCTGCCGGATCGTGCGCGGGCTGAGCAGCCGGCCGCCGTCGTAGGAGCCGCCGCGGCGGAGCATCTCGATGAACCGCAGGTAGTCACCGGCCGTGGAGACCAGTCCGCCGCCGCCGGACAGGAACTCCGGCTTGCGGTGCGCTCCGCGGTCCATGGCCTCGCTGAACGTCATCCCGGACGACGGCCCACCCGGCTTGCCCGGCGTCGCCAGGTACAGGCGGGCCAGCGACTCGGGGTCGTCCTCGGCGCGCAGGCCGAAGGAGGTGTCCCGCATGCCCAGCGGCGCGAAGATCCGGGACTCGAAGAACTCGTCCAGCGTCTGGCCCGAGATCACCTCGACGAGCCGGCCGAGGACGTCGGTGGAGACGCCGTAGTTCCACTCGCTGCCGGGCTGGAACACCAGCGGGGCCGATGCCCACTGGCGGCAGACCTCGGCGGAGTCGGCGCCGCGCGGGCTACCCCACTCGTGGCCCATGGCCCGGTAGATGGCGTCGACGGGGTGGGCGTGGTGGAAGCCGTAGGTGAGCCCGGAGGTGTGCGTCAGCAGGTGCCAGACCCGGATCGGCTCGATCTGCGGGACGGTCACCGGCTTCTGGGCCGAGCCCGCGACGTAGACCCGGGTCTCGGCGAACTCGGGCAGCCACTTGGTGATCGGGTCGGTGAGCTCGAAGGCCCCCTCCTCGTACAGCATCATCGCCGCGACCGAGGTGATGGGCTTGGTCATCGAGAAGATGCGCCAGCGGGTGTCGTCCTCGACCGGGAGGCCGGCGTCCATGTCGCGCAGGCCGCCGCGGCCGACGTGCACCAGCTTCCCGTGCCGGGCGACGGTGACCAGGAAGCCGGGGAGCTGCCCGTCGTCCACCCAGCGGGAGAGCCGCCGGTCGAGCCGCTCCAGCCGGCCGGCGTCGAAGCCGACCTCGGCCGGGTCGGTGCTGACGGTCAGATCACTGCCCACGTGGACCTCCGCTGCCCTGTGCGCCGTCCGCCGTCGGGCGGCGCCTGCACCCGCATCCTGGCCCATGGCACTGTGGCCCGGACCACACGGGTGCGGCGCGACGCCCGACGGCGACGGCAGAGCGCGTCGGTCAGCTGACCGGAACGGCGCTCGCGGCCTTCTTGAGGTTCGAGCCGGCGGTCACCTTGACGGTGTTCGCGGCCGCGATCTCGATCGTCTCGCCGGTCTGCGGGTTGCGGCCCGTGCGAGCGGAGCGCTGCGTGCGCTCGACGGTCAGCAGGCCGGAGACGGCGACCTTGTCGCCGCGGGTGATGGCGTCGACGAGCTCCTCCTGGAGACCGGCGAGGACGGCGTCCACGGTCGAGGCCGGCACGTCGGCGCGCTTGGCGATGGCGGAGACCAGTTCAGCCTTGTTCATCGAGCTTCCTTTCGTGAGGGACGGCGGAGTGCCCGGATTCGACACCCCGGCCGGCGCCCGGGGCGCGATCTGCGCCGGGGGCGGTCCGGATCCGCGCCGCGGAGGCGCGGGAGTCCGTGTCCGGCAGACGAGAGCCGGACCGGGGGGCACGCTGCCATGTCGGCCCGACAATTCGCCAGTGGGCGGCGATTTCCGGCCGCGAGATGGCTCCTGGGTCACACCCGCCACAGCGCAGATGACGTTCGGCACCCCTAGCGTGGGGCGCATGCCACAGCTTCCCGGGACCGACCTGACCGTGAGCGATCTCTGCCTGGGCGGCAACGTGTTCGGCTGGACCGCCGATGCCCCGACGTCCTTCGCCGTCCTCGACCGATTCCTCGACGCCGTGAGCCCGCAGCCGGCGTTCGTCGACACCGCGGAGATGTACGGCAACGGCGCTTCCGAGCAGATCCTCGGCGACTGGATGGCGGCCCGCGGTGTGCGCGACCGGGTGGTGGTGGCCACGAAGGCGTCACCGGGCAAGAAGGAGCACCCGCTGGCGGCGGGTGAGATCCAGGCGGCGGCCGAGCGGTCGCTGCGGTTGCTCCAGACCGATCGCATCGACCTCTACTACGCCCACTACGACGATGAGACGACGCCGCTGGAGGAGACGCTCACGGCGTTCGACGCGCTCGTGCAGGCCGGGAAGGTGCGCCACGTCGCGGCGTCGAACTACTCGGCGGCGCGGCTGACCGAGGCCCGCCAGACGGCCGAGCGGCTGGGCGTCGGCGGGTACGCGGCGCTGCAGATGCACTACAACCTGATGGAGCGCAGCGCCTTCGAGGGCGAGCTGCGCGACGCCGTGCAGGCGCAGGGGATCGGCACGCTGCCCTACTTCGGGCTGGCCAAGGGCTTCCTCACCGGGAAGTACCGGGCGGGTGAGCAGATCGACTCACCGCGCGCGAAGGGTGCGGCGGCGTACGTGGGGGAGCGCGGCGACCGGGTGCTCACCGCGCTGGGCGAGGTCGCCCGCGAGCACGGCGCACCCGTGCCGGCGGTGGCGCTCCGCTGGCTCGCCGACCAGCCCACCGTGGTGGCACCCATCGCGTCGGGCCGGACGGTCGAGCAGCTGGCCGACCTGCTGCCGATGCGCGACCTCGTGCTCACTGCGGAGCAGCACGAGCGGCTGGACGCGGCCAGCGCCGGGTAGCCCCGAGGACCCGGTGCCCCTCGCCGCCCGCGGGATCACGGCGGGCGGCGGGGGACCGGAGGCCTCGGTCAGACGGTGGTGATGAGGCTGCGCACCGTCGCCTGCAGCTCCGGGGTCACCTCGGTGATGCCGTGCTCGGCGGCGCCGTGCGGCATGCACTGGGCGAAGATCCCGTCCTCGTCGGCGGCGGTGAAGGTGGCGTTGCAGCCGGGGATGACGTCGCCGCAGGCGAAGCGCTTCATGGGTGGACTCCTTGTCGGTGGGCGGACGTGCGACCGGCCGTCGAGCGACCGGGGTCTGGAGGGGTCAGCGGCTCTTCCGGGCCGCGTCGATCAGGTCCTCGACGCGGAGGATCCCCAGGACGTGGCCGGTCGGGTCGGTGCACACCACCGGCTCCCACCGGTGGGCGGGCGCGCGGGTCAGGGCGCGCTCGAGCGTCTGCTGGATGTCGGTCGACGGGTGCACCCGCAGCGACACCGGTGCGGTGTAGACCTCCGCCGTCCGCGGGTCGCTGAGCAGCAGCCCGGCCGGCTCGCCGTGCTGACCGACCAGGACCGCGGGTGGCATGCCGGGAACGGTCTCGGTCTGGGCGCACTGGCGCACCGGGCGCAGCAGGCTGGCCACGCTCTCGGTGAGCCGGGCACGGGCCACCTGGCCGCGCACCAGCTGCGTCACCTCCGGTGCCAGCGGCGCGAAGGTGGGGCCGGGGCGGCCCAGCAGCCAGCCCTGGGCCAGCGGGACGCCGAGCTGGGCGAAGGCGGCCAGCTCGGCCGGGGTCTCGACGCCCTCGGCGAGCAGCCACGCGTCGATGCGGCCGGCGAACTCGCCGACCATCTCGGCCAGTGCCATGCGGACGGGGTCGGCGTCGGCGTCGGCCACCAGCGCGCGGTCGAGCTTGACCAGCTGCGGGCGCAGGGCGGCCATCTGCTGCAACCCCGAGTAGCCGCTGCCGGCGTCGTCGAGGGCGACGAGCGCGCCGCGCGCCCGGAGCGCGTCGGTCTGGCGCCGCAGGGCGTCCAGGTCGTCGACGGGCGTGTGCTCGGTCAGCTCGACGACGATGCGGTGCAGGTCGGGCCGGGTGGCCAGGGCGTCCTGGACAGGTGCGGTGCCGAGCAGGTGGGGACTGACGTTGACGGTGAGGAAGGTGTCGGTGGGCAGCTCCGGGACGACGGCGAGCGCCTTGTGGATGGCCAGCGCCTCCAGTTCGGCGGCGATCCCCGCCTGGGCCGCGGCGGCGAACCACACGTCGGGCCCGGCAGCGCCCGGGAAGCGGGCCAGCGCCTCGTAGCCGGCCACCGTGCCGGTCTCGAGGGCGACGATCGGCTGGAAGGCCAGCGTCAGGTCGTCCGGGTCGGCCAGCAGCGGACGGCAGTCCGGCAGGCGGGCCGTGCGTGTGCCGAGCATGCCCTGTCATCGGACGGAACGGCCCCGTCCTTGACCGGGGGCGTGCTGCGTCACCCATCGGGGGGTGCGCTCCCCGGGCCGTGGCCCGGGTCGGGTCGTCCGGACGCGGTGCCCCCGGCGTGCAAGCATGAATCCGGCAGCGCCTGTTCCGGTGCCGCCGGCCACGGCCAGGGGGGAGCTCGGGTGCCCGGCTCGCAGGTGACCGCCGCGGTCGAGGACGCCCTGACCGACCCGGTGCGCATCGCCGCGGCCCGCCGGCTGCTGTCGGAGGTCTCGGGGCCCGCCTCCTACGACCGGCTGTCCGGCCTGGCCGCCCGGCTGGTGGGCGCCGGCCACGCGAAGGTCACCCTGTTCACCGACGAGGACGTCGTCGTGGGCGGGCACGGCCTGCCGGCGGGCGTGGTCGGGGGTCCGGCGGTGCTCACCGGCCCCCTGTCGGCGATCGTCGTGGCCGGCGGCAGCCCGCTCGCCGTCCCCGATGCGCGGGCGGACGACCGTGTCGCCGGCCTGCCGGCGGTCACCTCGGGACACGTGGGCGCCTACCTCGGGTCACCGTTGACCACGGCGGCCGGGCACGTGGTCGGGGTGCTCGCCCTGTACGACGCCGAGCCGCGCCCGTGGACGGTCGACCAGGCCGAGCTGCTGCGGCAGCTGGCGAGCTCGGTGGTGGCCGAGCTGGAGCTCGCGGCCGCCAACGCCGCCGTCACGTCGTCCACCCGGCGCCTCGGGGTCGCCCTGGAGGCGAGCTCCGTCGGCATCTGGGAGGTGGACCTGCGGCGCGGCGAGATGGACTGGGACGAGCGCAGCGCCGCCATCTTCGGTCACCAGGGCGCGCTCCGTCTGCCCATGGACCTGCTCATGTCCGAGTACGTGCACCCCGACGACCGCGAGTCGGCCGAGCAGGTCATGCAGGAGGCCATCGAGGCCCGCGCGCAGTACACGGTGGAGCTGCGCATCGTGCGGCGCGGCGACGGCGTGCGCTGGATCGTGTGCCGGGGCCGGGTGCTCTCCGACGCCGACGGTGCACCCGAACGGATCCTCGGCACCGTCCTGGACGTGACCGACGCCCGGGACCAGGCCGAGTCGCGGCTGGTGGCGGTGCAGCGGACGGCCGCGATCGCCGCCGTGGCGGTGGAGGTGGCCAACGCCACGGGCATCGGCGAGCTCGCCGACATCACCCTGCGCGGCGCGGAGGTGCTGGGGGCGGTGTCCGGCGGCGTCGCCGTCCGCGAGCCCGGTGCGGAGGCGGCCCGGCTGTACCTGGGGCGCCGGGTCCTGGACGTCTTCCGGGACGGCGAGGCCGCGCTGCCCGAGGACGGCGTGCTCATCGCCCTCGACGACGCGCTGCCCACGCAGTACACCGCGCGCACGGGGGAGTCGGTCGTGCTGGGCGATCCGGACGAGGCCGTCGCCCGCTTCCCGGCCATGGCCCGGGTGATCGACATGCTGGGGCTGCGCGCCCTGGCGGCGCTGCCGCTCCTGGTCGAGGGGCGGGTGCTGGGCAGCTTCGTCGCGTACTGGACCACCGACCACCCGTTCGACACCGACGAGCTGCGCCTGCTCGAGGGGCTGACCGCGCAGATCGCGCTGAGCGTCTCCCGGCTCCGGGCCGACGCCGCCCGGGACAGCGCGGTGACCGCCATGACGGAGGCCAACCAGCGGCTCGAGCTGCTGGCCGAGGCCGGCCGCGTCCTGTCCGGCACGCTGGACACCGGCGAGCAGCTCCAGCGGCTCGCCTCGCTGGTCGTGCCCCGGCTGGGCGACTGGTGCTGGATCGTGAGCACCGACGACCACGGCCGCCTGCAGGAGACGGCCAGCGCGCACCGGGACCCCGCGCGCCGCGCGTTCGTGGCGGACTACGTGCAGCGCATGGTGCGGACGGTGACGCCGGAGGGTGCACCGCGGCGGGTCTTCCGCACGGGCCAGCCGCTGGTCGTGCGGGACCTGCCGCCCGAGCGGATCGCCGCGGTCCTCGCCGACCCCCAGGCGCAGGCGATGCTCACCGAGCTGGCGCCGTCGTCGGTGGCGGCCGTGCCCTTGACGATCCGCGGGCAGACCGTCGGCGTCCTCTGCCTGCTCAACGGTGCCGACCGGGGCGCGCACTCGCCTGCCGATGTCGAGACCGCCGTCGAGATCGGCCGGCGCGCCGGGATGGCGCTGCACCACGCCCGCCTCTACGGCCAGCAGCGGGCACTGGCCGACGCCCTGCAGCGCAGCATGCTCACCGAGCCGCCCGACATCCCGGACTGCGAGGTCGTGGTGCGGTACGTGCCGGCGGCGGCGGGCGCCGAGATCGGCGGCGACTGGTACGACGCCTTCCAGCAGCCCTCCGGCACGACCGTCCTCGCCATCGGCGACGTCGTCGGGCACGACACCCGCGCCGCCGCGGCGATGGGGCAGGTCCGCGGCCTGCTGCGCGGCATCAGCTACTCCAGCGGTGGCTCGCCGGCCGGGGTGCTGACCGAGCTCGACCGCGCGCTCGCCGGGCTGGCGCTGGAGACCATGGCGACGGCGCTGGTGGCCCACCTGGAGCCGCAGGAGGCCGGCGGCATGCGGCTGCGCTGGTCCAGCGCCGGCCACCCGCCGCCGGTCCTGCTCGACGCCGACGGCGAGGTGCGCCTGCTCGACGTCGCGGAGGCCGACCTGCTGCTCGGTGTCCAGCCCGGCTTCGTCCGCGAGGACCGGGCCGTCGCGCTCGCCCCGGGCGCCACGGTCCTGCTGTACACCGACGGGCTGGTCGAGCGGCGCGACCGCGACATCGACGCGGGCACCGAGGAGCTGCTGGCGGTGCTGCGCGAGTGCGCGGGCCTACCGCTGGACGAGGTGTGCGACCGGGTGCTGCGGCGGATGTTCCTGCCGGACGCCGAGGACGACGTCGCCGTCCTCGCCCTCCGCCTCGGCTGATCCGGGGGACGATCATCGGGTTGTTGCCGGTGTGCGCGGCGTGGCGGCGCGTGTCGGTGGCAACAACCCGATGATCGCGGGGGATCACTGGCCCGGGGGGACGTCCAGGTCGGTCGCGGTGCCCTCGACGGTGTCCTCGCCGTTCCGCGCACGCAGTTCGGCGTCCCGGGCGGCCATGGCCTCCTGGCGCCCGGGCTCCTCCTCCAGGATCGCCGCGGCCTTCCACGCGTCCGGGATGGCGAAGGCGTCGACCAGCGTGACCAGGTGCGGCCGCAGCTCCTTGAGCAGCCCGTTCACCGTCGAGGTCAGCGCCTTGGCCCGGGCCGGGGTGAGCTGGCCGTGCTCGAGGAACCAGGCCTTGTCCGCCTCGATGGTGGACAGCGCGTAGAGGTCGCAGACGCTGTCCAGGAGCTGCCTCGCGGCGGGGTCCGTCGTGCGGTCCACGCCCTCGACGAAGGCCTCGAGCACGACCCGGTCGATGTGCGTCTGGGCCGACTTCAGGACGTGGTCCTGGACGTCGTTGAACATGTCGAAGGGCGCCATGCCCTCGGTGGTGGAGTTCTTGCGGAGCCGGCGGATCGCGCCCTCCAGCGAGTGCTTCTCGCGGAACTCCAGCATCTTCAGCTGCCAGCCGCGCTCCAGCATCGGCACGTCGTCCACACCCGGGACGGCGTCCACGAGCCGGGCGATCAGCGCACGCGCCGCCGTCCGCTCCAGCACCGTCTCGCGGACCATGTCGGCGACGAAGCCCACCCGGCCCCAGCCGTCGAGCGAGCCGAAGTTGTCCCGGTAGCCGGTCAGCAGGCCCTTGGCGACCAGCTGCAGCAGGACGGTGTTGTCGCCCTCGAAGGTGGTGAAGACGTCGGTGTCGGCCTTGAGGTGCGGCAGCCGGTTCTCCTGGAGGTAGCCCGCACCCCCGCAGGCCTCGCGGCACATCTGGATGGTGGCGGTGGCGTGCGCGGTCTGGGCCACCTTGAGCCCGGCGGCGCGGGACTCCAGCTCGCGCTGGGCCTGCTCGTCGATCTCCTGGCCGTGCACGTGCACCGCCGTCTGGACGTCGTGCATCGTCGAGACGAGCTCGCCCTGCGCGAAGTGCAGCGCGTAGGTCTTGGCCAGCGCCGGCAGGAGCTTGCGCTGGTGCACGAGGTAGTCGTTGATGACGATCTCGCGGTCCTCGCCGGGGGCGGCGAACTGGCGGCGCACGTCGCCGTAGCGGACGGCGATGTCCAGGGCCAGCTTGGTCGCCGACCCGGCGGAGCCGCCGACGCTGACCCGGCCGCGCACCAGCGTGCCCAGCATGGTGAAGAAGCGCCGGGTCTCGTTCTCGATCGAGCTGGTGTAGGTGCCGTCCTCGGCGACCTGCCCGTAGCGGTCCAGCAGCATGTCGCGCGGCACGGTCACGTGGTCGAAGCTCAGCCGGCCGTTGTCCACGCCCGCGAGACCGGCCTTCGGGCCGTCGTCTCCGATGGTGACGCCCGGGCAGGGGGTGCCGTCCGCGTCGCGGATGGGCACCAGCCAGGCGTGCACGCCGTGGTTCTTCCCCTGGGTGATCAGCTGGGCGAAGACCACCGCCATCCGGCCGTCCTTGGCCGCGTTGCCGATGTAGTCCTTGCGCGCGGCCTGGTGCGGGGTGTGCAGGTCGAAGGTCTGCGTCCGCGGGTCGTAGGTGCACGTGGTGCGCAGCTGCTGGACGTCGGAGCCGTGGCCGGTCTCGGTCATCGCGAAGCAGCCGGGCAGGTCGAAGCTCATGACGTCGCGCAGGTACTTCTCGTGGTGGCGCCGGGTGCCCAGCAGCTGCAGGGCGCCGCCGAACAGGCCCCATTGGACGCCGGTCTTCACCATGATCGAGAGGTCGTTGAACGCGACCATCTCGATGGAGGTCACGGAGCCGCCGGAGTCGTCCTGGCCGCCGTACTCCTTGGGGAAGCCCAGGACGACGCGGCCGGAATCGGCCAGCTTCTTCGACATGCGGGTGACGCGGTCACGGGCCTCCTGCATGGTCTCCCCGTACACCGGCAGCATCTCCGGGTCGTCGAGGTTCTCGCGGGCGTCCCGGCGGACGTGCGCCCAGCGGCCGTCCAGGACCTCCTGGAGGACCTTGGGGTCGACCGAGGTGTTCGGGGTGCTCGTCACTTTCCCTCCAACGGGTGCGCGGGTGCCACGACGCCGGAGAGTCCGGCCCAGGCGAGATCGGTCAGGTGTGCGGCCAGTTCGGTGCGGAGCATGGGGCGGCCGGCCCGCAGCCACCAGTCGGCCGCCGACCGGACCATCCCCACCAGGCCGTGGCCCCATGCGTCGGCGGGGCCGGAGTCGCGGCCGGCCTGCTCGAGGGCGAGCGCCATGAGGGCCGCCGCCTGGTCGCCGACGAGGTCGGCCAGGTTGGCGATGGGGTCGGCGTCCTCGGCCGGGTGCTGGGAGACGACGAAGCGGTAGACCTCCGGCTCGGCCTCGAGGAAGGCGAGGTAGGTACCGATCGCGGCGGCGGTCATGCCGTGCGGGTCGGAGCTGCTGCGCATCGCCGTCCGCAGCTCGGCCAGCAGCCGCTCGGCGACCTCGGTGCAGACCGCCACGTAGAGCTGCGAGCGGTCGGCGAAGTGCCGGTAGACGGCCGTCTTGCTGGTGCCGGCCGCGGCGGCGATCTCGTCCATGCCGACGCCCGCGCCGTGCCGGGCGACGGCGGTGAGCGTCGCCTGGACGAGTTGTTCCCGGCGCGCGCGGCGGTGCTCGTCCCACCTCGAGTCGCGCCGGTCGCGTGCCTGGGTGACATTGCCGGAGGCCCGCGGGGCGCCCCCGAGGGACTGCGAGGAGCGTCTCACCGCCTCGGCTTTCATGTGATCAACAGTACCGCGTACTCTCAGTACCGGCCACTCACCCGACCCCCGGAGGTCCCCATGGCTGACACCGCGAAGCCGGCGACCCGCAAGGCGGCGATCGTCGGCGGGAACCGCATCCCGTTCGCCCGATCCAACTCCGCGTACGCGCAGGCGTCCAACCAGGACATGCTCACCGCGACCCTGGACGGGCTGGTCGCCCGGTTCGGGCTCCAGGGGGAGCAGGTGGGCGAGGTCGTCGCCGGCGCCGTCCTCAAGCACGCGCGTGACTTCAACCTGACCCGCGAGTCGGTGCTCGGCTCGACGCTGGCGGCCACGACGCCGGCCTACGACATCCAGCAGGCGTGCGGCACCGGGCTCGAGGCCGCGATCCTGGTGGCCAACAAGATCGCCCTCGGGCAGATCGAGTCGGGCATCGCCGGCGGCGTCGACACCACCTCCGACGCCCCGCTGGCCGTGGGCGACGACCTGCGCCGCGTGCTCATCTCGCTGAACAACGCCAAGACGCTCCAGCAGCGGCTCAAGGCGCTGGCGAAGATCCGCCCGGGCCAGCTCGTGCCGGACATGCCGCGCAACGCCGAGCCGCGCACCGGCCTGGCGATGGGCGACCACGCCGCGATCACCGCGAAGGAGTGGGAGATCGGCCGCGAGGAGCAGGACGAGCTCGCCGTCCGCTCGCACCAGAACATGGCCGCCGCCTACGACCGCGGCTTCTTCGACGACCTGGTGACGCCGTACCTGGGCCTGACCCGGGACAACAACCTGCGCCCCGACTCCAGCGTCGAGAAGCTGGCGAAGCTCAAGCCGGTCTTCGGCAAGGGCGAGGGCGCCACGATGACGGCGGGCAACTCGACCCCGCTGACCGACGGTGCCTCCGCGGTGCTGCTCGCCTCCGACGAGTGGGCCGAGGCCAAGGGGCTGCCGGTGCTGGCGCACCTGGTCGACGCGCAGACCGCTGCCGTCGACTACGTGCACGGCGGCGAGGGGCTGCTGATGGCCCCGGTCTACGCCGTCCCCGTGATGCTCGCGCGCAACGGCCTGACCCTGCAGGACTTCGACTTCTACGAGATCCACGAGGCCTTCGCCTCCACGGTGCTCTCGACGATGAAGGCCTGGCAGGACCCGGCGTTCTGCAAGGAGAAGCTGGGCCTCGACGCGCCGCTGGGCTCGATCGACCGGTCCAAGCTGAACGTCAACGGCTCCTCGCTGGCGGCCGGCCACCCGTTCGCCGCGACCGGCGGCCGGATCGTCGCCTCGCTGGCGAAGATGCTGCACGAGGCGGGCCCGGGCAAGCGCGGTCTGATCTCCATCTGCGCCGCCGGCGGCCAGGGCGTCGTCGCCATCCTCGAGTCCTGACCCAGACCCCCCCTCTCCTGCTTCTCCGCGGTAGAGCGCGCCGCTTCACCGCGGAGAAGCAGGGATCTCGGAAGGAACACCCCCGTGGCTGACTGGTACACCAACTTCGCGAACTCCGGCGTCGGCACCACCCTCACCAAGCAGCTCGGCCTGCCCCGGCCCGGCGTGCTCCGCCGCTACGAGCCCGGCGACCCGCTGCTCGAGGGGCCGGCGGTCGTCGGCTCGGCCGGGCAGGGCCGGCTGCGCGACACCGTCACGGGCGTCCTCCGCGACGCCGGGGTGACGGTGCTGTCACCCGTCGTCGCCGACGGCGATGCGAGCGGGGAGAAGCTCGGCGCGGTCGTCCTCGACGCCACCGGCGTGACCGGCCCGGCCGACCTCGCCGCGGCGCACGACTTCCTCGCCCCGGCGGTCAAGCGGCTGCGCGCCAACGGCCGCGTGGTGATCCTGACCGACCCGCCGGCCGACGCCGACTCCCCGGCGCAGGCCGCCGCCCGCCAGGCCGTCGACGGGCTGACCCGCTCGATCGGCAAGGAGCTGCGCGACGGCTCGACGGCCAACGCGATCTACGTGCCCGAGGGTGCCGAGTCGGGCGTCGCCGGGCCGCTGACCTTCTTCCTCTCCGGCCGCTCCGCCTACGTCGACGGGCAGGGCGTCACGCTCTCGGCCGCCGACGTGCCCGCCGCTCAGGACGCCGGGAAGCCGCTGGCCGGCAAGGTCGCCGTCGTCACGGGCGCGGCCCGGGGCATCGGCGCCTCGATCGCCGACGTCATGGCCCGGGACGGCGCGCACGTCGTGGCCGTGGACATCCCCGCGGCCGGCGACAGCCTGGCGGCGGTGGCCAACCGCATCGGCGGGACGGCGCTGCAGCTGGACATCACCGCTCCCGATGCCGCCCAGCGGCTCGTGGAGCACCTGCGCGAGCGGCACGGCGGCGTGGACGTCATCGTGCACAACGCCGGGATCACCCGCGACAAGCTGCTGGTCAACATGGACGCCGCCCGCTGGAACTCGGTCATGTCGGTGAACCTGCAGGCGCAGCTGGACATCACCCAGGCGCTGCTCGACGGCGACGTCCTCAACCCCGGCGCCCGCGTCGTCTGCGTCTCCTCGCAGTCGGGCATCGCCGGCAACCGCGGGCAGACCAACTACGCGGCGTCCAAGGCCGGCGTGATCGGCATGGTGCGCGCGTGGGCGCCCGCCTTCGCCGAGCGCGGCGCGACCATCAACGCCGTCGCCCCCGGCTTCATCGTCACCGAGATGACGGCGAAGATGCCGTTCGGCACCCGCGAGGTGGGGGCCCGGCTGAACTCGCTGAACCAGGGCGGGCTGCCGGTCGACGTCGCCGAGACGATCGCCTGGCTGTCGCAGCCGACCAGCGCCGGCGTCAACGGGCAGACCGTGCGGGTGTGCGGCCAGTCGCTCCTGGGCGCCTGATGGACGCCCCGCGGTCGGACGTCACGGTCCTGGAGGCCGCGCCCAACCTGGGTGCGCTGTACGCGAAGGCCGCCCTCACCGCCCGCGGGCGGGGCGGCGACCTGCCCGACACGCACCTGGCCCGGCACGGCGTGACCGTCGACCGCGACCACCTGGCCGCCTACGCCCGGGTGTGCCGGATGCCGCTGAGCGACGTCCTGCCGGCGACCTACCCGCACATGCTCACCTTCCCGCTGCAGATGGCGCTGATGACCGACCGCGCCTTCCCGCTGGGGATGGTCGGGCTGGTGCACGTGCGCAACCGCATCGAGGTGCTGCGCGCGGTCCGCGCCGACGAGGCGCTGGACCTCGAGGTGTGGGCCGAGCGCTTCGCCGCGCACCGCAGCGGCGCGACGGTCGACCTGTGCGCCACTGCGACGGCCGGCGGGCAGGAGGTCTGGCGCTCCCGCTCGACCTACCTGTCGCGGGGTGCGAAGGCGCCGGCGGGGGCGCCCGAGGCCGACGTCGACGTCGCCGTCGGCGCGCTGGAGCGCCCGGCGGCGACCTGGCGGGTGCCCGACGACGCCGGACGCCGCTATGCCAAGGTCTCCGGTGACGTGAACCCGATCCACCTGTCGGGTCTGACCGCGAAGGCACTGGGCTTCAAGCGGGCGATCGCGCACGGCATGTGGGTGAAGGCCCGGGTGCTGGGCGGGCTGGCCGGCCGGCTGCCCGAGGCGCTCGACGTCGACGTCGCCTTCCGGAAGCCGCTGTTCCTGCCCTCGACCGTCACGCTGTCCACCGCCGAGGTGGCCGGGGGCTGGGACGTGGCGGTCCGGAGTGCGACCAGCGGCACCGAGCACCTGGTCGGAACGATCCGCGCACTGTGAAGGACTGACCGACCCCCTCCTCCCACCCCTCGCAGGGGCGGGGCCCGGACGGGGCCGCCAGACATACCGGAAGAGAGAGGTTCCCCCAGATGGCCGTGTCGTTCGGACTCACCGAGGACCAGATCGAGCTGCAGAAGTGGGTGCACCAGTTCGCCGAGGACGTCGTGCGCCCCGCAGCCCACGAGTACGACGAGCGCGAGGAGACCCCGTGGGAGGTCATCCAGGAGGCCGCGAAGATCGGGCTCTACTCGATCGACTTCTTCGCCACGCAGTCCTTCGAGGAGTCCGGTCTCGGCATCCCCATCGCCATGGAGGAGCTCTTCTGGGGTGACGCCGGGATCGGCCTGGCGATCGTGGGCACCAGCCTCGCCGCGGCGTCGGTGAGCGCGAACGGCACCCCCGAGCAGGTCGGCCAGTGGGTGCCGGCCATGTTCGGCACCGAGGCCGAGCCGAAGCTCGCCGCGTTCTGCTCCTCGGAGCCCGACGCCGGCTCCGACGTCGGCGCGATGCGCACCCGCGCGGTCTACGACGAGAAGACCGACGAGTGGGTGCTCAACGGCACCAAGACGTGGGCGACCAACGGCGGCATCGCCGACATCCACGTGGTCAACGCCGTCGTCGACCCGGAGCTCAAGGCCCGCGGGCACGCCAGCTTCGTCGTCCCGCCGGGGACGCCGGGCCTCTCGCAGGGGCAGAAGTTCCTCAAGCACGGCATCCGCGCATCGCACACGGCCGAGGTCGTCCTCGAGGACTGCCGCATCCCCGCCGACTGCCTGCTCGGTGGCCGGGAGAAGCTCGACGAGCGCCTCGCCCGCGCCCGCGAGGGAGCGCGGACCGGCCGCACCCAGCCGTCGATGGCGACCTTCGAGCGCACCCGCCCGGCGGTGGGCGCCCAGGCCATCGGCGTCGCCCGCGCCGCCTACGACTACGCGCTGGAGTACGCGAAGCAGCGCGAGCAGTTCGGGCGCGCGATCATCGAGAACCAGTCGATCGCCTTCATGCTCGCCGACATGAAGACCTCCATCGACGCCGCCCGGCTGCTGGTGTGGCGGGCTGCGTGGATGGCCCGCAACGGCCAGCAGTTCACCGCCGCCGAAGGCTCGATGTCCAAGCTCGTCGCGGGGGAGACCGCCGTGCGGGTCACCGAGCAGGCGATGCAGATCCTCGGCGGCAACGGCTACACGCGCGACTACCCGGTCGAGCGGATGGCGCGCGACGCCAAGATCTACACGATCTTCGAGGGCACCTCGGAGATCCAGCGGCTGGTCATCGCCCGCACGATCTCGGGCGTCCACGTCCGCTGACCGCTCGTCCGGCCCGCGCCGTGCGGTGGCGGACCTCGGGGTACACCGCGAGGTCCGCTGCCGTATGGCGAGGTCCGTCTCGGTAAGCGGGGGTGGGCTCTCGCCGGACAGGTGAACGGGGGATGCCGCAGGGTTGAACTGCGCCGCACGAGCAGTGGACCGGTCCGTCCGCGGCGGTCCCGGATGCCGGGTCTCGGGCATGCTGGGGCCCGCGGCCGGGGCACCGTGCCCACGACGTCGAGGAGCAGAGGTGCGAGGTCCGGAGCCCGGAAGCTCGCAGTGGTGGCGCACCGCGGCCCGCGGGGTCGGCGAGCTGCTGGTCACCGCCGGACTGGTCCTGCTCCTGTTCGTCGTCTACGAGGTCTACGTGACCGACCTGCTGACAGCGCAGCGGCAGGACGAACTGGCCGAGGAACTGCGCGACGAGTGGCAATCCTCGGAACGGCGCGACGAGTGGGAATCGTCGCCCGACCCGGCGCCGGACGCGGTCCCTGCGGCGTCGGCGACGGTCCCCCCGGTCGAGGTCGGTGACCCGTTCGCCGTGCTGCGCATCCCGCGGCTGGGCGAGGACTACACCCGGGTGATCCTCGAGGGCACGGACGAGGAGCAGCTCTCCCAGGGCCCGGGCCACTACGTGGACTCCGCGATGCCGGGGGAGCCGGGCAACGTCGGGCTGGCCGGCCACCGGGTCGGCAAGGGCTCGCCGTTCCTCGAGCTGGACACGATGCGGCCCGGTGACCCGATCGTCGTGGAGACCGCCGACAGCTGGTTCGTCTACCGGGTGCTGGGCGACCCCGCGACCGGCGACGTCGACGCCGACCCGTCCGGCATCCCCGGGATGCACATCGTCAGCCCGTCCGCGGTGGAGGTCGTCTCGCCGACGCCGAACGCGGCCGCGGGCGCGCCGCCCTCGGGCGCCTACCTGACGCTCACCACCTGCCATCCCCGCTACTCCGCGCGGCAGCGGCTGATCATCCACGCGCGTCTCGACGGCGGTGCGCTCAGCAAGGCGCAGTACCCCGACGGCCCCGACGCCCTGTACGACCGCTGACCCGGAGGCCCGCATGTACGGCTGGATCTGGCGCCACCTCCCGGGCGGCACCGCGAGCAGGGCGGTGCTCTCGCTCGTCCTGCTGGCCGCGGTGGTCGCGCTGCTGCTGTTCGTCGTCTTCCCGTGGGTGGAGCCCCGGCTGCCGTTCAACGACGTCACCGTCGACTGATCCCCGGCTTCTCCGCGGAGAAGCCGCCTGCTTCTCCGGGACAAGCGGAACGCTCCCTCGGGTGGGGCGGGGCGTGATGTTGCGAGACGGCAACGATCGCCGTCAGGGCCGTCTTCGGGTGGCCGACCTGCGCGGACGGGTGAAAGGTCGAGGGCGGACGACGATCCTCGATGCACCTGGAGGCCCCCGTGCGCGCCATCCGACCCCTCGCGCTGGCTGCGACCGGCGCCCTCGCGCTGAGCGCCTGCGGTGGCGGCGAGTCCGTGGACACCGGCGGTGGCGGTGGTGACAACACGCTGGTCGCCGCCGTCAGCGCCCAGCCCGACCAGTTCGACCCGCACGTCACCACGGCGTACCCGAGCTTCCAGGTGCTGGAGAACGTCTACGACACCCTGGTGGTCCCGAGTGCTGAGGACCTCACCTTCGAGCCGAGCCTCGCCGAGTCGTGGGAGACCAGCGAGGACGGGCTCACCTGGACCTTCACGCTGCGCGACGACGTCACGTTCCACGACGGCAGCGAGTTCGACTCCGCGGACGTCGTCTACTCCTACAACCGGATCATCGACGAGGAGCTGAGCAACGCCTTCCGGTTCCAGAACGTCGAGTCGGTCGAGGCAGACGGCCCGCAGACCGTCGTCATCACCCTCTCCCAGCCGACGCCGAACCTGCTCGAGCGGATCGGCTCGTTCAAGGGCATGGCGATCCTGCCGGAGAACGCCGCCGAGGACCTGGACCTGACCACCGAGGCCAACGGCACCGGCCCCTTCGAGCTGGAGAGCTCCGACGCCAGCAGCACCGTCCTCACCGCCTACGAGGACTACTGGGGCGGGGAACCCAGCGTCGACGGCGTCGAGTTCCGCTACATCACCGAGCCGGCCGCGGCGCTGACGGCGCTGCAGAACGGCGAGGTGCAGTGGACCGACAACGTCCCGCCGCAGCGGATCGAGTCCCTGGCCGGCGACGACTCCGTGGAGCTGCAGACGACGCCCAGCGTCGACTACTGGTACATGTCCATGAACTACGACCGCCCGCCGTTCGACAACCCTGACGTGCGGCGCGCGATCTCCTACGGGGTCGACCGCGAGGCCGTGGCGGAGGCCGCCTGGTTCGGCGCGGCCCAGCCGAACCAGACCGCGATCCCCGAGGACAGCTTCTTCCACTACGACTACGCCCCGTTCGAGCGCGACGTCGACCAGGCCCGGCAGCTGCTCCAGCAGGCGGGCGTGACGACCCCGCTGACCATGGGCCTGATGGTCACCGACGAGTTCCCGGAGACGGTCACCGCCGCCCAGGTCATCGCCAGCCAGCTGGACGAGATCGGCATCGACGTGCAGATCGAGACGCTGGACTTCGCCACCTGGCTGGACCGCCAGGGCGAGGGTGAGTACGACGCCTTCTACCTGGGGTGGCTGGGCAACCTCGACCCCGCGGCCTACTACCAGGAGCAGCACCAGACCGACGGGCCGAACAACTACCAGGGCTACAGCAACCCGGAGGTCGACGCGCTGCTGCAGCAGGGCGCGACGGAGACCGACGACGAGGCCCGCAAGGAGATCTACGACCAGGCGGCGAAGATCATCGTCGACGACGTGTCCTACCTCTACCTCTACAACCCCGACGTCGTGCAGGCCTGGGACCCGGAGCTGTCCGGCTACCAGATCCGCGCGGACAAGGCGATCAACTTCGAGAACGTGGAGCTGCCCTGACCGGGTACCTCCTCCGCCGCGCCGGTCAGTCGGTGGTGGTGCTGGCGGGGGTCAGCGTCATCGTCTTCGCCCTGGTGCACCTCGTACCGGGTGATCCGGTGCGGCTCTCGCTGGGCACCCGCTTCTCGCAGGAGACCTACGACACCCTGCGGGAGCGGTCCGGCCTGGACCTGCCGCTGATCCAGCAGTTCTTCACCTGGCTGGGCGGGGCGATCACCGGCGATCTGGGGGTCAGCTTCCGCAGCGGGGAGACCGTCACCTCGCTGATCGCCGAGCGCCTGCCCGCCACGCTCACCCTCGCCTTCGCCTCGATCCTCGTGGCGCTGCTGATCGCGATCCCCCTGGGCACGATCTCCGCACTCCGGCCCCGATCGCTGGTCGACCGGTTCGCCACGGTGATCAGCCAGTTCGGCATCTCGGTGCCCGACTTCTGGATGGCGATCGTGCTGATCCTGGTGTTCGCCGGGACGCTGGGCTGGCTGCCGACGGGTGGGTACGTGCCGCTCAGCGACGACCCGCTGGGCTGGCTGCAGCGGCTGGTCATGCCGGCGGTGGTGACCGGCACGGTGTCGGGTGCGGTGATCACCCGGTTCGTGCGGTCCAGCGTCCTGGAGGCGATCGGGGCGGACCACGTGCGGACGGCGCAGGCCAAGGGACTGCCGCAGCGGCAGGTGTTCACCTGGCACGTGCTGCGCAACGCGCTGCTGCCGCTGGTCACGGTCACCGGCGTGCAACTGGCCTACCTGCTGTCCGGCGTCGTCGTCGTGGAGATCGTCTTCGCCTGGCCGGGCCTGGGGCAGCTGGCGCTGCAGTCGGTCGAGGCCCGCGACTACCCGGTCCTGCAGGGCGCGATCCTGCTGTTCGCCGTCGTCTTCCTGGTCATCAACCTGGTCGTGGACCTGCTCTACACCGCCATCGACCCGCGGATCCGGCGATGACGCGCACCCGGGGCCTGCCGCCGGTCACTCCCAACCGGGGCCTGCTGCCGGTGACTCCCAGCCGAGGCCTGCTGCCATGACCGGCGCGCCAGTGCCCCCGCCGGACTCCCCGGTCGCCGGTCAGGGCGACGCGAAGGACACCTCTCCGGGACCGACGACCCTGCGCCCGGCCCGCCCGCGGTGGCGGGAGACGCTGAGCCTGCTGGCGCGCAACCCGACGGCCGCCGTCGCCGGCGTGGTGCTCATCGGCATCATCCTGATGTCGTTCTTCGACGAGGCGCTCGCGCCGCAGGGACCGAACGAGACCTCCGTCGAGGACCGGCTGCAGCCGCCGAGCTGGTCGCACCCGTTCGGCACCGACGACATCGGCCGGGACATCCTCAGCCGCGTGATCCTCGGCGCCGCCGTCTCGCTCCGGGTGGGCTTCCTCGCGGTCGGCATCGCGCTGCTGATCGGCACGCTCATCGGCCTGCTCGCGGGCTACTACGGCCGGTGGGTCGACGACGTCCTCATGCGGATCATGGACATGCTCTTCGCCTTCCCGGCGGTGCTCCTGGCCATCGCCATCCTCGCCGTCCGCGGGGCCGGCTCGGGCAACACCGCGCTGGCGATCGGCATCGTCTACATCCCGATCTTCGCGCGGGTGACGCGGGCCAGCGTCCTCGGCGTCCGCGAGGAGGTCTACGTGCGGGCGTCCCGCTCGGTGGGCGCCTCGGACTTCCGGCTGCTCACCCGGCACGTGCTGCCCAACGCCGCGCCGCCGATCATCGTGCAGACCTCGATCAGCCTGGCCTTCGCGGTGCTGGCCGAGGCGGCGCTCTCCTTCCTCGGCCTGGGCACGCAGCCACCCAACCCGTCCTGGGGGCGGATGCTCGCCGAGGGGCGCGGGTTCATCCAGGACGCCTGGTGGCTGGCCTTCTTCCCCGGGATGGCGATCTTCCTGACCGTGCTCTGCTTCAACCTGCTCGGGGACGGGCTCCGGGACGTCCTCGACCCACGCCAGCGCACGCTCATGGCCGGGAGTGGGCGATGACGGGATCGACGGCGCCGGTGCTGGAGGTCGAGGACCTGCGGGTCCGGCTGCGCACCCCGCGCGGCCCGGCCGACGTCGTGAACGGGCTGTCCTACAGCGTCGGCCCCGGCGAGACCGTGGCCGTGGTGGGGGAGTCGGGCAGCGGCAAGAGCGTCTCGGTGCTGGCCCTGCTGGGGCTCCTGCCGGCGCGGGTGGCGACGGTGACCGGGCGGGCGCTGCTGCAGGGCGAGGACCTGCTCACCATGAAGCCGGAGCGGCTGCGGCAGGTCCGCGGACCGGGCGCCGGCATGGTGTTCCAGGACCCGATGACCTCGCTCAACCCGGTGCTCACCGTCGGCCGGCAGCTGGTCGAGGGCATCCGTGCGCACAGCGACATGGACAAGGCCGCCGCCCGGCGCAGGGCGGCCGACCTGCTCGGTGAGGTGGGGCTGCCCGACCCCGTCGGTGCGCTGGACCGCTATCCGCACGAGCTCTCCGGGGGCATGCGGCAGCGGGTGATCATCGCGATCGCGCTGTCGAACTCCCCGGCGCTGCTCATCGCCGACGAGGCGACGACGGCGCTGGACGTCACCGTGCAGGCGCAGATCATCGACCTGGTCGCGAAGCTGCAGGAGGAGCACGGCACCGGGGTCATCTGGATCACCCACGACCTCGGGGTGGTCGCGGGGATCGCCGACCGGGTGCTGGTCATGTACGGCGGGCGGTGCGTCGAGGACGGCACGGTCGACGACGTCCTGGAGAACCCGTCGCACCCCTACACGCGCGGGCTGCTGGGCGCGCTGCCCGACCTGGCGCAGCCGGCCGTCGACGGCGTCGTCCCCGACCTGGCCACGGTGCCCGGTGTGCCGCCTGCCCCGACCGACCTGCCGGAGGGCTGCGTGTTCTGGCCGCGCTGCCCGGTGCGCGGCGACGCCCGCTGCGAGACCGAGCAGCCGCCGCTGGCGGTCATCGGGTCGGCGGACGTGGCCCTGCCGCACCGCGCCGCCACCTGGTGCACGGAGGGCGCGCCCGGCTCCGGGAGCACGGCCGCTCGCCTGGCTCCCCACGCGGGAGGAGGCCCGCGATGAGCGACGACGTCCTCGTCTCCGCCCGCGGACTGGAGGTGCACTTCCCGGTCGGGGGAGGCGGGTTCCGCAAGACGCCCACCGGGGTGCTGCGCGCCGTGGACGGCGTGGATCTGGACATCCTCCGCGGGGAGACGCTGGGCCTGGTGGGCGAGTCCGGCTGCGGGAAGTCGACGCTGGGCAACGCGCTGCTCCGGCTGGTGCCCTCGACCGGCGGCACCATCAGCTTCGACGGCACCGACATCACCGGGCTGCAGGGGCGCCGGCTCAAGGAGCTGCGCCGCCGGGCCGGCATGGTCTTCCAGGACCCGTTCGCCTCCCTGGACCCCCGCCGCACGGTCGCCCAGACGGTGAGCGAGCCACTCGAGGTGCACGGGCTCCGCACGGGCCGCGACAAGGTCGCCCGCGTGGCCGAGCTGCTCGAGCTGGTGGGGCTGGACCCGGCCGTCGCGGGCCGGTACCCGCACGAGTTCTCCGGCGGTCAGCGCCAGCGCGTCGGCATCGCCCGGGCGCTGGCCGGGGAGCCGGACTTCCTGGTCTGCGACGAGGCGATCGCCTCCCTGGACGTCAGCGTGCAGGCGCAGGTGCTCAACCTGCTGCGCCGGCTGCAGCGGCAGCTCGGGCTCACGCTGCTGTTCATCTCGCACGACCTCTCGGCGGTGCGGCACATCTCGGACCGGATCGCGGTCATGTACCTGGGCCGCGTGGTGGAGATCGGCCCGGCGGACGCGGTCGGCACGGATCCGCAGATGCCCTACACGCAGGCGCTGCTCTCCGCGGTGCCGCTGCCGCACCCGAAGCTCGAACGGCAGCGCAAGCGGATCGTGCTCACCGGCGACGTCCCCTCACCGGCCGCCGTCCCCAGTGGCTGCCGCTTCCGGACCCGGTGCCCGTACGTGTTCGAGCCCTGCGACGACGTCGATCCCGCGCTGCAGCCCGTCGGGGCGCCCGGCCAGCAGGCGGCGTGCCACCTGCACGGCGTCGTCGGCACCCCGGCGACCGCCCCGGAGGGCGTCACCGCCGAGTCCTGAACGACGTCCTCCCTCACCGCCGAGCGTCCTCCCTCACCGCCCACCGTGAGGGAGGAGGCGCCATGATCAGGTCACCTGATCATGGCGGCGCGGGGGTCAGGCGGCGGCGCTCACCAACCGGGGCCGGGCGGCGGCGAGCCCCACGACCAGCTGGAGGACGACGGCGGTGAGCATGAGCGCCAGCCCCGGCTCCCACGCCCCGGTGGCGTCGTGCAGCAGGCCCACGCCCAGCGGGCCGGTCGCGGCGAGCAGGTAGCCGACGCTCTGCGCGGTGGCCGACAGCCGGCCGGTCTGCGCGACGTCGCGGCTGCGGGCGACGATCAGCATCATCGACAGCGGGAACGCCGTGCCGCTGCCCAGCCCGTAGAGCACCGCCCACAGCAGCGGCGCCGAGGCCGGGGCGACCAGCAGCCCGAGGATCGCCACCACCACGGGCAGGGTGCCCAGCAGCACCCACGGCTGCTGGCCGGGGCGGCGGCCGGACAGCCCCGGGACGACGAGGGCCAGCGGCACCGCCAGCCCGGTGGCGACGGCGAGCAGCCCGCCGGCCGCGACGGGGGAGACGCCGGACTCCGCCTCCAGCACGTCGGCCAGCCAGGTGAGCATCGCGTAGAACGACAGCGACTGGAACCCGAAGAACAGGGTGACCGCCAGCGCCACCGGATCGCGCAGCATCCCGGTGCGGGCGCCGGACGGGGCGGCCTCGGGCCGCGGGACGCCGCGCCGCGCGCGGGCCAGTGCTCCCATCGCCAGCAGCGCGACCAGCACGAGCACGCCCCACAGCAGCAGGCCCGCGACGGCGCTGCCGGCGGCGTCGGACAGCGGCCGGGCCAGCCCCGCGCCGATGCTGGCCGAGCCCGACATCGCGGCGGTGATCAGCCCGAGGACGACGGCGGCCCGCGCCCCGTACTCGGCCCGGGCGACGGCGGGCAGGAGCACGTTGCCCACCGCGATGCCGCCGCTGAGCAGCACGGTGCCGGCGAACAGGCCCGGTGCCCCGGCGACCCGGAGCAGCACGCCCGCGGCGATCAGCGCGACCCCGGCGAGCACGGCGCCGTGCACGCCCCAGCGGGCGGCCAGCGCCGGCGCGAACGGCGACACCAGCCCGAAGCAGACCAGCGGCAGCGCGGTGACGACGGCCAGGGAGCCGGTGGACAGACCGAGCTCGTCCCCCAGCTGGCCGAGCAGCGGGCCGACGGCGGCGAAGGGCGCGCGCAGGCACAGCGCGACGAGGACGAGCGCCACGGCCGGGGCCGCGATCCACCACCGGCGCCTCGTGGTCCCTCCCTGGCCGGCATCCGCCGAGAGCCCCTGCGACACGTTCCCCCCGCTCCGCCGCACGGCGCGCGGCGTCCGTCATTGTCGGTGGCCGGCGGACGTCGCCGTCGGGCGGCTCGAAACCGGCCATGGGTAGTGCCTGCCCCGGAGGGGGGAGGCCGCCGCTCAAGGACCGCTCCCCGCGCGCCGACGCAGGGTCCATGCGGATCAAGGGCTCTGCCCGGCGTCGGCGCGGCACCCCGTTGTGGCTCTACCTGACGGCACTGGTGCTCGTGCCGCTGGTCGGCGTGCTCGCGCTGACCGGCGCGATCCTCCGTATCGCGGTGCAGGAGGCCGACAGCGCGGCACGCTCGGAGGCAGCGGTCGGCGCGCTCGCCTCACTGCACGCCGCGCGCAGCGCCGTCATCCGCGAGATCGTCCCGACCCTCACCGTGGTGCTCGTGGACAGCCCTGTCAGCAGTGCCGTCCTGGGGGCCGACGGCGCCGCCGTGGCCCGACTCCGGGATCCGGCCCGGGAGCTCCTGGCGAAGACCCGCGTGGCGACGGATCGGGCGCTGCAGGACATCCGGGCTGATTCCGGCGTCGCGGCAGCCGCGGCCGCCGCCGTGCGCCGCATCGGCTGGGTGCGAGACGCGGCCGACGCCGGCGGCGGGGATCTCGTAGGGCTCTACGACGACTTCCTCGCGCTGGCCGACGACCTGGCTGTCGGACAGCGGGAGGCGGCCCGGACCGCCCGTGCGGAGCAGGCCCCGGTCGTGACGACGGCCGCCACGCGGGACGTGCAGCTGATCGCGGAGGTCGCCACCGTGGCGGCACGGCTGGTCCCGGAGTTCATCGGCACGCAGCTGGCCGGTGCCACCGAGATCGACGACGCCATTTGGGTCGGCAACTGGGCCGCTTACCAGCACGCCACCCAAAACCTGGCCGAGCTCTCGCAGCCCGTCCTCGAGCAGCACTGGCGGGAGGTCGCGGACTCCCCGCCGTTCGCGGCGGTCGACGGCGTCCTGGAAGCCCATCTGGACGGCGCCGGCACGACGCTGTCGATCCCGCAGCTGATCGACCTAGTCCAGCAGGCGACGGCCCGCGACACGCAGCTGACCGACCTGTTGAACAGCGCCGTGGCCGAGGCCCAGGCGCTCTCCACCGCCGACCGCGAGGCGGCCACCGGCCGGCGGGACCGGCTGCTGGCTACCGCCGTCCTGCTGGTGCTGGCCTCGCTGGGCGGCGCCGTGCTCGTCGGACGCACCGTGTCGCGGGCCCTGCGCCTGCTCGCCGACGAGGCCGAGCAGATCAGCCACGGCCAGCTCGTGGACATCTCCCGCACCGGGCCCCGCGAGGCGCGCACCGTCTCCGCAGCCCTGGCGACCACCGTGGCGGGGCTCCGCCGCATCCAGGCGCAGGCCGCCGCCGTCACCCGCGGGGACCTCTCCGCACCGGTGCTCGCCGAGCCGCTCCCCGGGCCGCTGGGGGAGCTGCTGCACGCCTCGGTGGAGCAGCTGGTGGACTCCGTCCGCGAGCGGGAGGAGCTCCAGACCGCGCTGGCGCACCAGGCCGCCCACGACCCGCTCACCGATCTGCCCAACCGCACGCAGGCCCGCGCCCTCACCACCGCCGCGCTGCACCGCGGCCGGCGGGCCGGCACGATGACCGGTCTGCTCTTCGTCGACCTCGACGGGTTCAAGGCGGTCAACGACCGGCACGGTCACGCCACGGGCGACACGGTGCTGCGCGTGGTCGCCGACCGGCTGCGCGCGACCCTGCGCCCGGGGGACGTCGTCTGCCGGCTGGGTGGCGACGAGTTCGTCGTCCTCGTCGAGTCCGTCTCCGCCGAACGGGACCTCGTGGAGCTCGCCGAGCGGCTGATCACCACGGTCAGCCGGCCGATCCGCCGGTCGGGCCAGGTGCTGCGGGTGGGCGCGAGCGTGGGCATCGCGGTGACCCAGGACGCCGGTATCGACGCCGACGCGCTGTTCGCCGAGGCCGACGCCGCGGTCTACCGCGCGAAGGCGCACGGCCGGGGGCGGGTGGAGCTGTTCGACGAGGTGCTGCGCGCCCAGCTGTCCGCCCACGTCGAGATGGAGGAGGCGCTGTCCGCCGGCCTGGCCGCGGGCGAGTTCGAGGTGCACTACCAGCCCGTCGTGGCCCTGGGCTCCGGCCGGCTGGACGGCTACGAGGCGCTCGTCCGCTGGAACCGCCCCGGCGTCGGCATGGTCCCGCCGAACGACTTCATCCCGGTGGCCGAGAGCAGCAAGCTGATCTGCGACCTGGACCGGTGGGTGCTGCACGAGGCGACCCGCCAGGTCGCGGAGTGGCGGGCCGAGGATCGCGCGGCCGCGGGGCTCACCGTCGCGGTGAACGTCTCCGGTCGCCACCTCTCGGACCCGCGCGTCGTCCGCGACGTCACCGACGCCCTGCTCGCGTCCGGGCTGCCCCCCGAGCTGCTCGTCGTCGAGGTCACCGAGACCGTGCTGGTCAACGAGCCGGCCGCGTTCGGGCACCTCGTCGCGCTCCGCGAGCTGGGGGTCGCCGTCGCCATCGACGACTTCGGCACCGGCTACACCTCCATCGGTCAGCTCGCCGGCATGCCGGTGGACATGCTGAAGATCGACCGCAGCTTCATCGCCTCGACGGAGTCCGGCCACGCCGAGCTCGTCGAGCTGATGATCCGGGCCGCGCACACCTTCGGGCTGACCGTGGTCGCCGAGGGCGTCCAGGAGGACGCGCAGCTGGCGTGGCTCCGCGACCAGCGGTGCGACTTCGCGCAGGGCTACCTGCTGTCCCGCCCGCTGACCGCTGCCGCCGCGGAGAGCGCGCGGCGGATCCCCTCGCCGCGGCGTCCTGAACCCGACCTCCTGAAGCCGATCCGGGTCACCGGCTAGCCTCGGTGCCGCCAGGAGGGCTCGCCTAGTGGCCGATGGCGGCGGTCTTGAAAACCGCTATGGGGTAACACCCATCGTGGGTTCGAATCCCACGCCCTCCGCTCGACGAGCGCGTTGGCACGTGTCTTGGATAGCCCTGACGTCGCTCGGGCGTCCGCGCAGCCAGGACGCAGCCATGGCGGGAGTGTGAAGCTCCCGACTTCGCCGTGCAGCCTTGCGGTCGATCACGGAGAGCAATGCCTCGAGGTGTGCTGTGCGGTTCCGACTGGAAAGCGCAGCGTCGCGGAGAAGGTACATTGGCCGAGTTGAGTCCGTCCCCGTGAATGGCAGGGCGCCGCTCCGCTGGGTTTGGCCGTGCTCATCGGCTGCTCTGAGCCGCTTCGTTGGCCGGTGCCCGCGATGCGGTCGACCCGGGCCCGGGCAGCGCCTGCTGTCCTAGTAGTCGCCTAATCCAAGTCGGGTTGTGCCGGTCCAGGCTGGCCATCCTGCAGTAAGCTGGCATACCGACGGTGCGGTTCAGCCGGCTATTGACGCTCCAGCAACTCTCGCTTCAATGCGCTAGCAACCGCATTTCGACGATCAGCGAATGTCGGCTCCGTGCGATGCGAATCGATCGAGACCAGCTCGAACTCCTCGAGCGACTCCCGAGCGTTGTCCAGAGCAAAGTCCAAGCCGATGTAATCCTCAAACTTGCTCAGGTGCACATCGCCAACAGTAGGAATCAATCCCGTTGCACCGTAGATGCCGGATCCTTGTTGCAGTGCGGCAAAAAGTTCGACGACAGTCCACCGCCCAGACGTCACCTGCTCCCGCAGCCAACTTTTTCTGTCGTCGGGTTCAAGCTCGCCCCAAGCCCAAACCAGCATCATCTGGTCGCGCGACATGACTGTTACATCATCGAACGAGGATGCCGAGAACAAGTCGCGGATCGCCTGCCGCAGTCGTTCGGATGCGGATTCGAACCAGGAGGGAAGCTCCCGATCCTCTCGCTCCGACTTGTGGCTAATCTCTTGTAGTGCCCGAGCCAAGAATAGGACAGAGACCTCGTTATCGACCTGGAGCATCTGCTCGAAGAATGCTAGGACATCTTCGCCGATTCCAGCTCTTAATCCAGCGGCGGCTAGCTCGACCAGTAGCTCGGACGGGTCGCCAAGGCCGCCTTGGCGTTCCATCCGCGCATAGAGCACACTAAATGGCCACAGAAGTCCTATTCTCGGAGGGGCTTCGTCGAATCGGGTCACGAACTTTCGGATTACTAGCGCAGTGTCATCCACGGGGAGTTCGAAAAGTGCTTTGGTCTGCTCTCCGAATCCTAGCAGGTTGTGTTCCGTGTTCTCGATGATGACCGCAGAAATCAGTGAGTCGGGAACATCTTCGGACGGCACGCCGTAAGCGAAATATCTGTCGAAGTAGTCGGAATGGCCGACGCCCTGTCGACGGCCGACGTCACGATAGGCGGCCGCATTGTCACTGCTATTTCCTATAAGCGCGCGTAGCGGAACGAACAACTGGCCCAGAATCTCCAGGACGCCACCGATGTTGTCTGTATGGACACCCGACGTCTCCAGACGGTGGCGCCATAGCTGCAGCTTTTCTTCGCGAGTGGACGGCTTGCCCCCCATGGCGCCGGCAAGTGCTGAGTATGGATTGCGGATCGATCCCCCGGTCAGCTCTGACTTCCAGGGTGCCAACATTGAGTACAGTCGAGGTTCAGATGTCCGCAGCCATGTGATCAGGAAGAAGTCGACAAAGTCGAGTTCGGCTGCGCTCTCCGTGGGGAAGGTTGCGGCAACTTGCGCGAAAAATCTATTGACAGATCTTGGCGTTTGCAGCCTGTGAGATAGATGCGCACGGTATGCCGTCGACACGCGAGATACTTCGACTCTGTCGACCAGGTTGAGTTGATCCAAAAGAGCGGCGAAACGGACATTAACCAGTGCGTCCTTCTGGTGCTGGCGGAAGTGTGGCAGATCGAGGCGGACTTGAACAATCTTCTCGAGGTAATCGCTCGCCCGGGATTTGTCCCCCTTGCCCACAAGTGAAGTTGCACTCAAGACATCAAGAAGCGTGCGTTCGTCATAGGATAAGAGATAGTAGACATTAGGCAAATTTCCAACAAGTCGGACCAGCTTGAAGGTAAGCAGGAGTTCGTCAGGGGTTAAACGATCCAAGTCATCCATGACCACTAGAATGGGTCGTCCAGCTTCTCGTAGGGCCTTCTCGGCCATTGTCTTAGTCTTGGATGCGCTCGTGTCTCCTTCGACCTGACCGGCAATTGCCTTCAAAAAATCGCTTGCGTCGGGCAAGGCGGCTAGTGTTGTTAGCTTCCCAAGAGGGCTCAGCGCTCGCCCCAAGGCGCCCACTTGGCGACGACTCTCGCTCCAGGCCTCGCCCTCCATCGCGGCGCGGAGTTCGGCAAAAAAGCCATTTTGAAGTTCGGATTCGTTTGGGTATAGCCACGGGTTGAACTCGGCGATTGCCCAGGGTCCATTTTGGAGCTCGGTCATAGTCATGTTGAGGACTGAGGTCTTGCCCGACCCCCACGAACCTATGACCGCTAGAACTCCGGATTCCGCCTGGCGACGAACAGCGTTAAGCGTCACGGCAAGTTGCCGCGCGAACAGCTGTCGGTCCAACTGATCTTCTGTGCCGTTTCCGTCGATCGCCTCGTCGGACATGCGGATAGCCGCCATGACGCTCCTTCATCGAGATTTGACAACGGGCCAACCGCGGGAGGGTGCTGGTCTGGCATCCTGGTGTCGACGTGAAGCCGCAAATGGCCCTGTGGGTCGCTTAGTCTGTGGCGCACGGTGGTCGAAGTGGGTGCCGAAAAACGAAGAGGCAGCAACGCGTCCGGCGGGTCTCACCACCTGCTGGCGGGTTCGTTGGTGATGTCTGGGGGTCGAGGACTCAGCTGCTGCCGGTGGTGGCGCGCATGTCCTGGGTAGCGTCGAGCAGGGCCCACCTGTTGCGTGTGGCCAGCAGGGTCCCAGAGTGACAAGGGCGGCGGGGATGCGCGGGCGGCGGTCTTGCCGGTTCGGGTTCGCCGATGCCGACCGTGATGTCCTCCTAGGAGTGGTGCGCTTCTCCGTGAGGGGACGGTAACGGCTGCAGCCGTCCGAGGTGACTGATCGGGGTCCGGCGGTGGTGGTCGACGGCCTCGGCCGACGCATTCGCGAGCGGCTATCGGCCGACGCCGCATCGGAACAGATGTGTCTGCCCAGTCGCCCGCGCTCTCGCCATGATCCACAGAGAGTGAGGGCGCCCAGGAGGATCGCCTTGGTGCGTGCAGCCTCCTTGCAGTAACCCCGAGCGCGGCCAAGACGAACCGCAGTGTTCCCACTGCAATCCGGGCCGGGCTTCCACCAGCGCGATCCAAATCAAGAGCAACCGCGGCAAGCTCAGAGACCTACCGCAGCTCGGTCTTGAGAACCGCTATGGGGTAACACCCATCGTAGGTCGAATCCCACGCCCTCCGCTCCTGCTCGTCCCCCTGCGCGCGACACCTCCGACACGCCACGCGGGACGTGCCTCTCGGGGTGACCGACCCCGCGACGTGGCTTTTCACGCTGGTCAGGGGGCTGTTTGTCGACAAGACGCCGCCCTGGGCGAGGGGTCACCACACCCCTGGAGGGGCCCCCGCAACGATCCGGTGACGGGGCGGTCACATGCGGGTCCAGGACTGCCGAGGGAGACGTCGGACAGCCCTAGCGTCTGCCCTGTCCGCGGCACTTCCCCGCCGCGGCAGAGGCGCTGAGGAGTA
This sequence comes from Blastococcus sp. SYSU DS0617, assembly GCF_054051075.1. Classification (NCBI taxonomy): domain Bacteria; kingdom Bacillati; phylum Actinomycetota; class Actinomycetes; order Geodermatophilales; family Geodermatophilaceae; genus Blastococcus; species Blastococcus sp. SYSU DS0617. The sequence continues at coordinate 110,027 of NZ_JBJHAO010000001.1, forward strand.
CCCGCGTGACCATGGGCGCGACGCTGGTCTGGCCGGCAGTTGTGGTGCTGGGCTTCCTGCTCTTCGTCGGGGTGGTGGTGGTTCTCGGAGCCAGCTCCACGGCCCGGTACGAGTTCGAGCGCAACGGTGCGCAGCAGCCCGCGCGGGCGGCCACCCCGCGGTCGGCGAACCACCCCGCCGGCCGTCGTGCCCCCGCCCGCTCCGGTGACGCGGCAGCGGCCCCGGCCCGGGCCGGGGCCGGGCGGTCGGGCAGCGTCGCGGTCCGCCCCGCGCCGGCAGCGGTCGCCGAGGGCGGTCCCAGCTGGTGGCTGGTCGGGGAGTCCGCCCAGGTGCTGGCCGGCCCGTTCTCCGACCGGATCGACGCCGACTGGGCCGCCTTCGCCGGTGAGCTCTCCGCCGTGACGGTCTTCGGCACGCGGCGCACCGACGGCACGGTCAAGCCCAAGCCCTCACCGGAGGAGCGGGCCTGGCTGGGCGAGCTGGGCCGGCACCTGGACCGGCTGCCCGCCGAGTGGGACGACCTGCTCACCGACACCGACCCGCTGACCACCCTCGTGGTCGAGGTCGCGGCGGCCCTGGTCGAGGCGGGCCTGCCGCTGCACGACTCCGGACCCGGGCAGTCGGGGGGCGGCGTCTGCCTGGTCCCGGACCAGGACGCGGGCGGACTGCTGGTCAGCTGGCGACCGCACGACCGGATGAGCCTGCAGCACTCCCGGGGCGCCACCGCCGACGAAGCCGTGCAGCGGCTGATGAACGCAGCGATCCTCGACGTCCTGGAGCAGCTCGGCTTCGTCGTGGAGCCGACCGGGGCCACCGCGTGCGCGCTGGTGACCGCACTGCGCTGACCGGCCGGGTCGGCCCGCCCCGCGCCGGGCCGACCCGGGCGGAGGTTCTCCGGGGCGTTCGCTCAGACCGGCTCGGGGCTGAGCTGGCCGGCGTGCTGCAGGACGAGTTCGCCGCCGTCCTCGGCGAAGTCGGTGCGCAAGCGGCGCAGCACATCCAGCCCGGCGTCGTCGGCGGCCCGCACCCCGGCGAGGTCGAGGACGACGCGGCGGTGCCCGCCCTCGCGGAGCGAGTCGGCGGTGCCGCGCAGCAGGTCCGCGCCCTGGGCGGTGAGGTGGCCGGAGGCCCGGATCAACCCGATCCGCAGATCGACGGTCTCGGACAGCATCACGCCGCGTTCCTCTCCCGGCCGTTCTCGAGCCGGAGGACGCGCCACAGCCCGGTGCGCCGCAGCAGGTCGAGGGTGCGCCGGTTGGCGCCGCGCAGGATCACGGTGCCGCCGCGGGCGCGGCAGATGCGGTGGGCCCACAGGAAACTGGCCACCGCGGTGCTGGACAGGTTCTGCACGCGGGTCAGGTCGACCACCAGCCGCCGGGCGCCGGCCAGCAGCGCGTCGTGCAGGAGCCACCGGACGTCGGCCAGACCGTCGGCGAACAGCGAGTCGTCGAGGTGGATGGTCACCTCGTCCCCGGACGCGTCGACCCGGCCGGCGGCCGCAGGGCGGGCAGCAGCGGTGGTGGTCATGCAGCATCTCCTCGACGCCGGGGGCGGGAGCCTCAGCGTCGCTGAGCGTTGTTGCGATCCGCTGGGACGGTGCTTTGCGATCGCATGACGGTGCCGACCGCCTGGGCGGCCGGTCCGGCGGCGGTGGCAGCATGTCGGCCGTGCCCCTCCGTCTGCTGGTCGTCGAGGACGACGACTCGATCCGCACCGCCCTGCGGTGGGCGCTGGAGGACGAGGGCTACGACGTCGCCGAGGCGGCATCGGGCGAGGACGCCGTGCGGGCGGTCGCCATGGCCGCACCCGACCTGATGGTCGTGGACCTGATGCTGGGCTCTATGGACGGGTACGCCGTCATCCGCGACGTCCGGCGCGACCACGACCTGCCGATCATCGTGGTCAGCGCCCGGGCCGACACGCACGACATCGTCGCGGCCCTGGAGGCCGGTGCCGACGACTACGTGACGAAGCCGTTCGAGGTCAAGGAGATCACCGCGCGGCTGAGGGCGCTGCGGCGGCGGGCCGGGGGCGCCAGCTCGGAGCGGCCTCCCGAGGCGGTGGTGCTGGACTCCGACCCGGCCGCGCCGTTGGTGCTCAACGAGGGACGCGGCACCGTGCACCGCGGCGAGGAGCAGCTGCCGCTGACGCTCACCGAGTTCCGGCTGCTGTGCGAGCTCGCCGGCTCGCCGGGCCGGGTGTTCAGCCGCCAGGCGCTGCTCGAGCGGGTCTGGGAGCACGGGTTCTTCGGCGACGAGCGCATCGTCGACGTCCACGTGCGGCGGCTGCGCACGAAGGTCGAGACCGATCCGAGTGCGCCGCGCCTGGTGATCACCGTGCGGGGGCTGGGCTACCGGCTCGATCCCCAGTGAGGCTCGCGCTCGGGCCGCGCGGGCTCCGGGCGCGCATCGTCCTCGGGTTCGCCGCGGTCACGCTGCTCGTGTCGATCGTGCTGGTGACCGCCACGTTCCTGCTGTCCCGCAACTACCTGCTCGAGCAGCGGGAGGACTCGCTCACCCGCCAGGCCTTCGCCGACGCGAACGTGCTCAACAGCCGGCTGGCCACCGCCGGCACCGACGTCGGCGAGCTGCTGACCGAGCTGGTGCCCTCGGGAGGAGCCGACGTCGTCCTGCGCAGCGGCGACTCCTGGTACTCCTCCACCCTGGACATCGGTGCCCGGGACGTCCCGACGGAGCTGCAGGACATCGTGGCCGGTGGCGCGGCGGGGACCGTGCGCATCGACGCACCCGCCGGGCCGGCGCTCGTGGTCGGGGTGCCGCTGCGCTCGGTGGGCGTCGAGTTCTACGCCGTCGGCCGGCTCACCGAGCTGCGGCAGGTGCTCGCGACGCTGTCGGCGGTGCTGGCCGCGTCGGCGGTCGCGGCCACCGCGGCGGGCGCGGGCGTCGGCGTGTGGGCCAGCCGGCGGGCCGTGCAGCCGCTCGAGCAGGTCGCCGTCGCGGCCACGCGGATCGCCGGAGGTGAGCTCGCCACCCGGCTGCCGCCGACCGACGACCCCGACCTGGTCGCCATCGTGGCGGGGTTCAACAGCATGGTGGACGCGCTGAGCGCCCGCATCGAGCGCGACGCGCGCTTCGTCGGCGACGTCAGCCACGAGCTGCGCAGCCCGCTCACCAGCCTGGTCACCAGCGTCGAGGTGCTCGGGGCCCGCCGCGAGGAGCTGTCGCCACGGGCGCGGCAGGCCCTGACGCTGGTGGAGGGGGAGCTGCGCCGGTTCCGCCGGATGCTCGACGACCTGCTGGAGCTGGCCCGCCTGGACGGCGACGCGATCGCCGAGTCCAGCCGGCCGGTGTCCATGACCGCGCTGGCCCGTGAGGTGCTCGCGGTCACCGGCCGGCCCTCCGAGCTGCTCGACGGCGACCCCGACGAGGAGACGGTGGTGCGAGGCAACAAGAACAGCCTGGAGCGGGCCCTGCGCAACCTGCTCGACAACGCCGACCGGCATGCCGGCGGATCGCGCCGGGTGACCGTCCAGCGGTCGGAGGACACCGTCGTCGTGGCCGTGGACGACGCCGGGCCGGGCGTACCGGTGCAGGACCGGGAACGGATCTTCGAGCGGTTCGCCCGCGGGGCGGGGGCCGCGCGCCGCTCGCTCCCGGGCGCGGGTCTGGGGCTGGCGATCGTGTCCGAGACCGCGGTGCGGCACGGCGGTGCGGCCTGGGTCGCCGACGGTCCGGAGGGCGGGGCGCGCTTCTCCCTCTCGCTGCCGGCGGAGCCCACGTGACCGGCTTCCGTGCGGGCTGGGCGGCAGCGGCAGCCGGGCTGGTGGTCGCCGTCGCCGCGGGGTGCGGCGTGCCGACGGGCGGCTCGCCGTCGACGATCGCTGCGACGGACGTGCCCTACGGACTGGCCGCGCCCAGTCCGACGGCCACGCCCACCGCACCGCCCGAGGCCAATGTCGACACGTCGCGCGTGCACTGGCTGACCACGGACGGGACCCTGGTGCCCCGCGTGCGCGAGGTGAGCGGGACATCACGCCGTGAGCGGCTCGCCTATCTCCTCGAGCAGCTGGCCGCCGGGCCCACCCGGGGTGAGCGGGACGAGCAGCTGTCCACGTCGCTGCCGCCGGAGGTCCGGCTCGGCGTCACCGGCCTCGAGGGCGGTACGGCGACGATCGACCTGAACCTCAACCCGTCGGCGCAGGCGCCGGCCGGGGTCTCCGGACGGCGGGCCGTCGCGCAGATCGTGCTCACCGCGACCAGCGTCCCGGGCGTGGAGTCGGTGCTGCTCGAACTGGCCGGCGAGCCGATCGAGGCCCCCCTGCCGGCCGGGGAGCTGACCGCCGGCCCGCTGACCGCGGAGGACTACGCGGCCTTCCGCACCCCCGCCGCCGTTCCGGCCCCCGAGGAGGCCCAGCCGGACGTGCCGGCGACCCTGGATGCACCGGCGTCCGACGCGCCGCCCGCCGACGCACCGCCCGGTACCGAGCCGGCCGCTCCGCCCTCCTGACCCGCCGGGCCGACGGCGACGGGCGCCAGCAGCCAGGCCTCGATGACCAGGTCGCGCAGCGCCGCCACCTCGTCGAGCCGCCGGGGCAGCCGGCGCAGCGGGCCGTCCGCCGTCCGGTAGGTCAGGGTGACGGGGCAGCGCACCTGGCTGTCGTCGGCTGGAGGAGCGGCCGCGCCCGGGAAGGGCAGCACGCGGTCGGCGAGCTCCGCCCAGCCGGGGAGGGCGCGCGGCACCGAGGTGAGGACGGCGAGGTCGCCGAGCCAGCCGGCGTCGTGCCCGGTCACCAGCGATCCGCCCGTGCGTGGCCACGGGACGGGCGGGGGGACGACGCGCACGCGGGCGCCGAGGGCGGTGAGCACACGGGCGGCGGTGCACATCTGCAGGCGCTGCCTCCGGCGTGCGCCGGTGCGGACGAGCAGCCCTTCGGCGGTGGCGCCGGCGACGACGGCAGCGAGGGAGAGGAGACGGGTGGACCGCGGGACCTCGACGTGGGTCACGCCGGAAGCCTGTCGCCGCACGAGGACCGGCGGCGGGTGTGCCGTCGACCGGTCGGGGAACGGTCGGTGAACAGTGGCGGGAAGGCCGTCACCAGCTGCCGCCACGCTCGATGGTCGGTACGTGACCCTGTCCTCCTCCCCCCTGCCCCGTCGCACCGCGCTCCAGCTGGCCGCCGTCGCCGGTGCCGGTGCCGCCGTCGCCACGGTTCCCTCCCGGGCCGGGGCGACCCCACCGCGCACCCCGCCGGCCGCGGCCCGGCCGCGGTTCGCGCACGGCGTCGCCTCGGGTGATCCGCTGCCCGGTGCCGTCATCCTGTGGACGCGGGTGACCCCCGGCCGGGAGCCGGGCGCCGGCCAGGGCGCGCCCGTGGAGTGGGAGATCGCGACCGATCCCGCCTTCCGGCGGATCGTGCGCCGGGGTGCGGTCCGCACCGGGCCCGAGCGCGACCACACCGTCAAGGTCGACGCCGCCGGGCTGCGGCCGGGGACCGAGTACTGGTACCGGTTCCGCTGCCAGGGGGTGCTGTCACCGGTCGGGCGCACCCGCACGGCACCGGCCGACGGCGCGGCCCCGGGCCGGCTGCGCATGGCGGTGGTGTCCTGCGCGAACCTCCAGGCCGGCTGGTTCACCGCCTACCGCCACCTGGCCCGCCGCCGGGACCTCGACCTGGTCCTCCACCTGGGCGACTACCTCTACGAGTACGCGCCCGGTGAGTACCAGGCCCGCGACGTCGTCGTGCGGCCGCACGACCCGCCCCGGGAGATGACCACGCTGGCGGACTACCGGCGGCGGCACGCCCAGTACAAGGCCGATCCCGACCTGCAGGCGCTGCACGCCGCGGCGCCGTGGGTCGTCACGTGGGACGACCACGAGACGGCCAACGACGCGTGGTCCGGCGGCGCCGAGAACCACACCGAGGGCGCCGAGGGGACGTGGTCGCAGCGGCGGGCGGCCGCCTACCGGGCCTACGCCGAGTGGATGCCGGTCCGGTGGGAGCCGGGGCAGCCGTTCTACCGGCGGCTGCGCTTCGGCTCCCTGGCCAGCCTGTCGATGCTCGACCTGCGCACCCACCGCGACCAGCAGGCCGGCTCACCGCTGGACCCGGCGCTGGGCGACCCGGGGCGCACGCTCACCGGCGCGGCCCAGCTGCAGTTCCTGCTCGACGGCCTGTCCGATCCCACGGTGCAGTGGAAGCTCGTCGGCAACCCGGTGATGATCGCGCCGGTCCGCTTCCCGAACGCGCTCGACACCCGGACGGCGGCGGGCATCGCCACCCTGGTGGACCTCGGGGCGCCACCGGTCACGGGGGTCCCTTACAACGTGGACCAGTGGGACGGCTACCCCGCCGAGCGCGCGAAGGTCCTGGGCCACCTGCGCGACCACGGCATCCGGGACACCGTGTTCCTGACCGGTGACATCCACTCCGGGTGGGCCTGCGAGCTGCCGGCGGACGGGCTCACCTATCCGGTCACCCGCCGCAGCCTCGGCGTCGAGCTGGTCTGCACCTCGGTGACCAGTGACAACCTCGACGACATCACCGGGACGCCGCCGGGGACCACCTCGAAGGTGGCGGAGACCGCGATCAAGGTGAACAACCCGCACATCAAGTACCTGGACTTCGACTCGCACGGCTTCTCCGTGCTCGAGGTGACCCCCGCAGGAGCGCAGATGGACTGGTACGTGCTGACCGACCGCACCGATCGCAACGCGGCGGCCATCCACTCGGTGTCCTACCGGGTGCCGGCCGGGACCCAGCGGGTCGAGCAGGTGCGCGGGAGCCTCGCGTGACCGGGGGCACGGCGATGGACCGGCGCCGCTTCCTGCAGGTCGGGGTCGCCGGCGGCGCCGCCGTCGTCCTCTCGTCGGCCATGGGCGCCCCGCCGGCGCGGGCCACCTCCCGGCCCGGCCTGCGGGTCTACGTGCTGGTGCTCGACGGCTCGTCACCGGCCGAGGTGGAGCCGGTCCTGATGCCCCGGCTGTCGGCCCTGCGGGCGGAGGGCACCTGGTTCCCCGCGGCGCGGTCGCTCCCGGTGATGGAGACCATCCCCAACCACGTGATGATGATGACCGGCGTCCGGCCGGACCGGTCCGGCGTGCCGGCCAACTCCGTGTTCGACCGGCGCGAGGCCACGATCCGCACCCTGGACCGGCCGACGGACCTGCGGTTCCCCACGGTGATCGAGCGGCTGAACGCCGCGGGCGGCACCACGGGGACGGTGCTGTCCAAGGAGTACCTGTTCGGCATCTTCGGCACCCGGGCCACGCACCGCTGGGAGCCGCGGCCCGTGGTGCCGGGCAGCGGCCACGCACCCGACGTGTTCACGATGGACGCCGCCATCGCGATGGTCGACCAGTTCGATCCGAACCTGGTCTTCGTGAACCTGGGCGACGTCGACCGCGTGGGCCACAGCGACCTGACCGGCCCGCTGCTGGGCGCCGCGCGCAAGGCCGCACTGGCCAGCAGCGACGTCCAGATCGGCCGGTTCACCGACCACCTGCGGCGCACCGGGCGGTGGGAGAACAGCGTGGTGCTCGTGCTCGCCGACCACTCGATGGACTGGTCGCTCGTGACGAACCTGGTGTCGCTCGACCTGCTGCTGCGCAGCCGGCCGGACCTGCGCGAGTCGGTGCGGATCGGGCAGAACGGCGGGGCGGACCTCGTCTACTGGACCGGGCCGGCGTCCCGGCGCAGCGCCGGTCTGCGGGACGTCCGCCGGCTGGTCGCCGCCCACCCGGGCGTGCTGTCGGTGCACGACCCGCGGGAGCTGCGCCTCGGGCCGGAGGCGGGCGACCTGGTCTGCTACGCGCGGGCCGGCTGGCGGTTCAGCGACACGACGCCGCTGTCCAACCCGCTGCCGGGCAACCACGGGCACCCCGTCACCGAACCGATCCCCTTCCTGGTGAGCGGCGGGCACCCGGTCGTCCGGCGGGGCGCGGTCAGCAGCGATCCGGCCCGGACGGTCGACGTCGCCCCGACCGTGGGGGCGCTCTTCGGCCTCCCGGCCCCGCGGGGCGGGTACGACGGCACGGCGCGCACCGCGGCGTTCACCGCGGTGCCGGCCGGCCGTGGGCGGGGCGTCGGCCGAGGTGGCGGGCGGCCGCGCTGAGCGTGCGCGCGGTCAGCCGGCCGTCGGCCAGCCCCAGGTCGACGACGTCGTCGAAGACGCCCTGGTCGGTCACGGCGGCCCGGAAGGCGGCGTCCATGATCCGCGGCCACCGGCTCACCAGCGAGGCCGCCGAGGAGTGCCGGAGGTGCCGGCCCAGCCGGCGGTGCAGCGCCCGCCGGTAGGCCTGCCCGGCCGCGGGACCGGACACCGCGGCAGCGCCGGCGAGCGCACCCGAGAGGACGGCGTAGAAGATCCCCTCGCCGGTCAGCGGATTGATCAGTGACGCGGCGTCGCCGGCGAGCAGCACCCGCCCGTCGGGTTGCCGCGGCCGCTGGGTGGACAGCGGCAGGCGGTGCGCGCGCAACCCGTCGGGCTCGACGCCGGGCAGCAGCCGGTGCAGACCCTCCACCAGCGCCGTCCGGCTCGCGCCGGCGGAGACCAGTTCCCCGTAGCCGACGTTGGCCCGGCCGTCGCCGAGCGGGAACGACCACGCGTAGGCCGGCCAGCGCTGCTCGGTGGTGGCGATGACCTGCACGCCGCGCTGCCCGGGGAGCTCCGGTGCGTAGCCGCGCAGGGCCACCGCCATCCGGTCCGGCCGGTTGGCTGCCAGCCCCAGCCCCCTGCGGACGACGGACTCCGCGCCGTCGGCACCGATCACCACGCCCGCGGTGCATGCGTCGTCGACCTGGACACGGTCCGGGTGCACCGTCAGCCGCCGCACCTGGTGCCGGCGCAGCTCCGCGCCGCCGGCGACGGCGGCGTCGAGGATCCGGGCGTCCAGCACCTGCCGCGGCACCACGTGCGCGGGACGGCGCATCGCCCGCTCCACGGCGGCCCCGCCCGGGGAGCGCAGCCGCAGCCGCGGCACGGGGGCGAAGCCGTCGGTGAGCGCTGCCGGCTCCACGCCGAGCCGCTGCAGCACATCGAGCGCCTCGGGGGCGATGCCGTCGCCGCAGACCTTGTCGCGGGGAAACGCGGCGCGGTCGAGCAGCAGCACCCGGGTGGCCGGCGCGGCCCGGCGGGCGGCGAGCGCGGCGGCGGCTCCGGCCGGTCCGGCGCCCACGACGACGACGTCCCAGTGCTCCACGGCACCGACGCTAGGCAGTTCCCGCGGTCACCGCCCGGCCGGGGCCCGTGGTCAGGACGACGACGGGGCGGTCCACTTGCGCGCCGGGTGCTCGTAGCCCTCGACGAACCGCAGCAGCTCCGCGGCGTCGTGCACCACGCCGAGCGCGTCCAGCCGGGCGGCGTCGAGGTAGCCGTCGTCGACCATCCGGCGCAGCTGGCCGACCAGGGGCTGCCAGAACCCGTCGACGTCGACCAGCGCCGTCGGCTTGGCGTGCAGCCCGAGCATGCCCCAGGTCCAGGCCTCGAACAGCTCCTCGAGGGTGCCCGCGGCGCCGGGCAGCGCGACGAACGCGTCGGCCAGGTCGGCCATCACCGCCTTGCGCTCGTGCATGGTCTGCACGATCTCCAGCCGCGGCAGCGCGGGGTGGGCGACCTCGTCGTCCACCAGGTGCTGCGGGATCACGCCGATGACCTCGCCACCGGCCGCCAGCGCGGCATCGGCGACGACGCCCATCAGCCCGACCTTGCCGCCGCCGTAGACGATGCCGACCCCGGCCCGCGCCAGGTCGGTGGCGAAGGCCGCCGCCGCGTCGGCGTGCGCCGCCGGCCCGGCGTGCGAGCCGGTGAAGACGGCGACGCGCACCGGATCAGCCGCCGTAGTAGCGGTACACCGGCTCGGCGATGCAGACCGGCTTGTCCCCGCCCTCGCGCTCGATGACGCAGGAGAAGGTGAGCTGCTTGCCGCCGGCGATGTCCTCGATGCCGGCCAGCGTCGCGGTCAGCCGCACCTTCGAGCCCACCGGGACCGGGGAGGGGAAGCGGACCTTGTTCAGCCCGTAGTTCACGCCCATCACCGTGTCGGTGACCCGCAGGACCGAGCCGAACAGCGGCACCAGCAGCGACAGCGTCAGGTAGCCGTGGGCGATCGGGCCGCCGAAGGGGCTCTCCTTCGTCGCGCGCTCCGGGTCGACGTGGATCCACTGGTGGTCGCCGGTGGCGTCGGCGAAGAGGTTCACGTGCTCCTGCGTCACCTCGTACCACTCGCTGGTGCCCAGCTCCTTGCCGACGAGTCCGGGCAGCTCGGCCATGGTCGTGGTGGTGCTCATCGAGAGGTCCTCCGTCGGGGGCGCGCGGGCGTTGTCCCCCTGGAACCTACGTGCTCACCCGGAGCGGCCCGGCGCGGTGGGGTTCACTGGGCACGTGTTCTCGTCCACCGACGGCTGGACCTCCTGCGCCCTGGGGCACCAGCACTGGGGCCGGGCGGGCGCGGCCGGGCTGTTCCTGCACCGCGACGGCGCCGCCGGCCCGGAGGTGCTGCTCCAGCACCGCGCCCTGTGGTCCCACCACGGCGGCACCTGGGGCACGCCCGGCGGCGCGCTGCACGCCGGCGAGCCGGCGCACGTCGGCGCGCTGCGCGAGGTGCAGGAGGAGCTGGGGCTGACCCCCGACGACGTCGTCCTGGGCGCCTGGTCGGTCGACGACCACGGCGGCTGGGTCTACACGACCGTCCTGGCGCGTCCGGCGCGGCCGATCGATCCGCGCGAGCTACGTCTGGACGGCGAGAGCGACGGCGTGGCCTGGTGGCCGGTCGCCGAGCTGTCCGCCGTCGACCTGCACCCGGGGCTGGCCGCGTCGCTGGACCGGCTGCGCCCGCTGCTCGCCGCGGGTGGTCCTGAGCGGAACTCCGGATCACAGGTATAGCCTCGGGCCGACCTGGGCAGTGAGACCCAGGTCTCACTCCTACCGCCCGAGGAGCCGTCGTTGTCCCGCCATGCCGCGCCTCCCTCACCGCCGCGGACGGCGACCGTCGCCGGCCGGACCGGGGACGTGCGCGGACGCGCGCGCGCCCTGCTGCTGCTGTCGCTGCTGTGCGCCGCGCTGCTGATCGCCGCACCCCTGGCCATCGTGCTGTCCACCACCCCGTCCGAGGGCGCCGACCGGGAGGCGGACGTCTTCACCGGCACCGTGCCCGGAGTCGGGACGGACGACGGCGACGTCGGGAGCGGCGGGACGGACGGCGACGACGGCGGGGCCGACGGCCGGAGCGGGGACGGACCGGTTGCGTCCCTGAGCGGGATGGACACCGCGGGGAGCGTCCGGGTGGCCGACACAGGTGCCGGCTCGCCCGACCGGGCGGCCGGCTCAGGTGCGGCCGCCGGCACGGACCCCGGGTGGTCCGCAGCGGCGCCCGGTGCCACGTCGGCCGGCGAGGCCGCGAGCCCGGCACCAGCGGCGGGGAGGCAGCCGGCCACCGCGCCGGTCCAGCCCCTGCCCGCGAAGCCCGCCCCCGCCCCCGCCCCCGCCCCCGCGCCGGCGCCGGCACCGCCAGTGGCGCCCGCGCCCGTCCACCAGCCGAAGCCCGCGCCCGTGCGCGAGCCGGCGGAGCCCTCGCACACCCCGGCGCCACCGCCACCGCCCGCGGCCACCCCCACGCCGGTCGTGGCGGACTGCCTCTGCGAGGCGCTGGCGCCGATCACCGAGCCGGTGGGAGAGGTGCTGGCGCCGGTCACGGAGCCGGTGGGAGAGGTGCTGGCGCCGGTCACCGAGCCGGTCGGCGAGGTCGTCGGCGGGGTGACCGGGGCGGTCGGCGGGCTGCTCGGCAGGTGAGGCGGGAAGCCGCTCCCGGCGGACGGTTCGTAAGGTTCGCTGCATGAGCGCCCGCGACGACGTCTCCGAGATCTTCGACAGCTCCGCGTGGCGGCCGGTCGAGGGGTTCGACTTCGCCGACATCACCTACCACCGGGCCGTCGACTCCGGCGTCGTCCGCATCGCCTTCGACCGGCCCGAGGTGCGCAACGCGTTCCGCCCGCAGTCGGTCGACGAGCTGATCACCGCGCTCGAGCACGCCCGGCTGTCCACCGACGTCGGCTGCGTGATCCTGACCGGCAACGGCCCCAGCCCCAAGGACGGCGGCTGGGCGTTCTGCTCGGGCGGTGACCAGCGGGTGCGCGGCAAGTACGGCTACGAGCACGACAAGGGGCGCAGCAGCGGGCGGCTGCACATCCTCGAGGCGCAGCGGCTGATCCGGTTCATGCCCAAGGTCGTCCTCTGCGTCGTCCCCGGGTGGGCGGCCGGCGGCGGGCACAGCCTGCACGTGGTGTCCGACCTGACCCTGGCCAGCGCCGAGCACGCCCGGTTCAAGCAGACCGACGCCGACGTCGGCAGCTTCGACGGCGGGTTCGGCTCGGCGTACCTCGCCCGGCAGGTCGGGCAGAAGTTCGCCCGCGAGATCTTCTTCCTGGGTGAGGAGTACACCGCGCAGGACGCCCACGCGATGGGCATGGTCAACCGCGTCGTCCCCCATGCGGAGCTGGAGGCCACCGCCCTGGAGTGGGGGAGGAAGATCGTCGCCAAGAGCCCGACCGCCCAGCGGATGCTCAAGTACTCGTTCAACCTGATCGACGACGGGCTGGTCGGCCAGCAGCTGTTCGCCGGCGAGACCACCCGCCTGGCCTACATGGCCGAGGAGGCCGTCGAGGGCCGGGACGCCTTCCTGGAGAAGCGCGACCCGGACTTCACCCGGTTCCCCTGGCACGTCTGAGGAGGAGAACATGATCGTCGAGGTGGTCACGGGCGCGGACGAGCGCCCCGAGGCGCGGGTCGTCGACATCGACGACCTGAGCCGGTGCGTCCTGGCGCTGGGTCAGGTCACCGACGAGGAGGCCGCCGAGGTCCTGGAGCGCTCCGGCCTCGGCCGGATGCAGGACGCCGGTACCGCGCAGCTGGATGCCGCGGCCCTGCGCGCCGCCGCCGAGCCGCGGGCCACCGCGGCCGACTGGACGGGGCAGTGGGACGAGATGGTGGCGCGGGCCCGGAGCGAGGGCCGGCTGTCCGACGACGGCGCGAGCATCCGCGTGCAGGTGGAGCCCGCCGCGGGCGCCTGAGCCGGCCTCTCCGGCGCGCACGGACGTGCCGCGGCATCACAGTTATCTGCGATACGCGGGCGCAAGGTCATTGTGGTGACTCCACCGACGGGGCCAGTATGTCGCGGTGCAGATGATCAGCCACCGCGGAGGCCTCACGTGACCGGTACCCCGGGGCGCCCGCTGAGCGCCGAGTTGTCCGAGCAGCTCCTGGCGGTGGCCGTCGAGATCCTGGCCGAGGAGGGCTGGGGGCGGCTCAACAGCGACCGCGTCGCGGCCCGCGCCCGCGCGGGCAAGGCCGGCATCTACCGCCGCTGGCCGACGATGGCCGCGCTGGCCCACGCGGCGGTGGGCCGCTTCCGGCTGGTCGCGACGCCGGAGGACACCGGCTCCGTGCGCGGGGACCTGCGGGCGCTCGCCGACCGCTGGACGACTCCGCTGGACCGCGAGGAGCGCGCCGCGGCCAGCATCGTGGGCGCCGCCCGGTACGACCAGCAGCTGCGCGCGGGCCTGGAGGAGGCGCTGGTGCAGCCGCTGGCCGAGGCGGTCGCCGTCATCGGCGAGCGGGCGGAGGCGCGGGGCGAGCAGATCGATGCCGACCGGCTGGCGCTGCTCTACTCGGTCCTCGAGGCGTTCTGGTGGCAGCGCTTCACCGCTGCGGGCGACGGCGCGATGCTCGCCGAGCACGTGGACCGGGTGGTCGACGAGGTGCTCTGCCCGCTGGTGGAACCGGCCGACCTGCGCGTCGCGGTCTGACGCCCGGGCCGGGGTCAGCCGGCCTGACGATCCCCGGGCAGTTCCTGGGCCGGCGTGACCATCCCGTGGAAGGTGCCCGAGCCGGCCTGCATGAAGGTCAGCAGCCGGTCGCCCAGCACCTCGACCGCAGCGGCCACCACGGCCGGTGCCAGCCCCTGGGCGACGCGCACCCGGTTCTCCACGATCAGCACGCGCACCGCGGCCAGCCAGATGGCGGCGGTCAGCGGAGCGGAGATCGCCGGGTCCAGCGGCGCGCGCTCACCGCCGTCCTCGGGCTCCTGCCAGGCGGCCAGCAGGGCGTCGGACAGCCGGTGCTCGGCCTCGAAGACCAGTTTCCGCTCGAACGTGCGCAGCGTGTCCGAGGCGTCGAGGGTGGCCCGGTAGCACCGCTCCTCGGGGCCGCCGAGCGAGCTCAGCTGGCCGGCCATGAACTCCAGCAGGTGGGCGCGCAGGGCCGACAGCGGTCCGACGCCGGGCGCACGGTCGCGCACCGCGTTCGCCACGCCCTCCACCCACGGCACGCGGCCGTCGAAGAAGAGGTCCTCCTTGCTGGCGAAGTGGTTGAACACCGTCTGGACGGCGACGTCGGCCTCGCGTGCGACGTCGGCGATGGTGACGGCGTCGAACCCCCGCGAGGCGAAGAGGCGGTGCGCGGTGGTCCGGACCAACTCCCGCGTCAAGGCCTTCTTCTGCGCGCGACGGTCAACAAGATCACTCACTGTGTCAATGTTAGCCACCGAACGTATCCGGCGCATCGTCACCGGGACGTGCCGTATCTCCCTGCTCAGGAGCCCGTCGCGGCCCAGTCCGCGAGCACGGCCCGCGCCCACGAGCCGACCAGCACGTCCAGGTCGATGACGTCCAGGTCGGCGGCGACATCGGCGATCGTCGTCGTCCACGCGGGGGGTGGCCCGGACGCGCGGGCGGGGGCGGCCGCGCCCAGGGCAGTGCTCAGCTGCCCGAGTGCGGCCGGCAGCCGCGCCGGCTCGGTGGCGGCGGGGTGCTGGGCGTCGTAGGCGGCGTCGGCGAGCCGGGCCGTCGCCGCGGCACCGGCGTCGGCGGACGCCTCCTCGCGCGGTCCCCGCAGGGTCACGTCGAACAGCCGGGTGCAGGACGGCGAGGCGCCGGGGTGCGCCGCGACGTCGCCGGCCACCGGCGCCAGGACGGCGCCGCAGCCGGGGCACACCTCGGTCGCGGGGGCGGGCTCGGGCTGCGGAGCGGAGGGCACCTGCGCGATCGTGCCGTACCGCGGAGCCCGGCGCGGTGCGGGCGGGGTCCGGCGAGGGGGAGGCCGTGCGGGCAGGATGGGCGCCACGGTGCGAGGCGGGACCCGAGGAGTGGTGGAGTGCGGACCAGAGCAGCGGTGATGCGGAAGCCGGAGGCCGACTGGGAGATCGTCGAGCTGGACCTGCTCGACCCCGGTCCGGGCGAGGTGCTGGTCGAGATGGCCTTCGCCGGCATGTGCCACTCGGACGAGCACCTCCGCCACGGGCCCGGGGTGCGCCCCATCGTCGGCGGGCACGAGGGCTCGGGCGTCGTGCAGGCCGTGGGGGCGGGCGTCACCTCCGTGGCCCCGGGCGACCACGTGATCACCAGCTTCCTGCCGGCCTGCGGGCACTGCCGGTACTGCGCCCGCGGGAAGTCCAACCTGTGCGACAAGGGCGCCACCATCGGCACCGGGCAGCTCCCCTCCGGGACGTTCCCCTTCCGGCTGGACGGCGAGCCGCTGGGCGGGTTCTGCATGGTGGGCGCCTTCGCGCGGCACTCCGTGCTCAGCGAGTTCTCCTGCGTGCGGATCGACCCGTCGGTGGCGCTGGACACCGCGGCGCTGCTGGCCTGCAGCGTGCCCACCGGATGGGGGTCGGCCGTCTACTCGGGCGGGGTGCGGCCGGGGGACACCGTCGTCGTCGTCGGTCTCGGGGGAGTGGGCGCGAACGCGGTGCAGGGTGCGGTGCACGCCGGCGCGCTGCACGTCATCGGCGTCGACCCGGTCGCGATGAAGCGCGAGTTCGCCGAGTCGCTCGGGGCGACCCACACGGTGGCCGGCGCCGAGGAGGCGGCCGGCCTCGCCCGCAGCCTGTCCCGCGGCACGGGCGCCGACGTCGTCGTCCTCACCGTCGGGAAGCTGACGCCCGAGGCCTACGCCGGCGCCATGACGTGTCTGGGCAAGGCCGGCACGCTGGTGCTCACCGCGCTGCCCGACGAGCCCCAGGACGGCAAGCTCTCCCTCAACGGGTCGATGGCCACGGTGTACGAGCAGCGGATCCAGGGGTCGCTGTACGGCTCGTGCAACCCGCGCACCGACATCCCCCGGCTGCTGCAGATGCACGAGGAGGGCCGGCTGGAGCTCGACCGGCTCATCACCCGCCGGTACTCGCTGGACGAGCTCAACCAGGGGTACCGCGACCAGGCGGCCGGTGAGATCGTCCGCGGCCTGCTCGTGCACGCCGACTGACCCACCCCCGCTCGTCCGCGGACGTGCGGCCTGCTTCTCCGCGGAAAGGCAGGGAGTCGGTTGAGGCGGGGTGGGCGTGGGCAGCCCGGGCCCATGAGTTCCCCGCGTATTGCCGTCCTCGACGTCGACGGCACCCTCGTCGACACCAACTACCAGCACGCGCTCGCCTGGTACCGGGCCTTCCGGTCGCAGGGGGAGACGTTCCCGATCTGGCGCATCCACCGGCTGATCGGGATGGGCGGTGACCAGTTGGTGGCCGCGCTCGGTGGGGACGACGTCGAGCGCCGGATCGGCGAGGCCGCCCGCGAGCGCTGGGTCGAGGAGGTCGACCCGATGATGGGCGAGACGGCGCTGCTGCCGGGCGCCCGGGAGCTGATCGTGGCGCTCAAGGAGCGCGGGCACCGGGTGGTGCTGGCCAGCTCGGGCAAGCCGCACCACGTCGAGCGCGCGCTGGACCTGCTGGAGGCCCGGGACCTGGCCGACGCGTGGACCACCAGCGACGACGTCGAGAACACCAAGCCCGCGCCCGACCTGCTGCAGGTGGCGCTGGAGAAGCTGGGGGAGCCGCTGGACGCCCCGAGCGTCGTCGTCGGTGACTCGGTCTACGACGTCGAGGCCGCGAAGAACGCGGGGATGCCGGCGGTCGTCGTCCGCTCGGGCGGCTTCGGCGACGACGAGCTGCGAGACGCCGGCGCCGTCGCCGTGTACGACACCCCTGCCGACCTCCGCGCGGACCTGGACCACCTCGACCTGCGCTGACCCCGCTTCTCCGCGCCCACATCGGCGATGTGGGCGTCAAGACCCGAGTACGGCGCCCACATCGCCGATGTGGGCGGCGCCCGGGCCGTCAGGAGGCGGCGGAACTCCCGCGGCCGAGGCGGCGCAGCATCTCGTCGGGCCGGTCGGTGACGACCGCGTCCACCCCGAGCCGGCGCACCAGGTCCATGTCGCCGGGCTGGTTCACCGTCCACACGTGGACCTCCTTGCCGGCCGCGTGCGCGTCGGCCACGAAGCCGGGGTCCACGCGGATCAGCCCGATCCCGGGGCCCACCGCCGTCGCGTTGCCCAGCAGCAGCTCCCGCCGGACGGGCCGCAGCCGCTTGCCGATCAGCTGCACCGTGGGCACCCCGGGCGCGAGCTCGGTCATCCGGCGGACGGCGAGCTGGGAGAAGCTCATCATCCGGACGGCGGGGCGGCCGGCCCACTCGACCGGGCGCCCGTTGCCGAGCAGTCCGTACCGGCGCAGGGACCCGACCAGCGCCTCCTCGACCTTGCGGCTGTGCCGGGTCGGGTGCTTGGTCTCGATGGCCAGCCGCAGGGAGCCCGGCGTCGCGGTGATGTACTCGAGCAGCCGGTCCAGGGTGAGCACCAGCCCGTTCTCGACGTCCGGCTCGTCGGTCACCGACACGATCACGTCGTCGGCCCAGCGCTGCCGGCCCCGGGGACGGCGGGCACCGAACTGGAACTGCTCGAGCTCGGCCAGGTGGAGGGCCGAGACGATGCCGCGCCCGTTCGAGGTGCGCCGCACCCGCCGGTCGTGCACGCAGACGAGCACGCCGTCACGGGTCAGCCGGACGTCGCACTCGACGGCGTCGGCACCGACCACGGCGGCCTGGCGATAGGCCGCCAGCGTGTGCTCGGGGGCTTCGGCGGTCGCGCCGCGGTGGGCGACGACCTCGACGGCGGTCACCGGGGCGGGGCGGGAGGAGCGACGAGCACCGGGGCATCCTCCCCCGGCCCCCGCCGCCCCGCGACAGGAGCGCCGTCGGCGCAGGTCAGCCGGCCAGGATGGCGGCGCGGGCCTGGTACTCCGGGACGGTGGCCATCGGCGGCCGCTCGTCCAGGGCCACGGCCGTGCTGCGCGGGACGAACCCCGCACCGTCGTGCCGGAACTGGGTGAGCAGCCCGCCGGCGGCCGGCGCGGACCCGGCCCGGGCGAGCACCGTGGAGACGACCTGCCCGGCCATCGCGCCGAGCGCCTCCTGGCTCTGCGAGGTGTGCCGGCGGACGCCGAGGTCGACCTGGGCGAGCCCGCCCAGCCCGACCAGCTCCAGCAGGTCGACCAGCAGCCCGATCTCCACGCCGTAGGCGCCGGCGAAGGGCACCTGCTCCAGCGCGGACCGCCGGCCGGCGTACTCGCCGCCCAGCGGCTGCACGAACCCGGCGAGCTCGGGCCACAGCGCGTTGAGCAGCGGCCGCGCGGTCAGCTCGGTCACCCGGCCACCGCCGGAGGGGACGCTGACCCCGTCGATCTCCAGCGGCCGGGTGTAGCAGCCCTTCACGTACTGCACATGTGGATCGGTCAGCAGCGGTCCGAGCAGCCCGGGGACGTAGTGGCTGACGTCGCCCTTGAGGTCGGAGTCGAGGAACACGACGAGGTCGCCGGTGGTCACCGCCAGCGACTTCCACAGCGCCTCGCCCTTGCCGGGCCGGGTGCCGTGCGAGGGCAGCACGTCGGCGGTGGCGACGACGTCGGCGCCCGCGGCCCGGGCGACGGCGGCGGTCGCGTCGGTGGAGTCCGAGTCGACGACCACGAGCTCGTCCACCAGCCGGGTGCGGTGCATCCAGCGCTCGGCGATGTCGGAGGCCAGCAGTCCCACCGTCGCCTGCTCGTCGCGGGCCGGGAGGACGACGCTGACGCGCGAGCCGCTGCGCCGCTTGGCGGAGACCAGCCCGTCGACGTCGATCGCGTCGAGGGAGGGCGCGGACGTGGTGCGACCGCGGAACCAGGTTCGGGCATCGGGTCGCATCACCTCACTGTCGACGACGATCCCGGTTCGCACCACTGCCCTGTGCGGGTGTTCACCCGCCGGCCCCGGGCCCGTCGCCGCGGCGTCACCGGCGTCACCGGCGTCCGGAGCTCAGCGGCCCTGGCGCTCCCGGTAGCGGGCGGCGCGCCGGGCCGCGGCCTCCCGGCGGCGGACGCTGTCCTCGGCGTCGCGCACGCGCGCGGCCTTCTCGCGCACCGCGGTGGCGGTGCCCACCGGGTAGCCGGCCTGCTTGACCCGGTGCTCGGCGGCCTCGGGCATGTAGGCGACCGAATAGAACATTCCCAGCAGGAGCCCGCCGAGCGCGGCCATCCCGCGGATCCAGAACTCACCGGGCAGGAGGAGCAGCACCAACCCGATCGGCACCATCATCTGCACGAACGCGCGGGCCATGTGCCGCACGACCCAGGAGCGCGTCGTCGTGTCGTGCAGCACCCAGGCGCTGAACCGCTCCGGCAGTCCGCCGCCCAGCGCGTACCAGAACCACCACAGCGGACCGGGCCGGCGCCGCGCCGCACCGGCGCTGTCGGTTCCTGCTCGATCCTCGGCCACGGTCGCCTGCCTCTCCGGTCCCGCCCATTGTGACCGCTCGGCGCAGGGGGCCGGGCCGGGCACCCGCGAGGGCCGGATCGGCGGTCCCGGCGGGTCAGACGACGGCGGCGAGCAGGTCGGCGACGTCCTCGGGGGCGAAGTCGTGCGGCAGCGCCCGCCCGTGCAGCAGCAGGACGCCCGCGGCGGTCGCGGCCTCGTGCAGCTCCGGGGAGCTGATCCCGCCGGCGACGACGTCGATCCCGAAGCCGTCGGTGGTCCGCACGATGGCGGCAAGCACCTGCCTCGCGTGGCCGAGGTCCTGGGCGGCGGCGAGCCGGCCCAGGTCCACGCGGACCAGGTCGAGGGGGATGCGGGCGAGCAGGGCGTAGAGGCTGTAGCCCATGCCGTAGTCGTCCAGGCAGAGCCGGACGCCGCTCGCGCGGATCGACTCGAGCTCGCCGACCAGGGCGGCGGGTGCGGTCAACAGCGTCTCCTCGGTGAAGGAGACGACCAGCCGGGCGGGTTCCAGGCCGCTGTCGGTGAGCGCAGCGGCCACCTCGGCGGCGAGCCCGTCGACGGTCACGTGGCCGGCGGGCAGGCTGACGACGACGCCGACGCGCGGGTCGGGCAGCTCGGCGGCGGCGGCGCAGGCGTGCTGGATCAGCCAGCGCTGCAGGTCGGCGCTGCGGCCGTGCCGCTCGGAGGAGGTCCAGATGTCGGTCCCGTCCAGCGTGCCGAGCTCCGCGTGCGTCCACGCGGGCAGCGCGTGCACGAGCTCCAGGCGGCGGTCGGGCCCGAAGGCGCCGTCCAGCCGCAGGTGCATCGCGCCCTCCGCCCGGTGCTCGTAGTAGTCCGCGACCGGGACGGGGTTCTCCTCGCGGCCGGCGCCGGCGATCCGGATGCAGCCCTTGCCGGCGGCCTTGGCCTCGCGCAGCGCGGCGTCGGCCTCGCGGAAGGCGAGCTGCCCACCGCCGGAGCCGAGGACGGCGATGCCCACGCTGGCGCCGACGGCGAAGACGGCTCCGTCGACGCGGTAGGGCATGGCCATCACCCGGACGATGCGGGTGGCCACGTCCTCGGCCTCGGTGAGGGTTCCGGTCACCACGACGGCGAACTCGTCGCCACCGAGGCGGGCGACCAGTTCGGTGTCGCGGACGACGGTGTGCAGCCGGCGGGCGACCTCGACGAGGAGCTGGTCACCGGCCTGGTGACCGGCGCCGTCGTTGACCGCCTTGAAGCCGTCCATGTCCAGCACCAGCAGGCAGCGCTCCGCGGAGGTCGTGGCG
Source organism: Blastococcus sp. SYSU DS0617 (assembly GCF_054051075.1). Classification (NCBI taxonomy): domain Bacteria; kingdom Bacillati; phylum Actinomycetota; class Actinomycetes; order Geodermatophilales; family Geodermatophilaceae; genus Blastococcus; species Blastococcus sp. SYSU DS0617. The sequence goes on from NZ_JBJHAO010000001.1 coordinate 130,826, forward strand.
CCCAGTTCCTGGAAGAGCACGGCGCGGTTGGGCAGCCGGGTCAGGTGGTCGGTGTAGGCCATCCGCTCCAGCTCGCGCTCGCGGCGACGGCGGGAGGTGACGTCGCGCAGGTACAGCACGCGCCGTCCGCTGCCGGGCCGCTCGGAGGAGGTGGCCTCCAGCTCGCGCGGTTCGCCGTCGGCACCCAGGACGCCCAGGTGCAGTGGGGAGCCGGTGCCGGCGGGGGAGTCCTCCGTCGCGGCGCGGAGCGCGGTGCGGTCCTCGGGCCGGACGAGCTCCAGCAGGGTGACGTCCTCGTCGCCGCCGTCGATGCCCAGGAGGGTGCGGGCGGCGGGGGAGGTGAACAGCAGGCGGTAGTCGCCGTCCATGATCGCGATGCCGTCGGAACTGGCCTCGACGAGCTCGCGGAAGTCCTCCTCGCTGCGCACGAGGTCCTCGGTCATCCGGCCGTCCTCGCGGATGCGCAGCACCAGCCGGAGGGCCATCAGCGCGAAGACGGCGCAGCAGCCGAGCTCGGCGGCGCCGGACAGCGGCTGGTCGGCGGCCACCGCCAGGCCCAGGGCCACCGGCAGGCCGGCCATCGCGACGACCACGAGCGCCACGCCGGCGGCGCCGACCACGGGGGCCGAGGCGCGGGCGGTGCGGTCGGCCATCCGCAGCGGGGCCTGGTGGACCGCCAGCGTGGAGAGCAGCAGGGCAGTGGCGACGGCGAGGTCGGAGCCCGCGGTCCACAGCGCGGAGGGGGTCACGATGGCCATGGCCTCGCACGCCGACGCCGTCGCCTGGGCGGCGACCGCGCCGATCATGGTGGTCGCGCCGCGGCGCAGCGCCTGGGTGGAGACGGTGCACAGCGCGCCCGCGCCGCCGAGCATGACCGCCGCGTAGCCGCCGTAGGCGAGCACGAGCGAGCGCAGGTCCTCGGGTGCGCCGGCCGGTCCGACCAGCGGCGTCCGCAGCACCTCGGTGACGACCAGCAGCGCGGTCGTGGTGAGCAGGCCGTCGACGACCAGCGCGGACCACCGGGTGCGGATGACCCGGCGGGCCAGCAGCGCGCAGGTGATCAGCGGCGAGGTGGCGCCGGCGAAGAGGAGGACGTCGTCGACCCCGAACCCGTCGAACGCCGGCCCCGGGAAGAGGCCGGCGAGGAACTGGGCGACGGCGAAGCACAGGGCGCCGACCAGCGGCGGCCACCAGGGGCGGGCGGCGACGCGGTCCATGAGCCGGATGCGCCGGAACGCCATCCACGCGCTGCTGAGGGCGATCGAGCCGAGCACGAGCTCGTCCCACTGCATGCCGGTGCCGTCCGGGGCGCTGTACGGCACGGCGAACGCCAGGCCGACCAGTCCGAGGGTCAGGGTCCACCCGAGCCCGCGGGGCAGGCCGCTCACGGCAGGACGACCGGGCCGCGGGCGCGCAGCGCGCCGGCGGCGAGCTCGAGGCCCTCGGCGAGCTGTGCGGCCTCCAGCGGGCGGGACAGCAGGAAGCCCTGCAGGTAGCGGTGCCCCATGTCGCGCAGCAGCGCCAGGGTGGCGGGGGTGGTGACGCCCTCGACGATGACGGGCAGGCCCAGGCTGGACCCGAGCTGCAGCACGGCCCGGCACATGGCGCGGCGGGCCGGGTCGTGCTCGACGTCGGCCAGGAAGTACTGGTCCATCTTGAGGACGTCGACGGGCATCCCGACCAGGTAGGCCAGCGAGGACCACCCGGTGCCGAAGTCGTCGACGGCGATGCGGACGCCGAGCCGGCGCAGGGCGGCGAGGTCCTCGATGACGTGCGCGTCGTCGAGCAGCACCGACTCGGTGATCTCCACGAGCAGCCGGGAGGGGTGCAGGCCGCTGGCCTCGAGCGCGGCGAGCACGTCGGGGACCAGTTCGCCGCTGCGCACCTGGCGGGCGGAGACGTTGACCGCGACGTTGAGCGCGTCGGCCCCCGGTGCCCCGCCGTCCAGTGCGGCGACGGTGCGGCAGGCCTCGAGCAGCACCCAGCGGCCGACGGCGGTGATGAGCGCGGACTCCTCGGCCAGCGGTACGAACTCCACGGGGGAGATGTCGCCGAGCAGCGGGTGCCGCCAGCGCAGCAGCGCCTCGACGGTGACGGTGCGGTGCAGGACGGCGTCGACCACGGGCTGGAACACCAGCCGCAGCTCGCCGCGCTCCAGGGCGCCGTCGAGGTCGGCCCGCAGCGTGCTGCGCCGGTCCTGCTCGGTGCGCAGGGCGTCGTCGTACCGGTGCACGGCACCGCTGCCGGCGCGGCGGGCGCTGCGCAGGGCGAGGTCGGCCCGGCGCAGGGCCTCGGCGGGCTCGACGTCGGCGGAGACCCGGCTGACGCCGGCGACCGCGGACAGGGGCAGGGTGCCGGTGGTCGTGGCCAGCGGGCCGACCGTGGCGATCAGCCGCTCGGCCACCGCCTCGGCGTCGGCGATGCTGCCCTGGACCAGGACGACGAAGTCGCCGTCGGTGCTGCGGGCCAGCCAGTCCTCGCCGCGCAGGGCACGGGAGATCCGGGAGGTGAGGGCGCGCAGCAGGGTCGCCTCCTCGCCCGGGGAGAGCTCCTCGGTGCGGTCGACGCCGATCACCGCGAGAGCGGCGCTGCGGTTGCGCGGCCCGCGCTGGACCGCGCCGAGGCGCCGCATCAGCGCGGTGCGGTTGGGCAGGCCGGTGACCGGGTCGGTGAGGGAGAGCTCGAGCAGCTCGGAGTCGGCGCCGGGGGCAGGGGCGCTGGGACTCACGTCGCGGCAGTGCAGGACGAGCGCACCGATCTCCGGGTCGCCGCGCAGGTCGCGCACGGTGGCCTGGACCAGCCGCCAGCGGCCGTCGGCCTGGCGGACGCGCGCGGTGCGGACGGCGGACTGGCCGGCGTCCCCGTCGAGGGCGCCGAACAGGGCGGAGCGGTCGTCGGGGTGGACGGTGTCGGCGACGTGCACGCCCACCAGGTCGGGGACGCCGAGGCCGAGCAGTTCGCCGGCGGCGTCGGAGGCGAAGGTGATGCGCAGCGAGTCGTCGAGGATCACGACCGGGTCGACGCTGCTGCGCACCAGCGTGCGCAGCGAGCTCTGGCTGCGCTGCAGGGCGCCGGAGAGGCGGTGCTGGCGCCGCCACAGCAGGAGCTGGAGGGTCAGCAGGGCGAGCAGGCCGCCGACGGCGACGACGACGCCCGGCGGGGCGTCCAGCGCGAGCAGAGCGGCGACTCCCGCGGTGATCGCGAGCGCGGCTCCGGGTACCGCGAGGACCCCGGTGCGCCGCGCACGGGGCGCGACCGGGGAGGCGACCGGGGGCTGCCCCGGGGCGGACGCGGTGGTCACCCCTGGGTTGTCGGGAGCCGCCCCGCCCGGCTGCACCCCGCCTGCCGGTGCACTCACCCCTTGGGGGCACGGGACCGCACGGCCGCGACCGGGGTCTTGCGGATTCCTTGCGGTTCCCTCCAGCCTCCCGTGCGTCTCGGGAGCGAGGGTGGGGTCGTGCCGGCGAACGACGCCGCGACGATCGGGCGGGAGGTGAGCGACATGGGGGAGCGTTCTGGTCGCCGCCTCCTCGCCGTCGTCCTGCTCGCGCTGGCGCTCGTCGGGGTGACCGTCGGTCCGGCGGCGGCGGCGTTCTCGGCCACCGCGTCGGTGAGCACGGGAACGATCCGCGCCGCGACGGTGCCGGCGCCGGGCGCCGTGCAGGCCGTTCGGGCGATCTGCAGCGACGGCTGGATCCCGGTGTACAGCGGCCGGATCTCGTGGACGCCCAGCGCCGCCCGGGACGTCACGGGCTACACCGTCCGGCAGCACTTCGCGGACGGTTCCTCCACGGTCGTCGCCCGCCAGGCCGCCGGCGACACGTCGGCGAGCCACCTCGTGTTCGCCGTCGGCAGGAGCTACGTCTACAGCGTCACCACCGAGACGGCGTACGGGTGGACCACCCGCAGCGATCTCACCGCTCCCGTCACCTGCTGAGCCGGCGCGGCGCCGGCCGCGCCTAGGGTTGCCCGCCGTGGACACCACGTCTGGGCCCCGCATCCGCCCGGCCACGGCGGACGACGCGGCGGCGATCGCCGCGATCTACGCCCACTACGTGGCGCACAGCGTGGCCACCTTCGACCTGACGGCGCCCGAGCCGGCCTGGTGGACGGCGAAGCTCGCGGATCTCGCGGCGGCCGGCTGGCCGTTCCTGGTCGCCGAGGACGCCGACGGGCTCGCCGGCTTCGGCTACGTGGCCCCGTGGCGCGTGAAGCCCGCCTACCGGCAGACCGTGGAGGACACGATCTACCTGGCGCCGGGGCGCACCGGGCGCGGTACCGGCCGGGCGCTGCTGAGCGCCGTCCTCGACCGCGCGCGGGAGGCGGGCGCGCGTCAGGTGATCGCGGTGGTCGCCGACGGCGGCGATCCGTCGTCGGTACGGCTGCACGCCGCGCTCGGCTTCGCCGAGGTCGGCCGGCTGCGCGCGGTCGGCTTCAAGCACGGGCGCTGGCTGGACACCCTCCTGCTGCAGGCCGACCTGACCTGACTCCCGGGATCTTGCGGATCCCTTGCGGAACCCTCCGGTTGCCCGTGCGCATGCGGCCTCAGTGTCGACGGCGAGACAGGAGCGGAACCGCCGCTCCGCGAGCCCGGGGGAGTCCGAGCATGAGCACCACCACCAGCACCGTGAAGGTCGCCGGGTCGATCGTCGTCCTCGGCGCGGCCGTGGCCGTGGCCGGCCTGGGCACCTTCGGCGGGTTCACCGACAGCACCTCGGCGGTCGACGCCGGCGTGGACACCGGGGTGCTCTCCATCGACGTGTCGGCGGCCGGCACGTCCGCACCGGTGCCCGTCACGACCGCCACGATGATGCCGGGCGACGTGGGCTACTTCCCGATGGACCTGCGCAACGGCGGCACCGTCGACCTGTCGTCGGTGACCCTGGGGTCGTCGGCCGCCGTCTCCAGCCGGCTCGACAGCGACCCGGTGCACGGGCTGCAGCTCCAGATCGACACGTGCGAGACGGCGTGGGTGCGCTCCGGCGCCACGTACTCCTGCGCCGGCGGGGCGGACCAGCTCTACGCCGGGCCGGTCGCCACCAGCGCCGAGCTGGCCGGCGCCCACAGCCTGGAGGCCGGGAAGACCGACCACCTGCTGGCCACCGTCTCCTTTCCGACCACCGGCGGGAACGCGATGAAGGACCAGAAGAGCACGCTCGAGTTCGTGTTCACCGCCGCCCAGCGCGACGGCGGCAGCCGCTGACCTCGGGGGAGCGCCGGCCGGGGGACCGGCGCTCCCCCGACCCCGGTCCGACAGTTCCCATCGGGGCGACCACGGGGTGCCCCGATGGGAACTGTGACGGGTCGGGTTCGGTGCACACCTCCCGTCACATCCGTCCCATCCCTCAGTCGTTCCCTCGTCGCGGGCCGTAGCTTCGGCCCCTGCGACGAAGGGGGACGCCATGGAACACGAGCTGCAGCACCAGCCGGCCGAGGCCGTGCGGCGGTACCTGAGCATCGGGTTCTGGCTCGTCGCTGCCGGTGCAGCCGCGGCCCTGGGCCTCGACCTCGACGGCGACGTGCTGGTGTGAGCACGCCGACGAGAAGCCGAGCGGCCGCTCAGTCCTGGCCCGGTGTTCACCCGGAGGCCATGCCGGCGCGCTATCCAGTGCGCATGACGTCCGCGGCGCCCACGGTTCGACGGCCGATGCTGCACCTCCACCGCTTCCGCTGGGCGGGGCACGGTCCGATCGGCACGCTCTACGCCTGCCGGTGCGGGAGCCTGCGCCCCGGCCTGTGACGGCTGGGCAGCACGGCGCGCAGCAGGACTTCGATCGCTGTTGCCGTTGACGACGGCGATCGGCGTGGCGTTCGTCCGATTTAGGACCTTCACTGAGAGCGCCCCCTTGCGGCGGGTGATCTCGCGCGCAGCCTCTGGCCCGGGACCGCGCGGTGGCGTAGACACTGAGCCGTGCTTATCTACGACGCAGACTGCGGATTCTGCACGCGCTCGGCGACCTGGATCGCCCGCGGCGGAAAGGCGTTCCCCCTGCAGGCGTGGCAGTTCATCGACGACCTCGCCGACTATGGCCTCACGTTCGAGGATGTGGCGACCGCGGCTTACTGGATCGAGGCCGACGGGGCCAAGCTGCGAGGATCCGACGCGATCGGGCGTGCGCTCGTTCAGCGAGGTGGCGTCTGGAAGGTCGCCGGCCGCGCGATCATGTCGCGCCCTGTCCGCCCGCTGGCGCGTTGGGTGTACGGGCACGTCGCCACGAACCGGCACCGGATGCCCGGCGGTACGTCAGCTTGCCGCGTCGACCTTCCTCCGGCTGTCTGACCCCGCACGGGTGACCGCGTCGGGGAGCCGCTCGAGGAAGAGCGCGTAGCCGCCGATCATCAGCGCGGCGAACAGCCCCAGGAGCACGGCGTGGTGAACCCCGGCGGAGATGAAGGCGATCATGCCCAGGTGGAGGGCGACACCGATGACGATCGCCACGGGGCGGAGCCTGCGGAACCACAGTGCGAAGGCGACGAACAGCTCGCAGACGATCGCGCCGATCGCCATGGTCATCAGGATGGGCCGGCTGATGAGGAAGTCGGGAGCGAGCAGCGAGCTGAAGTGCCATGACGCAAGCGCGTTGCCGGACAGGAAGTCGGGGTTGAGCTTTGCCAGCGCCGCGTAGATGTAGACGATGGTGATCTGGGCTCGGAGCAGGTAGACCGGCGGCGCCCACACTGTCTCGCGGCCACCGCCACGGCGCGCCCGCACGGAGAGCGCGGCGTCGCTGTCAGTGAACGACAGCAGGACGGCGAGGGTGGCCATGAGGTAGGCGTGGTTGGCATAGAAGCCACCGACGCAGATGAACGCCATGGCCAGGCCAGCGGTGACCAGCAGGGCCGGCCGGGCCCGGTATCCGACGGCCGCGGTGACCGCGGCGGTCAGCATTGCTACGGCCAGGACCAGCCAGACTGCGGCGGGCAGTGCAGGCAGGAAGCCGTAAAGCGGTTGCAGGGTGGGGTCCTGCAGGAGGATTCGCGCGGCCCAGTCGAGCGCCTTCACCGCGGCGACGGCGCCGACGACCATGCGGAAGACGGCGAGCGGGGCGGCTGGGGACTGCTCGGGGACGGTCAGCATCGCTGTTCGCTCTCGAGCTCGTCGTCGTAGTACCGGTTGACCGACTCCAGTTCAGCGTTGGCCGCGCACAGCTTTTCGAGGGTGTCTGGGCCGTAGTGGATGTCGTTCCACGGTTCGCCGACGTCGTCCGGGTCCAGCGGGACGCTCGCGTCGTCCGCGGTCGCGCCCTCGTACCGGTAGTCGGTGGAGGACTCGACGTACATGCTCCAGGACCAGCGTCGTGGCGGCTCAGGGTCGTTGAGGATCACGACCGCGGGCACGACGACTTGGAAGGCTAGGACGGCTAGGAGCAGCCGCCTACCAAGACCCCCGTTCACGCGCTGCACCGTACAGTTCCTGGCCAGTACCGGAAAGGGCGTTAGTTCCAGCCGATGTTGTCGGCGACCTTGAGGGTGGCGGTGGCGGCCGGAAGCGTGAAGGCCGAGGTGCCCTTGGCGACAGCGTCGTAGGCGACGTTGTCCCGAATGATTCCGCTGCTGATCACCGGCGAGGACGCCGTCATGGCCTGGCTGGTGCCCGCGCGGCCGTAGAACTGGTTGCCGACGACGTTGAGGGCCCGGACCGTGCCAGCGGCGATGTCGATGAGGGGCTCCGTGATGGTCTTGGCGATGTCGGCGATCTGCACCTGGTTCCCGGAGTAATCCAGGTTGAGGAAGGCGGCCGTACCGGCGGCGACGAAGACCTGCCCCCACATCTCACGGATCACGTTGTCGGTGACCTTGGCGGCGGAGGAGAAGCTGTCGTCGGCGACGACCCGCGCGAAGCCGTTGGCGGAGCTGTCGTTGCGCCGGCCGTCGACGACGTTGTCGGCGATAAGGACGCCGATGACGTGCTTCTGGATGTCGACAGCCCATCCGCCCCACGCCCGGAAGGTGTTGCCGGTGACGGCGATGTCCATCACGTAGTCGGCTCGGATGCAGCCGTTCAGGGCGTTGGCGAAGGTGTTGCCGCTGAAGAGGTAGTCCGTGCAGTTGTTGGTGACGACCCCCACCTTCGTGGCCATGTCGAGCCCGGTGAGGGTCTCGTGGTCGTCGAACTGGTTGCCGACGAACTGCCACTTCTCCTGGTCGTAGGTGGCGCTGTCTCGGCCGATGTGGACGAGGTTCTGCGCGACCCCGCCGGGGGTGGAGCCTCCGCCGGCCTCGATGTCGTTGCCGACGATCAGCGTGTTGTGCTGCGAGACGTTCCGGGAGTAGATCGCCTTGCGGCAGTAGGAGATGTGGTTGCCGCTGAGGATCGTCTGGTGCAGGTTGCCGCCGTCGAAGTGGATGCCGGTAGTGCAGTGGTAGATCGTGTTGCCGCTGACGACGATGTTCCGGTTCTGACCGTAGATCCGCACGCCCGTCTTCAGCTCGAACAGGTAGCACGACGTGATCCGGGGTTCCATCGTCTGCGTGAAGCTGAACGCCTCGCCTGTCGTGCCCCCGGTGACCCCACGGACGCGCACGTTGTGCACGACGGGGAAGAACTCGGCGGACCGCTTGGCGACGGTGCTCTCGGACGGGTTGGCCGAGCCGGTGTGGGTGCCGGTGAACGCGAACGCAGTGAAGTCGCCGTCCACGGCGACGAGGGCGTTGTTGCCGACGATGCCTCGCACCTTCGCGACAGCGCAGGCAACCGAGCTGGTGAGGCGGTACGTCTTGTCGCTCTTGAGGCCGATCACCTGGCCGGTCGCGGCAGCAGCCAGAGCCTGGAACGCCGCTGTGTCGTCGGTGGTGCCATCGCCCTTGGCGCCGAACTGCTCCGGCATCAGCAGTAGCCCGAAGGCCTCCCTTAGGGCGTCCCCGTAGTCGTCGTGGAGGCGGCGGCGGGGTCGTCGAGCAGGTCGCGGACGTAGGGCTCGATCTGGTCGGCGAGGTAGACGTGCCCCGCGTCGGTCGGGCTGACCAGGTCCGTGCCGATCAGGCCGAGGTCGTCGAAGAACCAGCGCTCGGCCAGCGGGTCCACGAACCGGACGCTCGCGGCGACGGCGGCCTGGAGGAGGGCGTCGCGTACCGGTGGGAGCTCCGGGGGGACGGCGGCGTCGGTCCACGCCGGGCCGATGACCAGCAGCTCGGTGTCCGGGGCGTTGGCCCGGATGATGTCGAAGGTGCGGCGCGCGGCCGCGGTGATCTGCGCCGGGCCGGCCTGGTAGTCGTTCCGGCTGCCGAACACGATGGTGACGTCGGCATCGGGCTCGGGCTGCCGCTCGGCGAGCGTGGCGAAGGTGAAGCCGCCGAGCTCGGACGTGGCGACGTACCCCGCGTCGGGGAGGGCGTGCGGCTCCGTCGGCTCGGCGTCCAGCCGCTCGCTCAGGATCGCCGGCCAGCCGGCGGGCCCGAGACCGCCCTGCGGGGTGCCGGCGGTGTAGAGGTCGCCGTAGAAGGCGAGCACCGGGGCCTCGGACGACGTCGACGGCCCGGCCGACGGGCTGGCGGTGGCGCCGGCGTTGGCGTTGGCGTTGGCGGGCGGATCGAACTCCGGGGGCGTGCGGTTGCTCGCGTGCCAGGCGGAGAGCCCGACGGCGATCGCCGCGACCAGCAGCAGCACCCCGATGACGATGCCCTCGGTACGGCTGGGCAGCGGAAGACTCCGGAAGAAGCCCGGCCGGTCCGGTGCTCGTGCCACATCCGGGACGGTACCGCCCGGTTCGGAAACCCGCCGGGCCGAGTGTTCGGGGGATGTTCGCCCAGGTGAGTGTGCGTTTCCTCCTACTCGCGCGGGTCCGGCACTGCCACGATGCGGAGGTGGACGTGCGGCAGCGGCGGGTGACCGCCATCGGGGTCAGCACCGAGCCCTGCGGCATGTGCGGCGGCACGAACGTCGCCGCGATGGAGTCCCGTGCGGTGCGGCAGGGCGCCGCCTGGCTCAACCCCCGGTGGAACCCGTCGCCGCGCACGCACGACCTGTGCCGGGACTGCGGGGCCAAGCACCGCACGGAGGGCGGCCGGCGGATCTGACCGCGGTCGCCGGGCCGGATCCCCGAGCCGGTGGCAGCATGAGCCCGGTGAAGACGTGGCTCGACAGCTGGCCGGTGTACCGGCAGCTCACCGGCTCGGATCCGTTCGGGCGCGGCAAGGCGGCACGCAGCAAGGGCACCGAGGCGACGGTGTCGCGCACGGCCACCGCGGACAAGGTCGTGAAGAGTGTCTGCCCGTACTGCGCCGTCGGCTGCGCGCAGAACGTGTACGTGAAGGACGAGAAGATCGTCCAGATCGAGGGCAACCCCGACTCGCCGGTCAACCGCGGGCGGCTCTGCCCCAAGGGCAGCGCGAGCAAGCAGCTGGTCACCAGCCCCACCCGGGTCACCACGGTCAAGTACCGCCGTCCGTTCGGGACGGAGTGGGAGGACCTCGACCTCGACACGGCGATGGAGATGATCGCCGACCGCGTGCTGGAGGCCCGGAAGAAGGGCTGGCAGGACGAGGACGGCGGGAAGCGCGTCAACCGCACCATGGGAGTAGCGAGCCTCGGAGGGGCGACCCTCGACAACGAGGAGAACTACCTCATGAAGAAGCTCTACAGCGCCATGGGCGCGATCCAGATCGAGAACCAGGCGCGCATATAGCACTCCTCCACGGTGCCCGGTCTGGGTGCCTCGTTCGGTCGTGGTGGCGCCACGAACACCCAGCAGGACCTCGCGAACGCCGACTGCATCGTCATCGAGGGTTCGAACATGGCCGAGTGCCATCCGGTGGGCTTCCAGTGGGTGGCCGAGGCGAAGGCGCGCGGCGCGAAGGTCATCCACATCGACCCGCGGTTCACCCGGACCAGCGCGATCGCCGACCTGCACGTGCCGCTGCGGATGGGCAGCGACATCGCCTTCCTCGGCGGCCTGATCCGGTACGTGCTGGACAACGAGCTGTACTTCAAGGAGTACGTCACCGCCTACACGAACGCCGCCGCGCTGATCGGTGAGGAGTTCGTCGACGCGGAGGACCTCGGCGGCCTGTTCTCGGGCTTCGACCCGGAGACCAGCACCTACGACGAGACCAGCTGGCAGTACGACCTCGAGGAGCCGGCCCAGTCGGGCGCCGACGACCCGGCCGAGGCCGCGCAGCAGGAGCGCTCGGACGATGCGCCGTCGGTCACCCGGTCCGACCGCGCGCAGGCCGCCGGCAGCGGCGGGCCGCCGATCCCGGGCAAGCCGAAGCGGGACGAGACGCTGCAGCACCCGCGCTCGGTGTTTCAGATCCTCAAGCGGCACTACGCCCGCTACACGCCGGAGATGGTGTCCGAGGTCTGCGGCATCGAGCCCGAGGTGTTCGAGCAGGTCGCGAAGTGGGTCACCGAGAACAGCGGCCGCGACCGGACGACGGCGTGGGTGTACTCGGTGGGCTGGACGCAGCACAGCGTGGGCGCGCAGTACATCCGCACCTGCTCGATCCTGCAGCTCCTGCTGGGCAACATCGGCCGTCCCGGTGGTGGGATCATGGCGCTGCGCGGCCACGCCAGCATCCAGGGCTCGACCGACATCCCGACGCTGTACAACATCCTGCCGGGCTACCTGCCGATGCCGCACGCGCTGCAGCACGACGACCTGGACGACTACGTCGCCGACGCCGCCGGCAAGGCGGGCTTCTGGGGGCACAAGCGCGCCTACATGGTCAGCCTGCTCAAGGCCTGGTGGGGGGATGCGGCGACGGCGGAGAACGACTTCGCCTTCGACTACCTGCCGAAGATCAACGGCGACCACAGCTCCTACCGCACGATCGCCGACATGATCGAGGGCAAGGTCTCGGGCTACTTCCTGGTCGGGGAGAACCCGGTCGTCGGGCACCCGAACGGCCGGATGAACCGGTTCGGCCTGGCCAACCTCGACTGGCTGGTGGTCCGCGATCTGCAGCTGATCGAGTCGGCGACCTTCTGGCACCAGGCGCCGGAGATCGAGACCGGCGAGCTGTCCCCCGACTCGATCGGCACCGAGGTCTTCTTCATGCCCGCGGCGACGCACGTGGAGAAGGAAGGCACCTTCACCCAGACCCAGCGGATGCTGCAGTGGCGGGACAAGGCGGTCGAGCCGCCGGACGACGCGCGCAGCGACCTCTGGTTCTACTTCCACCTCGGCCGCATCCTCCGCGAGCGGCTGAAGGACTCCACCGATCCGCGCGACCGCCCGCTGCTGGACCTCACCTGGGGCTATCCGGTGCACGGCGAGCGGAACGAGCCGGACGCCGACGCGGTGCTGCGCGAGATCAACGGCACCGGCCCCGACGGGCGGGCGCTGTCGACCTACATGCAGATGAAGGACGACGGCTCGACCAGCGGCGGCTGCTGGATCTACACCGGCGTCTACGCCGACGAGGTCAACCAGGCCCGTCGGCGCAGGCCGGCCGCCGAGCAGGGCCCCGCGGCCGCGGAGTGGGGCTGGGCCTGGCCGCTCAACCGCCGCATCCTCTACAACCGCGCCTCGGCCGACCCGGACGGCAAGCCGTGGAGCGAGCGCAAGAAGTACGTGTGGTGGGACGAGGACGCGGGCGAGTGGACCGGTCTCGACGTCCCCGACTTCGAGAAGAACAAGCGCCCCGACTACGTGCCGCCCGACGACGCGCGGGCGCAGGACGCGCTGCGCGGCGACGACCCGTTCGTCATGCAGGGCGACGGGAAGGGCTGGCTCTACGCACCCGCCGGCCTGGTGGACGGGCCACTGCCGACGCACTACGAGCCGGCCGAGTCCGTCGTCGAGAACGCGCTGTACGAGGTGCAGGCGAACCCGACGATCGAACGCATCCCCGGTCCGTGGAACCGGGAGAACCCCTCGCGCAGCGAGATCTTCCCGTTCCAGGTGACCACCTACCGGCTCACCGAGCACCACACCGCGGGGGCGATGAGCCGCACGCTGCCCTACCTGGCCGAGCTCCAGCCGGAGTTCTTCGTCGAGGTGAGCCCGGAGCTGGCTCGCCTGCGCGGGCTGACCAACGGCGAGTACGCCACGCTGGTCAGCGCCCGGACGGCGATCGAGGCCAAGGTGCTGGTCACCGAGCGGATGCGGCCCATCAGGCTGCGCAACGGCACGGTCGTGCACCAGATCGGCATGCCGTACCACTGGTCCTACAGCGGCATCTCCACCGGGGATTCCGCCAACGACCTGCTCGGCATCGTGCTGGACGCGAACACGCACATCCAGGAGGACAAGGTCAGCACCGCCGACATCGTGCCGGGACGACGCCCGCGCGGGCCCGAGCTGCTCGAGTTCGTCGAGTCCTACCGCCGCAGGGCCGGGGTGGAGTCGGGCCGGGTGGGGCTCAACGGCCGCGACCCGGTGGCGGCCGACGCCGGAGAAGGGTCGACGCAGACATGACCTCCATCAGCTCGGCGAGCGCGGCGTTCACCGGCCGCGACCCCGGCAACCGGCTCTACGGCCCGGTGCCCGACGTGACGGAACAGTCCGGCTACGAGGAGGAGCACCCCGCGCGCGTCGGGTTCTTCACCGACACCTCGGTGTGCATCGGGTGCAAGGCGTGCGAGGTGGCCTGCAAGGAGTGGAACACCCTGCCGATGGACGACTCGCACGGTGTGCGGGACGCCCTCGGCCTGTCCGGGATGTCCTACGACAACACCGGCCAGCTGGGCGCGAACTCCTGGCGGCACGTGGCGTTCATCGAGCAGAGCCGCGCGGTCGACCTGCCGATGCCGACCTTCGGCCGTCCCGGGGACGACCGGCAGGGCAGCGGCCCCTCGCCGGCGGGAGCCGGCGACGACGTCAGCCTGGCCAACGCCCAGCAGAACAGCGTGCTGAACGCCGAGGCACTGAGCGAGTTCGACCCGCAGACCGGGCAGAGCGGGGCGGACAAGCAGGTGCGGTGGCTGATGAGCTCCGACGTCTGCAAGCACTGCACGCACGCCGGGTGCCTGGACGTCTGCCCGACCGGGGCGCTGTTCCGCACCGAGTTCGGCACCGTGGTGGTGCAGGGCGACATCTGCAACGGCTGCGGCTACTGCGTGGCCGCTTGCCCCTACGGCGTCATCGACCAGCGCAAGGACGACGGCCGGGTCTTCAAGTGCACGATGTGCTACGACCGGCTGACCGACGGGCTCCAGCCCGCGTGCGCCACGGCCTGCCCCACGCAGTCGATCCAGTTCGGCGACCTCGACGAGCTGCAGGCCCGCGCCGACGCGCGGCTGGCGACGCTGAAGGACCAGGGCGTGGAGACCGCTCGGCTGTACGGCCGCGACGAGAGCGACGGGGTCGGCGGGGTCGGGGCGTTCTTCCTGCTTCTCGATGAGCCGGAGGTCTACGGCCTGCCGCCGGACCCGATCGTGACCACCCGCGACCTGCCGGCCATGTGGAAGGCGGCCGGTCAGGCCGCGGCGATGATGATCGGGGTCGCCGTCACGGCGATCCTCGGCTCGCGGAGGCGTTGATGGCCGGGGGAGCGCGCTCATGACCGGCGGGATCACCAGCCCGGGCGCGGGGTGGCGTCAGGCCGACCAGGGCCCGGCGGCGCAGCAGCCGGCCAAGAAGCGCCGCAAGCGCGGCGGCGGGCGCCACCGCGGCGAGGTCGCGATGGTCGACGACGTCGAGTTCACGTCGTACTACGGCCGGCAGATCGTCAAGACGCCGGTGTGGAAGTCGCCGGACGTGCCGCTCTACCTGTTCCTCGGGGGAGCGGCCGGCTCGTCGGCGATCCTCGGCGCGCTGGCCGACGTCACCGACCGTCCGGCGCTGACCCGCACCGCCCGGCTCGCCGCCGGTGGTGGATCGATCCTGTCGGTGGTCTTCCTCATCCACGACCTGGGCCGGCCCGAGCGGTTCCTGCACATGCTGCGGGTGTTCAAGGTGACCTCGCCGCTGTCGGTGGGCACCTACATCCTGGCGCCGTTCAGCGCGGCGGCCGGGGCGACGGCGGCGGTGGAGCTGCTCGGCTGGTTCCCGCGGCTCAAGCGCTTCGGTGGCGCGGTCGCCGCCGTGTTCGGGGGGCCGCTGGCCACCTACACCGGCGTGCTGCTGGCCAACACCGCCGTGCCGTCGTGGCACGAGTTCCACGGCAAGCTGCCGTTCGTCTTCGGCGGCTCGGCGATGGCGGCCGGTGGCGGCATCTGCATGGCGTTCACGCCGGTGGGGGAGGCGGAGCCGGCGCGGAAGATGGCGATCCTCGGCGCCGGCATCGAGCTCGCCGTGATCCGCGGGATCGAGGGCAGCGACCGCATCGAGGCCGAGCCGTACCACGAGGGACGCCCGGGGAAGTTCATGCGGGCGGCGCGGGCGTGCACCGCCGCCGGGGCGGGGCTGGCCGTGGTGGGCGGGCGCCGGCGGTGGGGTGCGGTGGCCTCGGGCACGCTGCTGGCGGCCGGTTCGCTGCTCACCCGGTTCGGCGTCTTCGAGGCCGGGATCGCCAGCACCAAGGACCCGAAGTACGTCGTCGTCCCGCAGCGGGAGCGCATGGCGGCCCGCGGGCAGGACCACGCCGCCACGACCACCGCCTGAGGCCTGCCCATCACTCGTCAGCCCTCTACAGACTCAGGTCGACGGGCGAGCCCCGGACGAGTCAGGAACAGCGCCCCCACTGGCAGTTGTGGCGGTCGGTGGGGATCCGGTGGGCCTCGGCCTCCTTGCACCACGCGCACTTGGACCGACCCGCACTGGTGCACGCACACGCCATGACTGCCTCCTTGGACCGACCGACCCCGCAGGGAGATGTCCGACGGGGGCCACAGAGTCATCGCCGCCCGGCGGCGCGTCAAGGGTCCGGGGTGCGGCTGCGCGCGTGTGGTCGGAGCCGTCCAGCCTGACCTTCGGCGCGTTCTCGGAACGGGCACGCACCCGAGCCGGGTCAGCGGCGTGAGTCTGACATCACCGTGCGCGACGACTGGCGGAGCACCTCCCAGGAGACCCGGCCGAAGGCCTCCGTCGGCGTCCGGACCCGTTCTCCCGGCTGCGCACCCAGCGCTACGGTCCACCCACCGGTACCAGCCGGTCCGGTCCGGAAGCGGTCGGTGCCCGGCTGGCTGCGCCCGACGGGGGCATGATGAGCGTGAGCGGACACCGCCAGGAACCTGTGTCATGGAGCGCTTGGCCGGACGACGCTCCACCTCCGGCCGCTCCACCTCCCTCGCTGGCGCAGGCGGAAGTCCCATACCCGGCCGTCGCGGCGCCCGTCGTCCCGCCTCCGCCCGCAGGTCCTCCGCCCGTCCCAGTCGCGCCCAGCCTCCGGCCGGCGCGGACGAAGCAACCCACGGTCGAAGCTGACTCCCGGGCCGAGACAGTCGTGGAGACGCCGGCGGCGAAGCCGCTGGCGAGCGCGCAGGAACGCAGCTCCGCATCGAGATGGACCCAGACCAGTGCTGAACGGCGGCCGACCGTCGGAGCTGCCGCGCTCGCGACTGCCTCGCCACGGCCGGTGCCCGAGGAAACCCGGATCGCTACGTCGGCGGCCGCCGGCGGACCCGCGAGCGGAGGGGGCGTCACTCGCCGAGTCCTGGTCGGAGTCGCCACCCTCTGCCTGTTGGCGGGCGGAGGGGCAGCGGCCCTCGTCACCTCCACCTCCGGTGGCGACACGACCCGCGGTGACACGGCCGACGGCGAAACGGCCCCTGGTGACACGGCCGGCGGTGTCACCGCCGCTCCCATCGCGCCACCGACCGACGGTGTGGACGACGCCGAGCCGACGCGCGAGGCGGCCTCGGACGACGGCGTCCCAGAGGCGGGTCGTGCCGCGCCGAGCGCGCAGCCGACAGCCACGACGGCGCCCGGTGCGACCGAGGAGCAGGCGGTGCGGCAACTTGGGGCGCTGCGGTCGGCGGCGCTCCAGACCGTGGTGCTCGACGGCCGCTGGGTGGCGCAGGTCGCCTCGAAGAGCATCGGCATCACCGATCCGCTGCAGGTTGCCCAGAACGGCACCCACACCTTCTACGCGGTCGACATCCTGGCGGAGAGCGAGGCCGCGGTGCACGCCGCCGGCGCGTCGAAGGTTCTGGTGCTCACCTCCCTGGACTTCGGCAAGCGATCAGCCGCTGCAGACGGGCAGCCCTACTGGGTGACGCTCGTAGACGGCAACTTTGGAAGTGCGGGAGCCGTGAACGCGTGGTGCGCGCAGACCTACGCAATGCTGTCACCGGCGGAGTTGGCGAATGCGTGCGCGCCCAGAACTCTGTCCCCGTCTCATGACTGAGGGCACTCCCCCTCTCGTGAGGGCTTTGCGCAGCTCTGCGGAGCACGTCGCGGGCGGCGTGCAAATACATCTTCCAAACCGCCGGGTTCTAGAACTAGGTTGGCGCCCTCGTTCACGGGGGTGCATGTGAAGTGCCAGTCGTACCCGCTCGGCCGCGTTGCACGGCCGTGATGGCGGCCGCCCCATGGCGCCACCCGGTCACGCCGGGTCGACGCGGAGCCGGCATGACATGAGGGATCTGTGGCTCCGAGCCGCCAAGGCCTCCTGGTCGCTGAGCCGGTCGGCGGGTCAGGCCACGGAACGCAGCGTGGCGTCCTGGGCCGCCGGCCGCGGCGCGAGATCGGTCGCCCGTGGACGGATCGGCCCCTGGGATCCGGTCCCTCCGGCCGGGTCCACCGGCTACCTCGACTTCTCGGGTGCGGCACGACCCGGCGACGTCGACTGCCGAGACTGGTGGTTTCCCCTCGGCAGGTACGTCAAGCCCAAGAACCCGTGGGCGGCATCCGAGGAGATCGGCCTGTCGATGCGCCAGGCGAATCGGCACACCTTGGTGCTGGGACCGACGAGGGGTGGCAAGACCGCGGGCGTGATCGCACCCTGGATCGTCGCGGGCGCTCAGGCCGGTTACCAGGTGGTGACGGTGGACGTGAAGGGCGGCGGTGATCTGCTCGGCGAGGTTCGCGCCTACCGGGACGCGGTCGCGCCGGGGGAGAAGCACCGGCTGCTGTCGTGGGACTACCGGAACCCGGGAGCTTCCAAGCAGTGGAACTTCTTCGCCGAGCTGGACGACGAGGGAGCAGTCAACGCCGCGGCGGAGGCGCTGTGCGGCAGGGCTCGCGACAACGACCCGCACAAGAACTTCCACCTGCGGGACCTGAAGTGGATGCGCGGGCTGCTGGAGCTGGTCTACGACAGCAACCTGGATGTGGTTGTGCGCGACGTCCTCGTGCTGCTGGCGGACCCGACGGCGCTCCGAAACCTGATCGCCCGGCACCCGGCATCCCGCGGCGCCCAGCGACTTCGTGACCTCTGCCAGTTGTCCGACGACGAATTCGCCAAGGCGACACAGTTCCTCAGCACATACCTCGAGGTGCTCAACACCGACGGCTTCAACGCCGTAACCCGCCGATCGCAGTTGGACATGCGGACGCTGGCGACCGACGCGCCGGCGATCGTCCACGTCAACGCTCCGATCGTGGACAGGAGCCTGTCGGAGGCTGCCAGCGGGCTCTTCCTGTCCCAGCTGCTCCATCGGCGGATGTCGCGGTTCGGACAGGCGTCGGCGCCGATGCTGCTGGTGCTCGACGAGGCGCCCCGCCTGCAGGATCGTCTCGATCTCGGGAGTCTGCTGTCGCTCGCGGCGGGTGCGAACGTGTCGGTCCTGCTGGCTGCCCAGGACATCGACCAGTTCGACAAGGAGAAGCGGCAGGAGATCCTCGCGAACTGCGGCTCGCTCGTGTTGCTCGCGGGAGCCAACTCCAGCACGACCGACTACGTCATGTCCCGCCTCGGAACGAGGCTCCGCGGCAAGACGACGAGAGCCGACAGCCTCGACCACCAGGGCCGGTCGACCAGCTACACGCGTGACTCGGAGACCGTTCCCGTCCTCGACCACGCGGCGCTGAGACATCCCCCGGCCGGACGGTTCGGCGCCACGCTGCTCAATGACCAGATATCGCAACGACCGGTGTTGATCGATCTCACCAGGCCCGATCTGTCGTCCGACTGAATGTGGGGACCGAGACATGACGCTTGCCACGACTGCGCAGTGGTGCCGTTCCTGCGGCGCTCCGACCGTCGCTGACGCGACGTGCTCGTCGTGCGCGGTGCCTCTCGACGGTCCGGAGCTGGGGCCGCTGCGGGTGGGGCTGGTCTTCGAGCAGCGCAGGACCCTCCGCGCGACGCGACACGCCTTGTGCGTCGCCGACTCGGGCAGCGAGCTCCAGCTGCACTTCTCCGCCAAGGAGACCGTGACGGTGCCGGCGGCCGGTCAGTCCCCGTCCGAGCTCGTCCCCGTGGGGCTGTCGCCGGCGGGGCGTGTCCTGTACGCGACCCGGGTCGTGGCCGGACAGGTCCGGCAGGATTGGGATCCCGCCGCCATGCCGGCGCTGGTGGCCTTTCTGACCCAGGAGATGGGAGCTCGGCGGGCGCTCGCTGCGGAGGCGCTCGTCCAGCAGTGGGAGGACATCTTCCAGTGGATCGGACTCTCGCCGACCGAGAAGGACTGGCTCCGCGCGCATCACGCCGCCAGTACCGGGCAGTTGGAGGAACTGAGGCGGCACGCCGCCGCCCTGCCGGCGGGCGGTTACGCAGCAAAAGTCGCCCTGCTCAAGCCCTTCCTCCGGGAGATCGGTGAGCACCCTGATCCGTGGGTGCCCGTGCTCGAGGGCTGGGCGCAGGGCGGCGTCCCGGAAGCCGCGGAGGTCCGCGACCTCGTCGCGGGGTCGTGGGACGACGCGGTCCGGGCCGCAGGTTCGCTGTTCGACCGGGCGGGGCAGGAGGCCCGGGCCGACGCGTGGCGGTCGGCTGCGGAGGCGATCGCGGCCGAAGCGCCACAGCCTCCACCCGGCCCGGGCTTTCCGGCCTGGTCGGCGGCCACGCTGTACGTCCAGGGACGGGCCGGCACGGTGCTCGACACGGTGCCGGCTGACGTGGGAGTCCTGCCGATCCCGTTGCTCGACGACCTGGTCGACGCCGGAGCTTTCACCCGGGGCATCGACACGCGCGACATGCCCGGCCCGGTTGCTCTCCACCTGCTGGCCCGTGTGACACCGGACCGCCTGGACGACAACGCGCTGGCCCGCGTCGGGAACCAGGCGGAACGGGCCCGCAGGCGGTTCCTGACCCGTGACGGGAGCGGGCTGACCGCGCTGCCCGAGGGCCCGGACGTGCGGCACTACCAAGCGCTCCTGGACGTGGTGAACGGGACGGCGCCGGACGAGGAACGCCTGCGGCCGTCCGTCGTGCACGTGCTCGGACAGGCCGCCGAGAGCCGCGCCGCCTTGCGCAGCGGGGCGGCGAGCATGCCGCCGAGGGAGCTGCTCGACGACCCTACGGTCTGGCCGCTGTTCGCCGAGGAGGCCAAGGACGGCGCCATCTCGCTCGGCCAGGTCGATCGAGCGCAGTTCCCGGCCTTCGCCCAGTGGTGCGATCTGCAGCGCCTGGTCGGCCTCCTATGGGAGGCGAAGTGGGCCGAAGCCGAGCGCATCGGCTCAGCGCTCATCCCGGGTCTCGACGTCGAGCGCTACCAGGACGAGGCGCTGAACCTCACTGCCTTCGCCGTCCTCCAGCAGGGCAGGCCGCTGGAGGCGCTCGCCCTCCTCGAGCGAGCGCTGGACGGCACCTACACGGAGGCGCTGCTGGTAAACACCAGCCTGATCGCGGCCCTCGAGAAGCCTGCGACGGCAGCCAAGTACTTCGCCATGCTGGTCCGGCATGCGCCCACCCCGGAGCTCCGGCGTGCGGCGATCAACCGTGCGGTCGCGGTGTGGGACGCACTACCGGACGAGCTGACCTTCCCGGCGGAACTGTTGCAGCCGCTACGCGAGGTGCTCAGCGAGCCCTCGCCCGTCGGCGACTACCTGCGGCTGCTCCGGGTCGCGCGGTATGCCTCGTCGGACCTCGTCCTGTCGCTGCCCATGCCGAGCGACGAGCGCGCCGGGGTCCTCAGGACGCAGCAGGCGCGGGTGCGCTTCAGTGACGACCCGGACTACCTGCCGGCAGACCTGGCCCGGGCGTTCATCGCCGTCCACCGCGAGTACGGACGATCGGAGTGGTTTGACTCGGAGTGGGACGCCGTGGTGGAGGGCTTCCGGCGAGCCACCTTCGTCGACTTCGGCAAGGGATTCGGCAGCGCCACCTTCTTCGACACCGTCTTCGTGGAGGCACCGGGCCTGCTCACCGCCTTCCAGAAGCTGCTCCTCCTCCCGCAGGCCGGAGCCCACATGGCGGCGGCCTTCGCCGAAGGTACGGACAAGACCTGGCTCAACCCACAGGCCTTCGGAAAGTTCTTCTTCACCCCGTGCGAGGAACTCCTTGCGAGCAGGGCGACCCTCGAGCCGGACGCGTTCGAGTACCTCGCCGAGAACATGGGGAAGTGCCTGGGGATCGCCGCGCTGAGCATGGCCGGGGCAGCCCGGGACAGCTACGCCGACGACTACAACGCCCTGCTCGGTCGCGCCCGCTGGGACAACGAGAACCGCGGCCAGATCGTCCAGCTGATGCGCCAGACGCTGTCCAACTGTACGAGCCAGATCGAGCAGCTCGACCGGGTGATCGATCGCCTGCGGCGGCTGCCGCTGCCCACGGAACTTCGCAAGCCCACCCTCGAGGCCGTCGTCGAGGTCACGGAGGACTGGCGTTCCGAGGTCGTCCAGCTGCGGTCGCGGCTATGAGTCAGGGAGCTGGAACCGTTATGCGTAACCCCTACGTGCTGCTCGGCGTCCCCTTCGGGGCGAGCGGGGACACTGCTGCCGCGGCCTTCGCCCGCAGGGCGCGAGGACTCCGGCGCAAGCCGGGCGGGACCGAGCAGCTGCACCAACTCACCTGGGCTCTCAATCAGATCCAGGAGGTCCTCCGGCAGCCCGAGCTGGCACTCGAGATCTACCGGGTCCCGGCCGATCCCGGTGCGCTCGAACCGGACGGTGACGGTCTCCTCCGGCCGCCGCCCGAACGGATGCCTCGGCGCTCGTCGCCTGCCGGCGAATGGGAACAGCTCCTGCGCTCCGTGACCGAAGAAGTAGCCGTTGCCGCCCGCGTGGACGTCGCGCGCCACTCGGCACTGCCCGCCCGCTGACGATCCGAGGAAGAGATGCGCAGTTCCAGTAGAGAATTGGTAACCGCCCTGCAGGAGATGTCCGACCGGCTCCAGCAGCTCGAGCACGAGGCGGAGCTCATCAAGACCGTCCTCGTGGTCAAGGAGCCGGGCACCGTGCACGCCGCCAACGCCTACGAGGGGTTGCGCAAGCAGGTGATCGCCGCCACGGGGGAGCGGCGGACGCACCTGGCACAGCTGGCGGCGATGGCCGTCGCCGTGGCCCGCGCCGGCTCCGTCGACGACCTGCGTCCCCAGGTCCGCGAGTGGCTGCAGCAGGCGGGGGTCGTCGAGATATGGGCGGTGCCTGAGGGTGCGCCGGCGCAGGACCTCTTCGAGGACGTCGACGGCGGCAGCCTCGAGGGCGTCAGCGATCTGGAGGTCGGCGAACCCGCCTACATCGACGCCAACACCGGCGCGCTGCTGCGACTGGGGCGGGCACGAGCCGCCGTCCTCGATTCCCTGCCCGTCCACGACCGAGGAGCACACTGACATGGCGTTCGGCATCGACTTCGGCACGACGAACAGCGTCCTGGCCGTGACCAGCGGTGGGGACGTCGACACCGTCTCGCTGGACAGCCCGCCACAGGAATGGGCCGAACTCGGCTTCGACAAGGTGCTGCCCACGGTCATCGCAGACTCCGGTGGGGCGCTGGCCTTCGGCTGGAGGGCGAAACGGAGCTCCTCCAAGCTCGAGGCGGTCAAGCGACTGTTCGCCAGCGAGGACGAGGTGCGGATCGGCAACCGGACGCTGCAGGTAGAGGAAGCGGCCGGGGTCTTCTTCCGGGCCATCAAGGAGCGAGCGACCGAGGCCGGTCTCACGCTCGACCAGGCGGTCGTGACGATCCCGGCCAACAGCCGCGGGGTCGCCCGGTTCCGCACGAAGGTATCGGCGGGTCTGTCCGGCATCGAGGTCCTCGCCCTGATCAACGAGCCGACTGCGGCGGCCATGGCGTACGGACGGCGCATCGGCGACGGCGAACGCGTCCTCGTGTTCGACTGGGGCGGCGGGACCCTCGACGTGACGATCCTGCGCAGCGTTGGTGGCGTCTTCATGGAGGAGGCGTCGAAGGGGATCCAGCGCCTCGGGGGCATCGACATCGATTCCGCGTTCGCGGCAGCGATGCGGGCGAAGGTGCCGGCCGGTTCGTCGCTCGACCCGTTCGACCTGGAACGCGCGAAGGTACTGCTCTCCACTCGGGAGAGCGTGGTGGTCCCCCTGGCCGGCGGGGGAACGCTCGAGGTCACGCGCGGAGAGCTGGAGGACGCCATCCGCCCGTTGATCGTCCGGACGGCGGCGCCGATCAACACCTGCCTGGCCGACATCGGTGGGGCGAGCATCCACCACCTCGTGCTGGTGGGCGGTTCCTCGAAGATCCCGGTCGTCCAGCGGTACGTGCGCGAGATGCTCCGGCTGGACCCCATGACGGGCGTGGACCCGATGACCGCGGTCGCCGAGGGAGCCGCGCTCGCTGCCGGCATCTTGAACGGGGAGATCGACGACTTCGATTTCTTCGTGGGAACCGAGCACGCCCTCGGCACCGTGGTGCACCGCGAGGGGAAGCCGCACTTCAGCACCCTCATCCCGCGCAACACCAAGCTGCCTGCATCGGCGACGGACTCGTTCTCCCCCGTCTTCGACGAGCAGGAGAGCGTGCTGATCAAGGTCATCGAGGGCGACCCGGACAAGGCCTTCGACCACGAGGACAACGTCGTCCTCAAGGAATGGGACGTCGCACTGCCGGACAAGCGCCCGGTGGCCGACGCCGGCTTCAGCATCGCCTTCGAATACGACGTCGACGGCATCCTCAACGTGCGGGCTGCGGACCTCAAGACCTCGACCGTCTTCCTGGACCAGCAGTTGGCGTTCGGAGCGGCTGTCGACAAGAAGTCGCTGGTGGAGATCCGCCGCCGGATCGACAGCACCGCCACCGTCGGGCACGAAGAGGGCCCAGGTGAGGGATCCGTGCCCGCACCACGCACCGGCGGGCTGTCCCTGGAGAGCCGGGCCAGCGTCCGCAAGGCCAAGGAGAAGATCTATCCCTTCGTCGACGACGACGTCCAGCAGGAGTTGGACGAGCTGATCGACCGCCTGCTCGCCGCTCCGGCTGCCGAGGAGGCGGCCGCCCGGGATGCCTTGGACCGGACGATCCGCCAGCACGCCTACCTGCTCTGACCGTCGATAGAAGGAGAAGCCGCCATGAGCGAGCAACTGGTCCTGCCGTTCTACGTCCTCGCTGACGTCTCGTACTCGATGACCCAGAAGCCGGCCGGCGGGGACGGGGAGAGTCCGCTGGACTCGCTCAACAAGACCGTCGAGGCCGTCAAGGATGCCCTCGACGAGAACCCGATCCTCGGCGACAAGATCCGGTTCTCGCTGGTGGACTTCAGCGACGACGCGCGCACCCAGATCCCGCTCTGCGACCTGATGAAGATCCCCAACGGATCCATCCCGGTGCTGACGGCGCGCGGCGGCACCTCGTTCGTCGCCGCCTTCGCGGCCATCCGCCAGCAGATCGACTCCGACATCCGTCAGCTGAAGGCGGACAACCACAAGGTGCACCGGCCGGCGGTCTTCTTCTTGACCGACGGCGAACCGACGGATTCGGACGCTGACTGGCAGCAGGCCTTCTCCGAGCTGACGTCATCGTCCTTCCGTGGCCGCCCGAACGTGATCCCCTTCGGTGTCGGCGACGCGAAGAAGGTGGTCTTGGACCAGCTCGTCTACCCCGCAGGGAAGATGCGGGCCTTCATCGCCAAGGACGGCGTGCTGCCCTCCGACGCGATCCGCTCGATGGCCGAGGTGCTCATCAGCAGCGTGATCGCTTCGGCGAACTCCATCTCCACCGACGGCGAGACCGGAGGGTTCGTCCTCCCGGACGACGATGAGGACGACGTGTGGCTGTAGCCGCCGCCGACCTGTCGCCGGTGCAGGAGTCCGACCTGGGCAGTCGGACCGAGATCGGCTCGGGCGGCATGGCTCGGGTCTACGCAGTGCCCGACTTCATCCTCCCCGAGCTGCCCGGCGGTTTGTTCGTCTACAAGAAGTACCGCGGCAAGATCCGGCCGATCCCCGCCTACGGGCTCAGCTCGCTGGTACGGCTCAACGGAGGGCTGGACCCTGCCCAACGGGAGAAGTTCGACCGCTCGTTCAACTGGCCGGTGCGGGTGGTGCTGGACGCACACGACGGCGCCGCCGGCGTCATCCTGCCGCTGCTCCCCGAACCGTTCTTCCTCACGCTCCGCCTGGGCAGCGGAGCCCGCAAGAGGAAGCCGGCCGAGGCGCAGTTCCTGTTCAAGGATTCCGCGTACTGCGCACGGGTGGGCATCCCCTTCCCGGACGAGCAGCAGCGGCGAGCGCTCTGCCGATCCCTGGCCTACGCACTCGGGCTCCTGGATCGGGCCGACGTCGTGTACGGGGACCTCTCGGCGCGAAACTTCCTCTTCCGGCTCCAGCCGCGGCCGGCGGTCATGCTCGTGGACTGCGATGCCGTCCGTCCCCATGGAGGGGCGTCGGCGCTCGGGCACCAGCCGCACTCGCCCGACTGGGAACCCCCGGAGGCGCTGAGGGCACGGCGGCGCAGGGACTCGGCCGGCTACAGCGTGCAGAACAAGGAGACCGACCGGTACAAGCTCGGTCTGGCGATCCTGCGGATCCTCACGCCCGGCGACGGCTGTTCGACCAACACCGATCCCGCGGCGGCGCGGCCGCACCTGCCGCTCAACCTCTACACCTTGCTGGTTCGAAGCCTCAGCGACGATCCCTCGGCGCGTCCGGCGGCTCGGGACTGGTATCGGGAGTTCACGCGATGACCGAGCACAGCCCGTCCGCGACCGACGAGGACACCGCGACGCCGGCACCGAACCCGGTGACGGCGCCCCTGCCGACGGCCTCCGCGCCGCCGCTGGAGGCAGCCGAGCCGGATCGGGCGGAGGTGCCGGACCAGGACAACGGTGCGCCTGTCCCCGCGGGGCAGCCCGAGGCGGCGGACGCGCAGCCGGCGCCGGGGGAACCGCCGGTCCAGCCTCTGCCGGCGCGCGCGGTGACAGCGTTCCCCCCGCTGTCGGACGTGACGCGCATCGGCGATGCCGGCCGGCAGGAGGAGGTCGTCCCGGTCCACGGGCCGTTGTCCATCGGTGTCTCGGACACCGAGCTGGACTTCTTCACCGCCGATCCCTTCGAGGTCCGGGCCTGCGCCACGCGCGGGGCGAGCCATCGGCACGCAGGCACGCCGCGACAGGACGCGTTCTGCGTCGCACAGGACGACAAATGGCTCGCGGTCTGCGTGGCCGACGGTGTCTCGGAGGGCCGGCACTCGCAGGTCGCTGCCGAGACGGCGGCGCGCGCCGCCTGCAAGCTCGCTCTCGACGGGGCAGGGGACCTGGAGTCCCTGGACTGGACGGCACTGGCCAACCGGGTGTCCCGGCGGATCCTCGACGAGGCCCGGTACCGGCGTCTCGTCGACCTCAGCACCACGGACGACCCGGCGGAGCAGATCCGCGTCGTGCGGCGGGCCATGTCGACGACAGCGGTGGTGGCGCTGGTCGCGCGTCGCCCAGGGCCCGACGGCGGCTTCCCCTACGTGGTGGCGGTGCTGGCCGGCGACTCCGGTGCCTACATCCTGCGGAACGGGCGCTTCGCGGTCGTGGCCGGTGGCAAGGACCCCGGCGCGTCCGGGGTCGCAGACGGCGCGGTGCACCCCCTGCCGGGCCCGTCGAGCCCGGGAGTCGTGAGGTCAGCACTCGATCCGGACGAGGTGCTGCTGCTGACCAGCGACGGGGTGGGCGACCCCATCGGCGACGGCACAGGTGAGGTGGGGACCGAGCTCGCGCGCCGGTGGCAGGAGCCACCGACCGCCGTGCAGCTGTTCGCGGACGTCAACTTCCTCCGCCGCAGCTACGACGACGACCGCACGGTCGTCGGTGTGTGGGTGCTGCCGGAGGAGGACGCGCGATGAGCGAGCAGCCGGCCTGGCGGAGGAAGCTGGGGCGCCTCAGTGCGGCGGTGCAGGTGCCCTTCGCGCTCTTCGGAGCGACACAGGGGCCACCGCCCCAGCAGGCGGGTCTGCCGCCCAACCCGCCCGGAGTCGTGCGGCGGACCGACGTAGCCCCGAGGACGAGCGTGCCGCAACAGGTCGAGGAGCTCAGCTCGCACGACCGGCGCCTGAAGAAGGAGCTCCGGGAGAGGGCGATGGCCGACGCGGTGCGGCAGCAGACGACGTCTCAGCGGGCGGATCCGGGCAGGGGTGCCGATCACGGGGAGAAGCGGAGGCAACGGGCCGCAGAGACATCGGCAGGCGCGGTGCCCGCTCCGGCCCGGCGCACCGACCGGGAGCGGAAGCGCAGCGACCGGACACGCTGACTCGTCTGGAGCCGTGAGCCACTGGTGTCCTGGCCGGCGCCGCCTCTTCGGCGGGACCGGCGCCGGAGAGAACGGAGATGCGGATGACTACCGATGAACCGCGCCCCACCCCGGGCGCTCCCGTCGCCTGGGCGGCATGGCCGGGGAGCGATCTGCCGCCCGCCGAGGGCGGCCCCGGAACGGCTGCAGGCAGAGCCGGTGGCGTAGGAAGTGCCCTGCCGACCCGCGGACCCTCCGAGCCCACGGGGCAGGTGGGGTCGGTGTCTCCGCCCTCCACCGCCTCCGCAGCGGTGCCGTCCTCCGCTGCCGCAGCACCGCCAGCGCCGCTCACCACGCGCACCACGTCGGACGACCGGCCGCCGACGCACACGACCACGTCCCACGGCCAACCGGCGTACGCCTCCGCGAGGCCGGCAGCCGGTGTGCGCACGCCCGGCAGTCAACCGACCGGCGTGCCCGGCTCCGCCCGCGCCAGGGCCTCGGCTGCGCCGGGGGCTGGGAACGCAACCGCCCAGGCGGGGCCTCCCGACCCTTCCGGCCCGCCTCGCGCCGGCAGGCGAGCGGCCAGGTGGACGGCCATCGCCGCCCTGGTGGTGGTTGCCGTAGTTGCAGGCTTCATCATCCTCGGCGACTGGTCCGGGGAGGAGACCTCTCCCGCCGCCGACAGCACCCGGGGGCCGTCGAGCAACTCACCGGAGCGGGCCACCGACACGCGGGCGCCGGCGGACGAGAGCCAGGCGGTTCGTCCGACGACCGCAGCACCTGCGCCGAGCGGCCGCACCGCGTCAGCGACGCCCGCGGGAAGCCTCGACGTCGGGGTGCCCATGACACTGCCGGAGTGCGATGGCTCGTGGGTCGTCTTCCTGGGCGCGGCGACAGAGCCCGCCGCCTACGCCGCCGACGTCCGCACGCTGCTGAATAGCCGGCCGGACGCCAAGTACCTGCTGACTCGCGGATCCTGCACCTCGATGCGTCCGGCGCTTTCCGACGGCACCCTGATCTACAGCGTGTGGATCGGCCCGTACCCTGACCAGGCGACGGCCTGCGCGGCACGGGCCGTGGTCGGTGGCGGGGCCTACGTCAAGCGGATGGACAACACGACGCCGCCTGAGCAGCTGTGGCAGTGCTGATGCGCCGACCTCCGACCAGGGGTGGGAGGCCATGAGCGGCGCGAGCAGGCGGACGTTTCTGCGCGCGGTGTCGGCCGCCGCTCTCACCGTTCCGCTGGCCACTGCCCTCCCGCGGCCGGCGGGGGCGGCGCCGGGGCTGGTCGGTGTCGACGTGCGACCTCGGTCGGCATGGGCGGAGGGCTTGCCGGCGCCGCAGGGTCTGCCGCGGGAGCAGCCCGGTGACGTGCGCTTCCTCATCGTGCACCACTCGGCCTCGCCGAACGGCTATGCGTCCGAGGGGGTGCCGCGCGTGCTGCGCGGCTTCCACGCGTTCCACACCGGACCGGAGAAGGGCTGGCCCGACGTCGCCTACAACTTCTTCGTCGACCGGTTCGGCGTTGTGTGGGAGGGTCGGGCGGGAAGCCTGGACGGGCCGGTGCTGCCTGACGCCACTGGCGGCAGCCAGGGCTTCTCGCAGATCGCGTGCTTCATCGGGGACCACTCCACCGAGGCGCCGACCCCCGAGGCGCAGCGCTCCATGACACTGCTGCTCGCAGCGCTCGCCGGGCGCTACGGCATCGATCCGCGGCCGGGAGCGACCGCCGGCTTCGTCTCCCGGGGGTCGAACAAGTGGCCCGCCGGCGCGCCGGTGACGGCGGCGACGATCTCGGGGCACCGGGACATGTCCCTGACCTCGTGCCCGGGCGATGCGGCCTACCCCCTGGTGCGCGACATCTTCCCGGCCGAGGTGGTCGCGGTGCTCGCCGCGCGCGCAGCGGCTCCTGCGCCCGCAGAGGCGCCTCCGGCATCACCGCCCGCCGAGCCGCAGGGAGCCGCGCCGACGGCAATCGCGCCGACCGCCACCTCGCCGGCCGTGGAGGCAAGCAGCGCCGAGGACGACGGCGGGCTGGACCCGACTACCGTCGCGCTGGCCGGCGCAGGAGCGATGGCCGCGGTGGTCACCACAGTCACCATCCTCCAGCTTCGCGGGCGGAACGACGAAGGGCCCGCAGGCGTGGGGGACAGGCCTCCCGGCGCTCAACTGTGACGGTGGCCCTGGTGCTCCGTCACGCGCTGAGCGGGGCGGTGGCGGGGCGACTGGGATGCGTGGGGCGACACAACGACGACGAGGAGCACGGTCACCGTCGCGCTCGCCTCGGTGCCCCCGCCCTCGGGGGCGACGCCGTCCGCGGACCTCGCCTTCACCGAGATCCGCTGCACCGGCACGCCCGACGCGGCGGCGAGGTTCTCGCGCATCGCCTGGACGTGCGGCCGCAACCCCGTCGTCCCGAGGGTCACGAATCCGTCGATGTTGACCACGTCGTAGCCGTTCCGGGCGGACGTGGGCCATGAACGCGGTAACGAAGTCCAGGCTCCGCGCGTCCTCGGCGTCGGGGTCGTCCTCGGGGAAGTGGGTGCCGAGGTCACCCTCGGCCATGGCGCCGGCCAGGGCATCGATGAGCGCGTAGCAGAGGACGTCGCCGTCGCTGTGGGTGTCGAAGCCGGCGACGGCGCCCGGCACGGGAACGCCGCCCACGACGAAGGGGCGCCCGGGTTGGAGCCGGTGGATGTCGTGCCCGTGCCCGTGCCCGATGCGCAGGGGCCGCCACGACCGTGGACCCCGAGCGGCAGCGGACCGTCGTCGGCCTCGCGGCCGGCCGGGTCGCGATCGGTGTCGACTGGCGGCTCGCGGATCACGCGCCCGACCGCAGCTGGCCCCTGCTCCGACTGCACGGGGGGCCGCTGCCGCACCGCTGAGGTCCGTCCACGTCCGGTTCAAGACCCGTGCTGTTCCAGCCGATATCCCCGACACGGGTCCGGCGGAGGCCCGCACCGAGAGGGACGGGTTCGACGTGACGACGACGGCTGCGCACACCGAGGCGACATCGGGGTGGGTGACGCCGGCGGAGCTGTCGGCGCGGTTCGCGGACCGGCTGTCCGCCGGCACCCTCGGTCACGACGACCTCAAAGAGCACTTCCGCTCCCTCGACGCCCTCGCCCTGGCCGGCGCCGCGCAGGGCGACTGCATCGCCGCGCTGGACGCCATGATCGACGCTGCGCGGAAGGCCGACCGTCTGGGTCGCGGCCTGCTCGTGATCGGCGCCAACGTGCGAGCGGTGTTCGGGGACGTCGACGGCGCCGTGCGCCTGATGGTCACCGCCCGCCAGCTGCGGCCGGAAGGCTTCACGGGCAGCCATCCGCAGGCCGCCATCCGCCGTCTGACCACGTTCGGGACCGACGTCGTCTCCCGCTTCCTCACCGAGCTGCGGAGCGCGGGCGTGCCGGTCGAGCCGGAACGGCAGGGGCTCGAGGGCGTGCAGACCACCGCGGAGATCACCGCCGCCATCGACGAGCTCGAGCAGGACGGCGGCTTCCGCGACGTCGTGGCCGCCGGGCGCGCGTTCGCGGCGCTTCGCGCGGCCTCCGGGCGCACCGCGGAGCACGCGGTCCGTCTGTTCCGGCTGGCCGTCCAGACCGTCGAGCTCACGCCGCGGACCCTCAACGACGCGCTGCTCGTGCTGTCCGAACTCGGCGCCGCCGACGACAGCGCGATGCTGCTGGACGAGGCGCGGGCCGCCGGGGTCGAACCCGCCGCCCTGCACCGGGTCACCCACCTGACCGCGCTGAACAACGCGCTGCGCTACGAGGAGTCGCTGGCTGCGTATCAGGCGTACCTGGCCGAGGGGCACCCGGCCAACGCGCGTGCCCGGCGCGCGCAGCTCACCGCGCTGTGCTGGGCCGAACGCCCCGGCGAGGCGCGAGCCGCGCTCCGGGACTGGGCCGAGGCCGTCCGGGCCGGGACGGTCGAGGATCCCGCCGCCTCGCTGCTCACCACCGTGCTGAACGGACTGGTCCACGACGACACCGGCGACATGGTCGACGTCGTCGAGCACACGGCGGACGTCTTCGACTGGAACGACCACCACCGCCAGCTGGTCACCAGCGCCACCCGCCGGTCGCGCTCCCTCGCCGACCACGCCCGCGCCCTGGCCGCCTTCAGCCGGCTGCGCCGGGCCACGCAGTCCGAGCTGGAGGCGCTGGTCAAGCTGGCCTCCGACCGGCACGGCGACGACGTGATCGATGCCCTGTCGCGGGTCTGTGCCGCCGACCCCTCGGCCGGCGTCGTGCTCGGGCTCCCGCTCGCCACCGCCCAGCTCGAGCGGGGGGACCTGGCCGGCGCGGAGGAGACCGCCCGCAGCACCGGCGCACCGGAGGCCGCGGAAGCTGTCGCCTTCGCGTACCTGGCCGCGGGCGACATGGACGGCGCACTGCGGACCGCCCGGCTGTTCGAGCCGGAGGGCGGCTCCGCCCCGGACGGCGGACCGCGAGCGGTTCCCCTGCCGCACCCCCCGGCGCTGATCGGCAAGATGGTGCGGGTCCTCGCCATCAAGCGGGGCACCGAGGCGGCCGAGGAGTGGCTCGCCGGATACGCGGAGGAGTGCTGGCCCGCGGCGGCCTGGGAGGGTCTTGCCGCGGCGTACCGCCGCGGCAAGGGCAACGTCTCGGCGATCGAGGGCGTGATGCGCCGCATGCGTCAGGCGGGCACGCGGCCCACCGGTGACGTGTGGGCGCAGCTGCTGTACGCCCTGCCGCGCGCCAAGCGCACCGCCCGGGTGCGGGACGCGCTCCGCGCGATGAAGTACGACCGGGCGCAGCCGACGGCGGCCTTCTTCACCGCCGCGATCGTCGGCGCCCTCCAGCCGGCGAAGGTCCGGGTCCCGAACGGCGCGAGCGCCGAGGCGGCAGCGTGGGAGAACGCCCGGACCGCCATCGCGGAGGGCGAGGCGGTGCTGGCCCAGGCGCTCGACGCGCTGACGCCACCCGACGGGAGCGGTCATCTGCCGGAGCGGTGGTTCAGCCCGGCCCAGCTGCTGGAGATCGCCCGCGCCTATCCGCTGACCCGGCGGCCCTACGCCCAGGTGGACGCCGCCGTCGAGGTGCGGCTGGCCGAGGAGAACGAGCCCGAGGAGCAGTTCGGCGCCTTCCTCGGCGCGCTGGCCGCCGCGCACGCCCGGGCCGAGCTGACCGCGGGGATCGCCCGGTTGCGCGCGATCGCCGAGCGCGTCGGCGTGGCGGACCGCCCGGAGCTGGCCGAGGCGCTGCTGGACTCCCTGACCGGGGACCCGGACGAGACCGTCCGCGCGGTCCAGGCGGAGTGCCAGCGGGGGCTGCTCGCCTCGGACCTGGTCGCCGACGCAGCAGGCCGGGCGCTGGCCCGGACCGGGGACGCCGCGCCCGTCGAGCGGGTGCTGGACGAAGCCGAGCCGCCCCTGCCGGAGGAGCAGGCGGAGCGGCTGGTCAGTGTCGCCGTCCTGGCCTTCGACGACGCCGGACAGCGCGAGGACGCCCGCCGGCTCCGCGTCGCCGCCCAGAGCCGCGGGCTGGACCTGAGCCCCACCGCGCTGGGCGTGCTGCTCGCCACCGACCGGCCGACGGTCCCGGTCGTCGAGGACCTCGGCCCGGTCTGGACCACTGCGCAGCTGGCCGCCTACAACGGCCTGCTCCACCACGAGATCGCCAACCAGCTGCAGATCAACCGGTCCCGCACGAGGCTCCTCGGCACCGCGCTCGGCCACCTCCGCGCGAACCTGCCGCCCGAGGTCGCCGCCGAGAACGCCCGGTACCTGGAGGCCCTCGAGCGGGTGGAACGGGCTCTGCACGAGAACCAGGACGAGCAGCAGCGCACGATCGACAAGATCGTCGCCGCCGCCGACCAGGAGCGGACGTCGGCGGGGACCGTGCCGGTGCTCGACTCCATGACGGTGGTCGCGCAGCAGATGGCGAGCGTTGCCGAGGAGGCGCACACCACCATCCAGGTGGTCAACCGGGACGAGTGCGCGCGGCTGCACGTGCGCGGGCACGCGACGCTCCTGCAGTTCGCGCTGCACAACCTGATCTCGAACGGGATCAAGGCGCACGGCCGGTTCAAGGACGACGTCCGCCGCGACATCGAGCTCATGGCCACCTTCGCCGAGTCCACCCGCGAGGACCTGGCCGTGGCGCCCTACGGCTGGGTGATCGTCTCGGTGCGCGACCACGGGGACGGCGTCCCCGACGACCTGCCCGACAACGTGGCGAACTGGTCGATGCCCGGTCAGCCCGGCCTCGGTGCCGGCATCGGCCTGAGCCGCACCGAGAACATGATCCGCCTCTCGGGCGGCCAGCTCTGGGTCGACCAGTCGGTCACCGAGGGCAGCCGCTTCTCCTTCCGCCTCCCCTCCGCCGCGCGCCGCCAGACGCGGGGCGCTCAGACCACTCCCCGAGAGGACTCCTCACATGCCTGACCGTCTCCCCGTCGTCGTCGTCGACGACAACCTCGCCCAGCTCGCCGCCGCCGTGGAGGAGCTCGACATGGACGGCTGGGTCGTCCGCGGCATCGCCGACCTCGACGACGCCGCCCGCGCTCTGGTGGACCACACCGACCCGTTCGTGCTGATCCTCGACCACGACTTCGAGCGGCCCGACGGCCAGACCGGCCTCCACCTGACCCGCCTGCTGCGGTCGGCCCACCCGTGGGGCGCGGTGCTGCCGATCTGCTACTGGAGCGGCCGCATCGACGGCCCGGGGTTCCTCACGGTGCTGCGTGACGGCCAGATGTTCGCGCCCAGCTCCTACATCCAGAAGGGCAGCGTGGAGGTCATCGAGGTGGCCCGGCAGGCCGACCAGGCGTTCGCGCGCTTCAAGGAGACCTTCGAGCAGCAGGCCCTGCGCCGCGCCGTGCTCGGCCTCGACGAGACGCTGCCCGTCGACCTGTACGACGACGCCGACCAGGGGCTCGAGTACGGGGCGGACCGGTGACCGCCGACCTGCTGGCCTCGCCGGTCACCCGGCGCAAGGCGGTGCTGGACACCTGCACCGTGTTCGAGGGCAAGGACTGGCGCGACAGGTTCCAGGGGAGGGTGCGGGACTGGCTGGGAGCCGACGGCATCTCCGTGCTGCCGGCGCGGGTCATCGCGGAGATCGCGCACGTCGCGACGAAGTCGCTGCTCTCCGGCGCGTCCGGCGCGAAGCGGCTGGAAGTCCAGCGCCGGGCCGCCCTGGCGCTCAAGGACCCCGAGGCGCTCATCGGGATCGGCGAGGTGCGGCGAGCGGTGCTCCGCCCCACCGACGTGGCGCAGCTGTGCCGGGACAGCGCGGATCGCGGGCTCGTGACCCAGGAGCTGTACACGGACTACAACACGAAGAAGGAGCGGTGGGTCACCGTGCCCGGCGACGCCGACTTCGAGATCGCGCACACCGTGCGGGTGCTGACCGGCGCCGACCACCAGGCCGTCCTCGTCACCGCGGACCGGGACCTGAAGAAGGCGTCCGGCCGGCTGGGCGTCGCGCTGCTCGGTGCGCCCGTGCCCCCGCCGCGGACCCCGTCGCCCGCGGCCGGTGCTCCGCGCGCCGGGGCGCCGCTGCCGCGACCGGGCACCGGCACGCTCCACCTGCTCGGGCTGGAGGTCGCCGTGCAGCTGCTCAAGGGTGACCTGCCGCGGCTGGGTGGCCGCGGCGACACCGTCGTCGTCCTCTCCTCGACGCTCGTCCGGGCGGCGCAGCGCGCGGCCCTGAGCGCGCGCGACGAGGACGGCGTGGCCGCGGTGCAGGAGCGTCTGGCCGGCCTGCTCGACTCCGGATCCGCCGGCGAGGGACAGCTCCCGGTGGCCGTGCTCCCCACGGTGTGGCCGATCTACCGCACCGTCGCGGAGCGGGTCACCGAACTCCGGTTCGCCCGTGAGCAGGGGGACAAGGCGTGGGACATGCACTCGCTGCTGGTGCTCGCGACCGCCGAGGTGCTCTGCGGCGTCCAGCACCGGGTGCGCCTGGTCGACTGCGGGTCCGCGCATCGGACGTCCCGGGTGATCGCCGGCGCGAAGGCCTGGCAGGAGGCGGGTGCGCTGCTCGGGCTCGTCGGTGCCGCTGAGTACCGCGTCCACCGCGGTGACCTGGTGGAGGTCGAGCTCCCGGCGACCCGTGGCCCGGACATGGCCGAGCTGCTGCGCCAGTGCGCTCCGATGCCCTGATGTTCGGCCCGTTCCGCGCCGGGGCGCCGCGCGAGTGCTACTGCGGCGCCCCGGCGGACGAGGACTTCCTGGGCATGCCGCGGTGCGCGCGCTGCGCCGCGGACGACCCGGTGGAGGAGCCGGCGGACCTGGCGCGGCACGTGCGCCCGGTGTTCGGGGTGCTGCGGGCAGCCGGGGTCCCCCTGAACGGCCGGATCGGGGTCGAGCTGGTCTCGCGCGAGTACTACGGGCCGGTCCTCGAGGGCTCCGGACCGCTCGCGCTGGGCCGCATCGAGGAGGCCGGTGCGAACCTCACGATCACGATCGTCGCCGGCTTCCCGGATGCGCTCTTCCGGCGGGTCCTTTCCCACCACGTCGGGCGCGCCGTCCTGCTGGGCCACGAGGTCGCGGACGCGCCGTCGTGGATCGCCGACGGTGTGGGCGAGCACGTCGCGCACCTGTACCTCGGCCGCCCCGATGCGTCTCCCGCCGAGCGGCTGCTGGACGCCGAGGTCGGGAAGAGCACGTCGACGCGCTCCCTCGACCCGCTCCGCATCCGCATCGTGGTGGACGCGATCGAGAGGGAGGGCCTCCTGCCCGTCCTGGACGCCCTGCGCGCCGGGCAGCCGGCGTCCGTCGGGCTGGCCTGACCGGCGTGGGCACCTACGACACGCTGCACGACGGGCGCCGTCTCGAGCAGCTCAAGCTGTGGGGCAAGGCGCTGCGGCACCTGCACGTGGGCGACGCCGTGGGGCTGCCCCGCGGTGGCCTCGCTCCGGACGGCACGTACACGGTCGTCATGCGCACCGGCGGCTTCGTGCACGTGGTGGACGGCGTGGTGGACGGGTGGCGGGACGAACCCGGGGCCGGGCCGCAGCTGACGACCCGGGGCTACCGGTACCGCCCCGAGGACTGGCCTGGGGGGCCGTTCGGCGCCTGGTACCTCGACTCGGACGCTCCGCGGGACCGTCGGCTGCCCGCCGTCGAGGAGGACTGCCCGCGGGCCGTTCGCCCGGCCCTGCGGGTGGCCGGAACCGCGGAGGACGCTCAGGAACTGGCCCGGGTCGCCGCGATGCACGAGGTCGCGCACCTGCTCGCCGGTGGTGCGGGCGAGACCGACCGGCTGCGGGCAGCCGCTGCCTTCCTCGCGCAGGGCGGCGGCTACCGGGCCGTGGTCTGCGAGGCGGTGGCCCGGCTGCTGGGCGTGGAGGAGGACCCGGCGGTGGCCGGAGCGCGGCTCGTGCGGCTGGCGACGGCCGCGACGACGGACGCCGAGCTGCTCAACACCGTGGCATTGGTGACGCGGTACGCCACGGCGCTGCCCGCACCGGCGGTCGCCGCCTGCCTCGGGGCACTGGCGGCTGCCCTGCCCTCCGACGAGGAGCCCGAGGAGGCGCCGCGGCCGGCGACGCACCCGGCGTTCCGGCGCCGCCGCGCCCGGATCGGCGCGGACGACGACGTCCTCCGGCGGGTGATGCGCTACGGCGACCTGGACTTCCAGGGGGCCGCGGAGGCCGGTGCCGCCCGGCACGGGGCAGCGGCCCTGCCGGCGGTGCCCCTGCGGTTCTGGGGTCGCGACGTCGTGGTGCCCGAGCTGGCCGTGCCGCTGGCCGAATCAGTGGCCGGACGGGTGCTCACCCACCGGGAGGCGGACCTGTTGCTGGACGCGTTGCTGACGGTGCCCGGCACGCTCGCCGAGCTGACCCCGGCCGTGCTGGCGGAGGCCTTGATCCGGGCCGACGCCGGCTGACGAGCGACCGCACTCCGCTGAGCAGATCGGTCGCGTTCGGCGCCGCCGGTCGGGCGCTGCGGTGCGGAGCCTTCGCTCGCTCCCCGCAGGTCCCGGGGAGGAGGGGACCTCCGGCGGTCGACAGGGCGTGGCTCTCTAGCCGGCGAGGTGGGAGAGTGCATCGCGGGTCGCGTCCGGCGGCCGGCACGGCTGATCGGAGAGCGTCCCGTGGAGTCCACGCCATCCCGCCGCAACCCAGAGACCCGCCCCGAGTTCGAGCCCCAGCCGGCGGACACGCCTCGGAACCCGGTCAGCGACCGGACGCAGCGCGCCCTCGGTCGTGCCGCGATGTCGCGCACGGTCCAGGCCCCTTCCTCGGCGCGGTCCGAGCG
Organism: Blastococcus sp. SYSU DS0617; assembly: GCF_054051075.1. Lineage (NCBI taxonomy): Bacteria > Bacillati > Actinomycetota > Actinomycetes > Geodermatophilales > Geodermatophilaceae > Blastococcus > Blastococcus sp. SYSU DS0617. The sequence continues at coordinate 168,386 of NZ_JBJHAO010000001.1, forward strand.
GGTCCAGCGGGCGTTGGGGCGGACCGCCGTCGACGGCGCCGCGGAACCTTCCCGCGCGCCCAGCAGGGGCCGGGGCTGAGCCGCCCGGCTCAGGACTTCAGCAGGTCGTAGCGGGTCAGGTCCACCAGGATCGGTTTGCGGGTCAGCTCGTGGCAGTGCACGACCGCTGAGTACGGACCACCGGGCAGCGTGGTCATCTCGGCGCGACCGAGGACGGGCACCTCGGCGTTCTGGACGCCGGTCTGGAACGTCTGCCCGTCACGGCGCGAGTAGTCATCGACTGCGTCTGGCGAGCGACGGAACGCGTACCGATCCGCTTCCCGAAGTACTCGGTCGTCGGCGCACCGGCACCGGGCAGCAGGATGTGGGTGACGCAGTTGGAGAGGATCGTGTCGCGGTCCTTCTCCTCGAAGTCGGTGATCTCCTGGAGGGCGAGCAGAACGCTGAGACCGGAACTCCGGGACGTCGCCATGAGCTGCGGGAGGTCCAGGCGCTCCTGAAGCCGGGGAGCCTCGTCGAGCACGAGCAGCACGGGACGCGAGTCGGTGTTGAACTGTTTGAGCTGGGCCGAGATGAACTGCGACAGGAACAACCCCGAGACCGCTTCCGACATCTTGCGGTCGGCCAGCGGCGCGGTGACCAGCAGCAGACCGGGGTCGCGGGTCACGTCCTGCATTTTCAGCTCGCGGCGGGCCGTGACGCGGTTGAAGCCGGGGGCGTTGAGCACCTCAAGGTAGGTGGTGAGGACGCCTGCGCTCGCCGGATACGGGGCGGTCACCATGAAGCTCGCACTCGCGGCTGCGGTGAGCACGCTGCCCGAGCAGCTTCGCCGATCATTGACTGGGACCGCGGCAAAGAGCTCTCCCAGCACCCCGCCTTCAGAGTCGAGACCGGCGTTCCCGTCTACTTCCCCGACCCGCACAGCCCCTGGCAGCGCGGAACGAACGAGCTGACCAACGGGCTTCTCCGGCAGTACTTCGCCAAAGGCACCGACCTGGCCCGCTGCACAAGCGATGACCTCTCCGCGGTCGCAGCCACCCCCAACAACCGGCCCCGAAAGATACTCGTCTGGAAGACCCCCGCCGAAGCCTTCAACGAGCACCTATTGTCCCCGCAACAGTCTGGTGTCGCGACGACTGATTGACTCCGCCTTGGCCGCCGCGGTCCGAGTGCATAATCGCTCCGACCTGGCCTTGGAGGGCGATGGCGTTGCGGAGCGCGTTGACGGCCAGCTCCGAGGTCATTCGGGCGTCGATGGAGTAGCCGACGATCCGCTGGGAGCGGGCGTCTTTGACCGCGCAGAGGTAGAGCTTCCCCTCGGCGGTGGGGTGCTCGGTGATGTCGGTCAGCCACAGCCGGTTGGGATGCTTGGCCTTGAAGTCCCGTTGCACCAGGTCGTCGTGCACCGGCGGTACGGGGGCAATCCCAGGGTGTGGGCGGCGGAGCGGATCTCCTGCTCGGTGCGCTTCTCGTCGCGGGCGTACAGGTCCCGACGGCGTCCTCGTCGGCAAGCTTGAGCAGGGTGGTGCGCTGGCGGAGGCGCTCGGCCTCGGCGGCGGCAGGCGCCTCCTCGCGGCGGCGCTCCTCCGCGGCGGCGGACGACCGTGCACGCACCCGGGCGATGGCGAGGTCGCGGTCGCATACCCGCCAGCCCTGCCAGAGGTCGGAGTGGTCGGCGCACACCATGCGGAGCATTCGGTGCATTCGCCGACGGCGGGGTCGCCGCAGCGGCAGGTCGCCGAGCTGGCGTCCTCGTCGCGGGTCTAGATGCAGACCCCTTGCCGCAGCGGGATTTCGTCACGGTGGCAACGGGCGACGTGGCGGTGCCGACGGCGACGGACTGGCCGGCCGGGGCGTGGGCGGCGCAATGCCGTTACCCGCGAAGGATCTGCGTGCGTGCGCCCGTCGCCCCACAGGAGGGACATGCCATGCTCGAAGCGCAGAGGTTGACCGGCACGTTCGAGGCCCGAGTCGCTCACGTGTCGCTCACGCTGGGGGCACACCCGTCACACCGGCCACGCGCGTGCGACGGTCGGCGTCTGGTGGGAGTCTTCCCCTCCGGACCGGAACGGGGCACGAGAGTGGCCGCGCCCTGAGAAGTCAGTCGACGTACGCGACCAGTGCCATCCGAGGCTTCTCGCGGAAAGCTGGTGCTGCCGGCGAGCGGCGGGACCGTCGTCCCTACCTGGGGACGGCGAAGGTCCTGGAAGCTACAACGGGCGCCGAGTGGGACTCCCATCAGGCACACAACTCCAGTGGGGACGACCAGCGCACCTCAAGTTCGATTGAAGGCGAAACGTGCTGCTGCCGGAGGCGCTTGACCTGGGCAGGTACGCGCTGGCGTCTGGCGCGCACCTGCCCGTCCGGCTCGCGTGCGCCACGTACGGAACGCTGGCCGACGACGCCGGCAACGCTGCGCCCGTGCCCAGCCACTACACGCCCACCTCCGAGGCGGGGTGGAAATGCCCTCGGTGTGGTCGCCTTGCAGATCGGCCGGTCCGCGGTTACCCGATCGACGGGCGCCTCAGAGGGCTCGCAAGCGACGAGCTCCGATTGCTAACCTCGTCGCCCTCAGCCCCGTCAAGACCGCGAAGCTCGCCGCAGCGCCGGAGGCCCCCCACAGTGTGGCGCCTAACCCTGCCAGCACTAGGGTTACAGGCGTGAACAGTGCTGTGTTAACGAAGACATAGCGATCCAAGTTCTGCGCCTGCAGGATAGTTGCGATCAGCGGAGCCACGGCCGCCAGCGGCAGGCTAACAAGGAGCCAGGACAGAGCTCCACCGCCCGGTGCGTATTCTTCGCCGAAGAGCAGCATCATCGCCCTCTCAGCAAAGAGCGTGAATGGCGAAAGAAGCACCACTCCCAGCCATGCCGCCACGGTAAGATTCCGAATCAGACGGCCCGCTTCTCTTGGCTTCAAGGTGGCGCCATGCGGCATCAGGACGTTACTCACGGACGTGGCGACGACTGACACCGGCGATAGGATTCGTGAGGCGGCTGTATAAAGCCCTGTGGCGGCAGGCCCGGCCACTAGGCCGACGACAACCGCATCCAATGCCCGCAGTGTCCCGATTGAATTACTGGCAGCAAGCGGCCAGAGTCGCTGAAGCAGCTCCCGCAATTGGAGAGGTGCATCAGCTTGAGGCAGGCGCACGAGAGCCCAAACCGCAACGACCGCTGCGGCGACGCCGACGAGCCTGCCGATGCCGAAAGCAAGGACTGCTGACGCGCCCGCGTTAGTAAGTAGCAGGTAGAACGTTAAGGCTGCGATGGGACGGCCGATGACCGAGATCAAAGGCGCCATTCGACTGCTACGCGCAATTGCCACGGCCGTGCGGGCCTCGATATTCTTGTCCAAGGCCACGGCGATACCTAGTGCAATAACACTTGCAACGAGTGTCCAGTCGGGAATGAACAGACAGGCAAGACTGGCGCCGAGAACTCCGCCGGCTAGCGTCGTGCGCAGATTGAGCCGTAGTGCAGCAACCGTTCCAGCCATCTCGCCTCGGGCGTACTCGCGAAGAACAAACGGGACGATTCCAAGCCCGACTATGCCGAGAATAGTTGTCTGTGCCGTGAACGACGCCAAGAGGCGGCCGAAATCTGCAACGGAGACGTCTCGCGCCAAGAGGATCAATTGTAGTGCCTGTACCAGTGCCGCGAGCAAGCGCCCCGCCGCCATCAACGCGAATAGCTTACGCACCCCAGCCCCATCGTTCGCATACCAATCAACGCGCGGCCAGAGACGGGGCGAGCGGTCACGTGTCGGCTATTTTCCAGTAGCCACCAAGCTTGTAGTCGAAGCTGGTGGGAAAGAATCGGCGAAGGCCACTGGCAGGGAATGGTGTAACTTCCCCGAAGTAGACCCTCTCGCCGACCTGGTAAAAATCTACGCGCATAAAGTCGAATTGTCTTCCTATGACGGCCGCCTGGCGAAGCATCTCGTCGAGACGCGTGGGCACCTCGAGTGGTGAAGAATCGGAGACCGCCGTAGTGACGGGCGCCGGAGTCCAATCGGGCAAATAGTGATATTGCCGATGGTCCGCGCCGCGCCCCTTGTGTACTTGAATCATTCGTGGCACGCCGCCGAACACAAAGAACTTGTAATCGTCGGGCACCTCATCCCCCTTGGGATCGCCGATCCACGGCTCAGCAATCAGCAAGCGTCGGGCCAAGCTGTACGGCCACTCGCCAAGATAGTGGGACTCGTGTTCGCCGAACTTTGAGAGCCAGTCTGCAGTGAGGGCCTCTAGGAGAACGACGTCAGGCGACCCTTTCCCGATGTATACAGCGCCCGAGGTGTGGTTCGGCTTGACTACCCAGCGCTCCGGCATATCGACGTCGGCAAGCTCGCCAACGTCCGTGCCGGACCAGAGAGTGGGGACTGGCTCGATGAGCGGGTCGAGACGCTGCACTCGCTCTTTCATCGCCAGCTTGTCGCATGTCCAGGCAAGGGCTGGGTCGCGGTCGTAGAGCGCTCGCCACACAACCTTCTCGGAGAATGTCCTGGGTTGGCGAAACCGAGGCATGCGCCGGTGTGCGATGACGTGCAGCACCACGCGACGCCACCGAATCGGCAAGAGGGAAGCCAGTCTGTGGATAAGGCGCCGGGTGCCATGGCGCAGTGCGGTCATTTCGTGCCCCGTATCGTGTCGTGTGGCTTCGTGAGCGCGGCGCCGGAGCAGGCGCGTGCCAACGTGCTACTCCAGCCGTCGTCTCGACGTAGTCTAGCCGCCGGCTGGTCCCGGCCTAAGAATGTGATGGCGTGCCCACTCCGATGAGCGCGTTCGGGTGAGGCTCTCCAGTACCGCTCGTTGCCTTGCACCGAAGCGTGCGGTGGGTCGGACGAGCTCAGCCGGGTCGTCTCGGCGTTCAGCGGACAACGGCCTACCGCGGGCGTCAACCAAGCAGCCTGCGATGCGGTATCGCAAGTGTCAGAGGTTCACGGCGGGCGGCCCCCGGGGCAAGGTCCGGGGAAACTTCGGAGCATCGCATGCGGGCCGAGTTTTGCGCTAAGGGAGTTCGCCGTTGGGCGAGCGCCGATCCATCTCCAGGCTCGTGAGGACGAGGAGGAGGTGCGCGAAACTAAGCAGCGTTGTCTCGAAGACGGCCGACACTAGAAATACTCCGAGAAGAACAACCGTGCGTCGCGACAGCCGCGCAGGCAATGCTATGAGGATCATTAGAATAGTGAGATACAAGACGGCTAGTAGCGGTCCTTTGCTGAGGAACATCTGCAGGTAGCCATTGTCAACAATGCCTTCCTCAACACTCCCGTGCCCGAAAATGGACAGGAGGGAGTAATCCTCCAGCAGACTGGCGTACACCGCCGGCCGACCGCTCAGCAATGAATCCAACTGCCCGCCAGTCAAGCGGGGAAGTACGAAGGCCGAGATGGTGAAGAAGAGGGGGGCTATGATGGCGACGAGCCGTGTGGCACGGCTGACGGGTCCGTCCAACGTTTTGCGTTGTAGTAGAGCGATCACCGTAAAGCCGACGACAAGTGCTGTTGAAGTCCGCGAATCGGTGCCAGCGAACAAGAGCCATGTGACTGCGAGGATCGGCAGCGCCCACCGGACGCGGCCCCGTGCCGATGTAAAGGCGAGGATAGCGATCGCAATGATGCTCCACTCCATCATGGCTCGATTGGGGTGGCTAAAGCCCACACTCAGTCGAACCATGAAGTCGCCCGTGTAGGCGCGCCAGACGACGACGTCCTTGGCGCGATTGAAACCGGTCAGCGAGTATAGGCTGACGACGAGTGCAAAAAGACCAGCACTCGCCAGGATGAACCGGCGCATGACGGCGGCAATATCGACCCATCGCAGCACATACGCGACAAGAGGAACCAAAACGATCGCGAAGAGGTTAGGCCGCTGTGTCAGCACCGCTGCGATCGCGCCTCCGCAGACCAATACGACAAGACCAGGATGAAGCGGCGCATACGTTGCAACTAAGGCCGTCGCAAAGAGGGTTAAGAGTACGTATAAGCCATCGAATACCACCGGAGCCAGTGTCTCTTGAAACACTAGCCCGAATGGCGTGAGCGCGACCCCGACAGGTACCACCCATTCGGCCACAACTCTGGCCGGGTTGACGCGTCCGAGCCTTTCGGAGTCGCCTAATCCGCCGTAGCGCTGACCCGGTAGGGCAGCCACAGCGGCGGAACGGGCTCCATCAGCCTCGTTGACGCTAGCCCCCGTACTGCCATCCATGTTCGTATACGTTACGCGACATCGTCGTGAATGCCTTCCCGCTCGAGTACCGGCGCAGGCGCTTGGCGGCCTGAACGATGCTGGTCCGGTCTAGCTCCCATGCGTTCCAGAGCCGGGTGCTGCCGGACAGTACCGACGCATTCGCTGAAGCCAGGCGGTGGAAGCATTCCACCGACGCCGCGTATAGATGCTCGAGATATTCGGCCTGGCAGCCCGCTCCCATCGTTCAGTCGAGCCCGCGGAGGGCCAGGACCGTCCGCTGGGTCCTGCTCGGCGACCCCTGCTTGGGGCCCCTGCGATCGAGGCGCCGGGCGCGAGGGTCCGTATGCCAGCCGGGGATCCCCCTCCCCGAGTCGCTTGAGCTGACGGCTACCGAGTCCTCGCATCGCTGCAGGCCCACGGGCGCTACCGGCGCCACGCAAAGCGTGGCAGATGCGCTAGGACGACCCGTCGCGATAGGGCGCGCTATTTGCTGTCTCGGCTGGCGGCATGCGATCGTTTCGCCGCGCCCTGCAGGGCCAGGACCTGCACCTATGTCCGGGGTGCGCCTCAGCGCCACTAGGTGGACCAGCAAAGGAGCCCTGCCCATGGCTTGGAAGGACAAGCCTTCGAGCCACGACGCGCGCTCGCGCGCAGCCATGCCCACCGCGGCGGTCGGCCCGTTTCAGGTAGCGGACGCTCGTTCGTCCGACATCGTGAGTGCGGTTGCCGACAGATCTGAGGACCGGTGTGTCGCATTCGCGCTCCACGTTGGGGGCCTGAATCATGGGAACGACTTCGTCTTCCGGTCGGCGATCAGCGTAGCGGACGTTCTTTACGCTGACGGCGCCGCGGTTGTCTTACTGGCTCGCCTGGCAGGTGCCCGGCGAATAGAGCGCTCACCCACGACGGATCTCGGGCTCGAATTACTCCGAGCTGAAGAGCGCAGGCGGGGGCGAGCGTTACGAATTGCTGTTGTGGGTGGCCAGCCAGGAGTTGCCGAGTCTGCCCTCGACACCTTGGGCCGTGGAGTCGGCATAGCCGACTCGTATTCCGCGCACGGTTACCATGACGACTATTCGATTGTGCTCCGTGAGCTTCGCTCCTGGGCGCCAGACGTGGTCATCGTCGGATTAGGGATGCCGAGCGAGGCCAAGTGGGTGGCGCGTCACATAGATGCCCTCCCAGACGCGCTGATCTTTACGTGCGGCGGGTGGCTCGGGTTCTTGGCCGGGCATGAGAAACGTGCTCCCAAGATTCTCCAAACAACCGGATTGGAGTGGGTGTACCGACTCAAGCAAGACCCAAGGCGACTTGCGGCACGCTATGGCAAGGGTCTGCTGGTGACGATTGGGCACGTTCCTGGGCAAGTGATTGTGCGACGGAGGACGAAGCGGGCTTAGCTGATATGTCGAGTTCGCTGAGGATGAACTGGTAGCGCGACTGTCGCAACCAGCCAGCGCAGGTTGAGAGTTACCGACATCATGGTTCGGGCACAAGCCAGAGTTTCGCGAGGCGTCCTGTGCGCGTACCGGCAAACGGGGGAAGCCGTGGATCAGCACCGTCCCATCGTGTTCATTCAGCCGCATCTCAAGTATGGTGGGGCTGAAAGGCAAACTGTATTGATCGCGAACGAGCTCGTCCGCCGCGGGCGTCAGTGTTCCGTGGTGCTGCACGAGCGAACGGGCGGACTTCTGGCGGAGCTAGACCCGCGCGTGACAGTTACTGATTTAGGTTTCGGTGGGCACGCGCGACTCCTAGTCGGTGCCACCCGTCTGAAAAATGTGCTCGCCGCTATGGAGCCCTCCTTAGTGATTGTACGACTCTGGTCGAGCATCATGATGACGGCAACCGTCGACAAAGTCGTTCGGAAACACAAATACGTCTTCTACGAGGACTTGGACCCGACGGACCACGCTAGCTATATTCCCCTAGGGCGATTGAAGCAGAGGTTAATTGGCCAAATCTTCCGGCGGGACCGAAAGCTCATCGCCAATACCGCGCACGTGGCCGATTCCATGGCGCGGGTATACCGGCTGAGTCGCACCCCAGAGGTCATCGGATGTGGAGTGAACTTCGACGCCATTCAGGTCAAAGCGGCGCCTGTCCGGGCTGAAAACGATAGCCTGCACATCGTCACTGTCGGCAGCTTGATCGAGCGCAAGGGAATCCTCGACATCGTCTCGGCCATGCGGCGATTAGATCGTCCGGTTACCTGGCACGTAGTCGGCGAGGGACCACTCCTGGATGTGGTAATGAGCGTGAATGGTATCGGGGGGCGAACGAAGGTGGTTTACCACGGCTCCAGGCCGGATCCCTACGGTGTCATGGCTTCAGCGCACGTCATGCTGCACGCTGCTCGGAGTGAATCTTTCGGAGTGGTGCTAGTTGAGTCGCTCGCCGCAGGGACGCCCGTGTTGGCAGCGGCAGCGAATGGACCGCGGGAGATCGCGGCGAACCTCGGAGGTGACGCGCGTTGCCTGCGGCTCTTCGAGGCGGGAAACGTCGAGGCCCTTTGTTCTGCGCTGGCTGATATCGAAGTTGCGGACTTGGCGGCTCCGGCGCTCGTTCGCGACTGCGCCGCGCCTTACTCTGTTGAGCGAGTCTGTCAAAGTTGGGAACGTCTTGCCGACGACCTTGCCGACGACGGAGCGAAGTAGCGTGCGATCACCGTATCGGGGCGCCATCAGGAGCATCACGAGTCGGAGCCTTGGCCTTAGCCGGCGACAGATTCTCCACCATGCGGGCGTGCAAGATGGAGATGAGGAATGGTGACCAGGTGGGCCTCGGGCGGGTGTCAGAGCGCGTCGAACAGCTTGTGGATATTGCGTTAAGGGCCCAGAGCTGGAGGTCCAGGTGGGTTCACGAACCGAGGGTGCCATTATGAAGTTATCAGCCGTGCTGACGTTCTACAACAACGCCAAATTCGTGGAGAGCGCACTGGCGCAGCTGCGAGCCCTGGCCGACCAGCGTATCCAGTTGGTTGTGGTGGACGACGGATCCACCGACGGTACGGCTGAGGCGTTGGCTGATCGTTCGGAGGAGGGTTGGTATACCTACATTCGCAATGATGCGAACCGTGGTATCGCCTGGTCTCGCAATCGCGCAGTGCGCGAATGCCGGGGGGAATATATCTGGTTTGCGGACTGTGACGACCAGTGGTCGCCAGATATAGTCGAACGGCTACTGCAGGCAGCTGAGATTTCACACGCCGACGTGGTGGTGTGCCGTGCGCGGAGGACTCGCAACCCGGAACGTCCGGGAGGGACTCTGGTCGATGGGTTGAACGAAGAAGCGATTGCGGATGGTTTGCGTCTTGCCGCTCTCCTGTTGACGGGCCGTGTCAGAGGATATCTGTGGACCAAGGCCATCCGGAGAGAGCTGCTCATTGCGCACCCCTTCCCGCCACTTAGCTCACAGTCCGATCTAGCTGCTGTCTTGGAGATCGCTTTCGCTGGCGCCCGATTCCACTTCGTCCCAGACCTGCTGTACACGCACGTGGAGCGCATGGGGTCCATCACGAATAGTAGAATTCTGTCACTGGATAACCTCACGTATTGTTGGCGGCGCGTACACGAACTGGTCAAGCGGCACGGCTGGGAGTCAGAACTGGCAGATCAGCTCGCATTCTTCGACCAGTGGTTCTACCGCACAAGTGCGGTAAATACGACGATTCGACTTGGTGCGGGCCGGTCGGCCTTGCAAGCCGCCGAGGCGGCCAGGAACTCGATTACCTTGAGGCAGATCCGAGGGGTGTCTAGGTTTAGTCGAAGAGCGGCACTAACTGCGGCGCTGATGCGATACGGTGGTTTCCTCTACCCTTGGATCTATCGGGCTTACCTACGTGCTAGTAACGGGTAGCGGAACTGGGTTTCCTGAAGTGTGACGGGCTGTGTTCATGGAAAAGGCCGTCCCTGCGCGCGTGATCCGATATTGTGATGGCTTAGTCCCGAGGCGCTAACTTCGGGGCTCCTTGCTGTGGCCGCTTGGTCTCGCCTAGACGGCGATTACCTCTAGACCAATCAGCAGGTACTGGGCCCAGTCCGTGAAACATCTGTCAGCCTGACCTGCGGCATCGGCGAGGGCCGCGTGGTCGCGCAATCTTCCGGCGACGCTCGCGCTGCGCCTTGGACGGCGGCGATCCCGGCGGCCTCCGATGTAACCACTGGATGCTTCATGATCTAGCCTTCTGGCGGCTGAAGAGGTCGCGCGGTAGCGCGCACGCCGACGAACGGGGACAACGTGGAACTGAGAGAGGTGCTGACCACCCTGCGAGCTGCATGGTGGCTGCCCTTCGCCGGCATCCTGGTAGGTGGCGCGGCGGCTCTTCTCGTAAGCCTGCTGCAGCCACCGCTCTACACCGCGGAGACTCAGCTGTTTGTCTCCACGCCTGATACCGCCTCCACGTCGGAAGCGTTTCAGGGGAGTCAGTTGTCTCAGGAGCGAGTTACCTCGTACGCCCGCCTGATCGGCGGTGGAGGGCTAGCCAGCAGAGTGATCGCTCGACTCGATCTCGAGCTGACGCCGGAAGAGTTGGCTGAAAATGTGACGGCCACCGTTGTAGCCGACACGATTCTGATTGACGTGTCCGTAACCGACCAGTCCCCTAGAGACGCCCAGCGTATCGCGCTTGCGATCGGCGACGAGTTCACCGACTTTGCCACTGATCTCGAGACGCCGCCCAGCGGGGGGCCGTCTCCAGTTGCGGTCCGTGTGACCGAGCAGCCCAACGTCCCGGACGCGCCTAGCTCGCCGCAGACAGTGCGAAACGTTGTGGTGGGTCTTCTCGTGGGGTTGTTCGCTGGAGCTGCTCTGGCTTTCATCCGAGTCATGCTGGACCGGTCGGTGAAGGAGCCGGACGATGTCGTCAAGCTGACGGGCGCGCCCGTGATTGGCACAGTGCTGCGCGACGATGCTTTGGAGAAGCGGCACGTCGTCGAACGGAGCAGCACCTCCCGGACCGCCGAGGACTACCGGCAGCTGCGCACCAATCTCCAGTTCCTCAACGTGGACGAGCCACCCAAGGTCATCATGGTGACCAGCGCCCTTCCGTCCGAAGGCAAGACCACGGCCGTGGTCAACCTCGGTCTGGCGCTGGCCGAGGCCGGCCGGACGGTGACCATCGTGGAGGCCGACCTCCGCAAGCCGAAGGTCACCCGCTACCTCGGCATCGTCGCCGGGGTGGGCCTCACCAACGTTCTCGCCGGCACAGCGGAGGTGGAGGACGTCGTCCAGCAGTACGGCCCCTCCGGGTTGTCGGTCATCGCCTCCGGGCCGACCCCGCCCAATCCGGGCGAGCTCTTGGCCTCCACCAACATGCATGCCCTGCTGGACAAGCTCCGGGGTGGGAACGACTTCGTACTCGTCGACGCACCGCCGCTGCTGCCGGTCGCCGACTCTACCGGTCTGGCGGTCTACATGGACGGAGTGCTGCTCTCGGTCCGCTACGGCAGCACCCGGAAGGAGCAGCTGCAGCAGGCCGCTGCCTCGCTGGAGCGCGTGGGGGCCAAGACGCTTGGCGTCATCCTCAACATCGTGCCGGCGCGGGCGGAGCTGGCCAGCGCCTATGGCTACGGATACGGCTACGGTTCCGAGCCCGAGGCCGGGACTAAGGGCAGTAAGCGTCGGGCATGATCCCGTAGCGCATGGGGGCGCGGCTTTGGGCGCGAGCACCCGTACATGTGTGTGACGGGCCACATGCGACCTCTGGGGCCCTCCCGCTGACGCTAACGAGCCTGTACGGTCCGCATGCCGGTTGAACGTTGAGGTTCCGGTAGTCAGCGGGGGATACCTGGGGTGCCGCGGCCCCGATGAGGCGCACGGGGGTGCCCGATCTCGATGATCGATGTTCGCGAAGGTTCGCCGCGCCATGACCAGCGGCCGGTTTCCCGTGGGTGGTACTCGTACGCCGCTCGTTTCCGCGGCGAAGGCACGGAGGCTCGTCGGGCCTGGCGGGGCGACTACGTCCGCCGGATCGTCATCGGTGATGTCGTGTGTGCCGCCGCCGCCGGCATCGCCGGGTACCTGACGCGCTTCGGACCCGATGGCGCTGCGTCGCATCCGTCGCTTCTGGCCGCTCTCGCGCTGCCGGCCATCTTTGTCGGCGCGATGCTCATCTCGCGCAGTTATGAGGAGCGCTTCCTCTGGGTGGGGGCCGAGGAGTTCCGGCGGGTCTTCTTCGCGGCCATGATGCTGCTCGCCACGGTCGGCACCGTCTCGTGGGCATTCCAGCTCGACGTCGCCCGCGGTTTCGTCAGCGTCGCCGTGCCGCTGGCCGCGTCTCTGACCCTGCTGCACCGCTACATCCAGCGGCAGCGGCTGCACCGGGCGCGGGGTCGAGGTGAGCACCTGCAGACCACGCTCCTGGTCGGCCACCGCAACGCCGTCGCCGCGCTCGACGAGCAGCTCGACCGGGAGGCGTTCCACGGCTACCGCGTCATCGGTTGCTGTCTGCCGACCGACCAGTACGACCCCGCGGCCGACGCCTTCAACGGGCTGCCGGTGCTCGGGGACCTCGAGCAGGTGGCCGACATCGTCGCGCAGTACGAGGTCGACACCGTGGCGGTGCTTCCATGCCCGGAACTCGACGGACCGGCGCTGCGCCGGCTGGGCTGGGACCTGGAGAAGACTCGCGCCGAATTGCTGCTGGCCCCGGCCGTCACCGAGATCGTCGGACCGCGCGTGCGCATCCGACCGGTGTGCGGGCTGCCGCTGATGCACATGGAGCGCCCGGAGCTCACCGGTATCCGGCGGATCACCAAGGACCTGTTCGACAAGACCTCGGCAACACTCGGCGTGCTGTTCCTGCTGCCCGTCCTGCTCGGCATCGCCCTCGCCGTCAAGGTCACCAGTGCCGGCCCGGTGTTCTTCCGCCAGGAGCGCGTCGGCCGCGACGGGCAGACCTTCTCGATGCTCAAGTTCCGCAGCATGGTCACCGGTGCCGACCGCATGGTCGCGGCCCTGGAGGCCGACAGCGACGGCAACGGCGTCCTGTTCAAGAAGAAGGACGACCCGCGCGTCACCCGCGTCGGCAAGTTCCTCCGCCGGTACTCGCTCGACGAGCTGCCCCAGCTGCTCAACGTCATCCGGGGCGACATGTCCCTCGTCGGGCCGCGCCCGCCGCTGCCCACCGAGGTCGAGCGGTACGGATTCGACATGCACCGCCGCTTCCTGGTCAAGCCGGGCCTCACCGGCCTGTGGCAGGTCAGCGGACGGTCCGACCTCTCGTGGGACGACTCGGTGCGGATCGACGTCCGCTACGTCGAGAACTGGTCCCTGACGTTCGACTTCATGATCCTCTGGAAGACCGCCGGGGCAGTGCTGCGCGGGTCAGGGGCGTACTGACCGCACAATGTGCCAGTGAGTAGTTCCGGTGGCGCGCCTCCGGCCTTCACGATCCTGCTGGTCTGCACCGGGAACATCTGCCGGTCGGCCCTCGGCGAGCGGCTCGGCCGCGCCTACCTCGACGAGGTCCTGGGCGACGAAGCGGCGGCCATCCGGCTGGTCAGCGCCGGTACCCGTGCGGTCGTGGGCTCGGCGATGCATCCGGACAGCGCCCTCGTCCTGGCCGGGTACGGCGCGCAGCCGGGTGATTTCCGCGCCCGGCAGTTGACCGAGGCGCTGCCCGCTCAGGCCGACCTCGTGCTGACCATGACGCGCAGCCATCGCCGGGACGTGCTCGCCGCCGCGCCCCGGGGGCTCTCCCGCACGTTCACCCTGCGGGAGGCCGCCGCCCTGCTCGACCTGGTTCCGCCGGCGGACCACCTGCCGGGCGACTCCCTGGCTGACCGGGCGCGCGCCCTCGTCGCGGCCATGGCGTCGGCTCGCGCGCAGCGCCCGGGCGGGGGAGATGACGACGTCCGGGACCCCATCGGGCACCCCGTGGAGGTGCATCAGGAAGTCGGCGACGCCATCGTCGAGGCGCTGCTGCCCGTGCTGGGCCGCCTGGCGGAGCTGCGCTGACGCGGTCGGGCTCGGATTGTCAGCGCGGGACCGGGGGCAGCGTCTCGTCGCTGAAGGCATCGGCGTTCTGGGACAGCGAGTCGTTGCGGAGGTACGCCCACATCCGCTCGCCTGCGGCGCCGTCCAGGTACACCACGCTCGCGGGCCCCTCCATCCCGGTGCCGAGTACCGGAGCCGTGAAGAAGTCGACGTTGTCCGGCCGGACGTTCCGCATGGAGAGCGCCAGGCCGAGCAGGTCGGTGTTGCTCAGCGAGTCGTCGACGGTGACCGCACTGGTGACCGCCCGGAGCGCGTCGTCGAGCCGGCCGGGGCTGGAGAACGTGTTGGAGCTGAACAGCTTGCTGAACATCGCCTGCAGGTACTGCTGCTGCCGCTTCACCCGGTCGAAGTCGCCACCCGGCAGCCCATAGCGCTGACCGAGGTACCAGCGGGCCTGCTCGCCGTCGAGGTGGTTGACGCCCTCGGTGAAGGTGTACGGACCGTTGGTCGTCGTCTCGGCGACGACGACATCGACCCCGCCGAGGTCGTCGGTCACCTGGATCAGACCGTCGAAGTCGATGGCCATGTAGTGGTCGATGCGCACCTGGGTGAGCTGCTCGACCGTCTGGATCAGCAGCGACGGCCCACCGAACGCGTAGGCCGCATTGATCTTGTTCATGCCGCGGCCGGGGATGTCGACCCAGGAATCGCGGGGGATGGAGATGATCTGGGCATGCTCGCGGTCCCCGCTGAACCGGGCCAGCATGATGGCGTCCGACCGCCCGCTCGGGTCCTCGCCCTCCTCCGCGCTCACCCGGCTGTCCGAGCCGACCAGGAGGAAGGTCACCGGCTCCTCGGAGGTCTCCTGAGCGGGCGTCGCGGGCGCCGGACGCGTCTCCTCGTCGATCTCGTCGAAGACGTCGGCGACCCGCTCGATGTTGCCGGCGTACCGGTTCATCAGGTACCAGGCCGAGCTGCCGACGACCAGGGCCAGCACCACGGTGAGCACGCCCAGCCCGATGAGGACGCGACGCAGCACCGGGCGGCTGCTGCCCGGGGTCGATCCGTCGTCGTCCGGAGCGGACGGCTGTTCCCGCTCGCGCGACGCGGCCGGGTCGGCGTTCGGGTCGTCCGCGGGCGCGCCGTCGAGGGCGTCCTTCCCGGACCCGTCGTGCTCGTCGGTGCTCATGCGACCCCCGTCTGCGGACTACCGCGGTCGAGGGTACGGCGGTGAGGCGCCTGCCGAGCGGGCCTCATCCGGGGGAGTGAGCTGCTTGTTTCTCTTCGGAGGCCGGCGCGCGTGCCGGCGTGGCGCAGGTTCCTCCGCCTGGAACGCCTCACCCGCCCGTGGTCTGGCCGCGTACCGGCCGGTTCCGTAGGGTCTGGATGCCGCGAACGGGGTCGTGGCATCGGACGTTCACGGAGGATCCATGCGCATCTCAGTCATCGGCTGCGGCTATCTCGGCGCCGTGCACGCGGCGTCCATGGCCGAGCTGGGGCACGAGGTCGTGGGCATCGACGTCGACGCCGCCAAGATCGCGACGCTGGCCGACGCCAAGGCGCCGTTCTACGAGCCCGGCTTCGAGGAGCTGCTCGAGCGCACCCTGGCGACGGGGCGGCTGCGTTTCTCCACCGACTTCGCCGATGCCGCCGGCGCCGCCGTGCACTTCGTCTGCGTGGGCACCCCGCAGAAGCGGGGCGAGTACGCCGCGGACATGCGGTACGTGCAGGGCGCGGTGGAGTCGCTGCTCGGCGTGCTGGCACCGGGCGAGCTCGTCGTCGGCAAGTCCACGGTCCCCGTCGGGACGGCCGCCGCCCTGGCGGACATCGTTGCCGGCAAGGTCCCCGGCGCCCTGCTGGCGTGGAACCCCGAGTTCCTGCGCGAGGGCTTCGCCGTCCAGGACACGCTGCAGCCCGACCGGCTGGTCTACGGCCTCCCGGCCGGCGCCGACGGCGACACCGCCCGCGCCCTGCTGGACGAGGTCTACGCGACGATCGTCGAGCGGGGCACGCCCAAGGTGGAGAGCGACTACGCCACCGCCGAGATGGTGAAGACCGCGGCCAACTCGTTCCTGGCCACCAAGATCTCGTTCATCAACGCCATGGCCGAGCTGTGCGAGGCCACCGGCGCCGACGTGAAGCTGCTGGCCGACGCCATCGGCTACGACGACCGGATCGGCCGCAAGTTCCTCAACGCCGGGCTCGGCTTCGGCGGCGGCTGTCTGCCCAAGGACATCCGCGCCTTCATGGCCCGCGCCGGCGAGCTGGGTGCCGATCAGGCGCTGACCTTCCTGCGCGAGGTCGACAACATCAACATGCGCCGCCGCATCCGCATGGTGGAGCTCGCGCGCGAGGTCTGCGACGGATCGCTGCTCGGCAAGCGCGTCGCCGTCCTCGGTGCGGCCTTCAAGCCCGACAGCGACGACATCCGCGACTCCCCGGCGCTCAACGTCGCCGCGCAGCTCCAGCTGCAGGGCGCCGTCGTGCGCGTCACCGACCCGGCTGCGGTGGAAAACAGCCGCCGGCAGTGGCCGCAGCTCGACTACGCCGACACGGCGGAGGAAGCCGCGCAGGGCGCGGACGCCGTCCTGGTCCTCACCGAGTGGAAGCAGTACCGGGAGCTGGACCCCGCGGCGTTCGGCAAGGTCGTGAAGCAGAAGCGGGTGCTCGACGGCCGCAACGCCCTCGACCGGGACGCGTGGACGGCGGCCGGCTGGACCTACCGGGCCCTGGGCCGCCGCGCCGGGTAACGGCGCCCGCCTGGGATCCGGGGCCGGTCAGACCGCTGATCCGACGTCCGGGGGACGTGTGACGGACAGGCTGGCGGCAGCAAGGGTGCGACTGGCAGCCTGAGCAGGTGGCGAAGCTGCTTGCTGTCCTCCTGGCGGTCGTCGTGGCCGTGGAGATCGTCGTGGGCCTCGTCGTCGTCGGGGCCCTCTTCTGGCTCGGATCACCGGAGACCATCGGAATGGCCATCGGGGTCCTGCTGATCGCGGCGCTGTCCTGCCTCCTGGTCGCCCGGTACATCCGCGCGGGGCGGTCAACGCCGCCCAGCACCGACCTCCCGCGCAGCCGGCCCGCCTGAGGCGGTTCGCCCGAGAGCACCGTTCTCATGCTCCACGGTCAGGTTTCTCCTCCGGACTGCCGATAGGGAGAACGTGTGGTGGGTCTGGGTGCTGAGCGCGGTCGCCGTGTGGGCGGTTCTCGCCGTCGTGGCCGGTGTCGTCATCGGCCGCGGAATCCGGATGGCCGAGCAGCGACGGCCGGGCGCCGCGACCGTCCTGACCACTGCTGATCTCGCCCTCGCCCCGGCCCCTTCTCAGCGGGCTGCCGTCCGCACCCGCCGCCGCGCCGTCCCGCTCCCGCCCGTCGGCATCGCCCTCGCCGCCCTTGCGGTGGCGCTGGAGACCGTCGGCTTCGTCGTCCGGCTCCGTGGTGAGTCCGGTCCCGTCGCCCGCGCGCTCTCCATGGACGCCGCGTACTCGGTGCCCCGCACCTTCGTCGCCGTCCTCTTCGCCGTCGCGGCCATCGCGGCCGTGGTCGGGGCCTCCCGCCTCCCCGGTCGCCGCGCCTGGTGGCTCGGTGTCGGGCTCGTCGCCGGGCTCATCGCCACCGTGAAGGCCGGCAGCACCGTCCACGTCAACGCCATGGGCACGCTCACCGACGCCCTCGGGAACGTCGGCGCGCTGGTGGTCAGCGTCGCCGCGGCCGCCGCCGTCATCGGCGCGCTCTGGTTCCTCAGCCGCACCGAGCGCCGTGACCGGCGACGGGTGCTGGGCGTGCTCGCCCTCTACGCCGGCGCCTCGGTCGGTCTCTCCGCCTTCTCCAGCGTCGCCGCCAGCAGCTTCGGCGCCAACCTGGCCGCCGCGGCCACCTACCTCGAGGAGTCCGGCGAGGCGCTGGCCGGTGTCGCCTTCCTCATGGCCGTTCTCATCGGTGTCGCGCCCCGCCTGGTGCTGCCGGCCGAATGGGCGCTGCGGCGCACGGCCGACGCCCAGACCCTGGACGCGCCGGTCACCGACGCACTCCAACGGCCGGTGCAGGGCTGACCCGGACGAGGTAGAAACGGCGGCCGCCGAGGTTGGCCGGCGACTAGCGTCGGTAAGCACGGACAGCCCGGCGCGGGCACGACGAGGGGAGGGGACAGGACATGCGCATGCTCGTCACCGGCGGTGCCGGGTTCATCGGTGCCAATTTCGTGCACCAGACGCTGCGCGAACACCCCGAGCACTCCGTCACTGTGCTCGACGCCCTCACCTACGCCGGCAACGAGGCCTCCCTGGCCCCCGTCCGCGGCGACATCGAGTTCGTGCACGGCTCCGTCGCCGACGCCGAGCTGGTCGACCGGTTGGTCGCGCGGCACGACGTCGTCGTCCACTTCGCCGCCGAGTCGCACAACGACAACTCGCTGCGCGACCCCTCGCCGTTCCTCACAACCAACCTGGTCGGCACCTTCACGATCCTCGAGGCCGTGCGCCGGCACAGCGTCCGGCTGCACCACATCTCCACCGACGAGGTCTACGGCGACCTCAAACTGGACGACCCGGCCAAGTTCACCGCCGAGACGCCGTACAACCCGAGCAGCCCTTACTCCGCCACCAAGGCCGGCTCCGACCTGCTGGTGCGCGCCTGGGTCCGCTCGTTCGGCATCCACGCCACCCTCTCCAACTGCTCCAACAATTACGGGCCCTACCAGCACGTCGAGAAGTTCATCCCGCGGCAGATCACCAACGTGCTCGCCGGCCTCCGGCCCAAGCTGTACGGCGGCGGTGAGAACGTCCGCGACTGGATCCACGTCGACGACCACAACGCCGCCGTGCACCTGATCCTGGAGCGGGGCCGGTCGGGGGAGACCTACCTGATCGGTGCCGACGGCGAGAAGAACAACCGCGAGGTGCTCGCCCTGATCCTCGAGCTCACCGGGCAGCCGGCCGACGCGTTCGACTCCGTTCCCGACCGCGCCGGGCACGACCTGCGCTACGCCATCGACGCCACCAAGCTCCGCGACGAGCTGGGCTGGACGCCGCGCTACACCGACTTCCGCGACGGACTGGCCGCCACCATCGACTGGTACCGCGAGAACGAGTCGTGGTGGCGCCCGCTCAAGGGTCAGGTCGAGGCGCAGTACGCGGCCGCCGGCCAGTGACCACCCTGATCCTCGGCGCCAACGGACAGCTCGGGCGGGCGCTGCAGCGGCAGTTCCCCGACGCGATCGCCCTGGACCGGTCGAAGCTCGACGTCTCCGACCCCGCCGCCGTGCGCGACTACCGCTGGGACGGCGTCGACGTCGTCCTCAACGCCGCCGGCTGGACCGCGGTCGACGCCGCCGAGGACCCGGCCAACCACGCCGCCGTGCGCGCCGCCAACGCCGACGCCGTCGGCTACCTGGCCCGGGCGGTGCGCACCTGCGGCGCCACCCTCGTGCACGTCTCCAGCGAGTACGTCTTCGACGGCCGGCACGAGGGCCCCCACCCCGAGGACTGGCCGGCCAACCCGCTGAGCGTCTACGGGCAGAGCAAGGCCGACGGTGACACCCACGCCGGCCACGTGACCAAGCACTACCTGATCCGCACCACCTGGGTGGCCGGCGAGGGCGGCAACTTCGTGCGCACGATGGCCGGCCTGGCCGACCGCGGCGTGTCCCCGACGGTCGTCGACGACCAGATCGGCCGCCCGACGTTCACCGCCGACCTCGCCGCCGGCATCGCGCACCTGCTGGACTCCGGCGCGCCGTTCGGCACCTACAACCTCACCAACGCCGGTGACCCGGTCTCGTGGGCCGACGTCGCCGCCGCCGTCTTCGAGGCGCGCGGCCGGTCCGCCGACGACGTGACGCGGGTCAGCACCGAGAAGTACTTCGCCGACAAGCCGGGGACGGCGCCCCGGCCGCTCAACAGCGTGCTGGACCTGAGCCGCATCCAGGCGGCGGGGTTCTGGCCGCGCGACTGGCGCGATGTCCTGCCCACCTACCTCGAGGGGATCGAGGCGCCGGCGTAGGTCAGGACGACTGCGCCGAGGCCTGCTCGCGCAGGTAGCGCTCGACGCTGTCAGTGCCGAACGGGGCTTCCGCGGCCTCGTCGCCCAACCGGATGGCGCGACCGAGGAGCAGTGCCACGGGCAGGGCGAGCGTCGTCCAGGCGAGTCCCGCCAAGAGCACCGTGGTCATGACCCATGTCTACTGGGCGCATTGTGATCCTAAGTACCGCCACGCAGACAGAAAGTGACGAACCGCTTCCTCTCCTGATGGCTAGGCCGGTAAGGCCGGGCGCTCTCGCGCAACGGCCGGCACCTCGTCGCCGGGCTGCGTGGCTCCGCGCTGAGCCACCGGGTCAGAAGCCGGGGCGGACCTGTCCACAGCGGCAGCGGTACAGCGTCGCGCTGCTGAACGGGTCGGCTCCCGCCCCGCGGAACCAGTGCACGTGCCAGGGTGTCGGGCGACCCGGTCTGCCCGGAGCGCGGCTGCCGGAGCGCCGGCGGAAACCCCCGACAACGGACACGTGCCGATGGTCCCACCGCGGGGGAGGCAGGTCGATTCCAGAGGCGTCATCGCACGGCAGCGGCCAGGACGATCATGTCCGTGCCATCGGCTCAGGGACCGGAGAGAGAGCCGCCGCTCACGCCGTCGATGAGGGACTGCGCGATGTCGCGCACCTTCCGGTTCGACCGCTGTGAGGCTGCCGCGAGCAGGCTGAAGGCCTCCGCCGCGTCGCAGCGGCGCTGGCTCATCAGGATGCCTTTGGCCTGCTCGATGACCGCCCGGCTGCGCATCGCGGCGTCCAGGTTGGTCGCCAGCTCACGCGTGCTCTCGTACAGGTGGATGTTGCGCACCGCGACGGCCACGTAGGAGGCGAACTCTCGGCCTGACTCCCTCGAGACGTCGTCGAAGGCGCCGGCCTCCCGGCCGTACAGGTTCAGCGCGCCGTGGAGGGTCTCCCGGACCGGGACCGGAACCGACAGGGAGCTCAGCGACCCCTTGGCCACGCACACCCGGGCGTAGTCGGGCCACCGGGTCTCCTGCCTTGCGTCGGTGATCTCGCAGATTTCCTGGCCGACGGCGGCATCAAGGCACGGGCCGTGGCCCCGGCCGTACTGCGCCTCGTCGAGGTCCAGTGCGAGCTGCCCGGTGAAGGCGGGCGTGGTCGGCTTCTCCCTGACGATGAGGCTGACCGATGCCTCGGCGGCACCGGGGATGACCTGCTTGGCCAGGTCGGCCACGCGCTGGAGGAGCGACTCCATCGACGTGTCGTCGAAGGAGAGCCGCGCGAGCTCGGCGAAGGCGTCCCGCGCCGCACTGGACCGCGGTCCAGCGGACAGTTCTTCGGTGCTCAAGACAGGTCCCGCCCGTCGGGTCCGGTGCGCGCTGAGCGCTCACCGGAGCTCGCCCCGAGAGGGGCGCCATGATCCCGAGGCCGCTGTATGACCCGAAGAGAAACCGCCGAAGCGGTACGGGTCGATTCTACTCCGCACGTCGGCGTCCGACGAGCGGCCTGGCCGCACCCGGCGGCGGCCCTGCCGGCCCGTGGGCTTGGACCGGCAGGACCTGGCCGCTGAAGGCTTCCCGGGACCGGCCGACAGGACCTGGGCGCGCTGTGCCCCATCACGCCCGGTCCAACCCTCCGGGACGTCGGGAGCACTCGTGCGAGCAGTCGGACGGCCCGGTTCCACTAGGGTCCGGGAATGGTCGAGCACCGGACCGTTCCCGACCCGGGGCGTCACCTGGGCGACGCCCTGAGCAGAGTGGCGCGCACCCTCCAGGAGGAGCACGGCGACGTCGAGGGCACGCTGCAGGCGATCACGGTCGGGGCGGTGGCCACGGTGCCCGGCGCCGAGGAATGCAGCATCAACTACGTGATCGGGCGCGCGAAGTTCGCGCCGCGCGCGGCGACCGGCGAACTCCCGCGGACGCTGGACCTGCTGCAGCAGCAGCTCGAGGAGGGCCCCTGCCTCGACGCCGTGTGGGAACACGAGGTCGTGCGGGTGGACGACATGGCCTCCGAGCAGCGCTGGCCCGCGTTCGCCCAGCAGTCCGCCGCCCTGGGCGTGGGCAGCATGCTGTGCTTCCAGCTCTTCGTGCACGGCGACCAGCTGGGCGCCATGAACCTGTACGCGCGCACCCCCGGCGCCTTCGACGACGAGGCCCAGGAGATAGGTCTGCTGTTCGCGAGCCACGCCGCCGTCGCCTTGGCCGGGGCGGAGACGGAGGAGAACCTCCGGCTCGGGATGAGCCACCGCGACCTGGTCGGGCAGGCCAAGGGGATCCTGATGGAGCGCCACCGGCTCACCGCCGGTCAGGCGTTCGCCGTGCTCTCGCGCGTGTCCCAGGAGACGAACCGGAAGCTCGTCGACATCGCCCGTGAGCTCACGGACTCCGGAGGGCTGCCGGGCGGGCGGGGCCGCCGCGACTGACAGGCGGGGTCAGCCGACGCCCATGGCGATGACCGGCCGCGCAGCCGGGTCCAGCCAGCGCATCAGCTTCTCCAGCGCGTACTGGCTGATCGCGACGCAGCCCGCCGTCGGCGCGTTGTTGCTGATGTGCAGGAAGAACGCCGATCCCGCGCCCCGCCGTCCCTCGCGGTTGTAGTCGATGACCACGGCCTGGTCGTAGACGGCGCCCTGGGCGTAGAGGTTCTCCCCGGCCCGCTCGTCGAAGTCGCAGGTGCCGGGCGCGCACTCGGCGTACCGGTTGTAACGGGGGCTGTTGACGTCCGAGACCCACCAGTCGTCGCCGTCGACCCGGCGGTAGGGGAGTGCCGTGCCGGGGTTGCCGGCCCGGCCGAAGGCCTCGGTCAGCCGGAACGTGCCCGCCGGGGTGCGGGTCGAGCCCTCGCGGGCCGCACCCACGCCGGCCGAGCCGATCCGTGCGGTCACCGGGCCCACCGCGACCCGCCATCCGTCGCCCACGCGCTCCCACGCGGTCAGCTTCGCCGTCGTCGACCCCGCGGTGGGGGCGGCCACGGTGACCACCTGGGTCCCGGGCGGGGCGACGCCGAGGGCCGGGGCGCCCACCACGTGCGTGCCCGCGTTCGGGAACCACCGGATCGAGCCGTACTGGAAGTCCTGCGCCCGGCCGCCCGGGATGGCGAACTCGCCGGTGGTCGGGAAACCGAGCGCCGAGTTCTCCCAGCCCATCGACGCCCACCGGTTGCGGATGGCCCCGTAGATCGGCTGGGCCCCGGTCTGCGGCGTCCAGTAGATCGAGCCGTGCTGGAAGTGGTTGAACCGCCCGTACTTCGTCGGCGTGGGCAGCTCGTCGGTGGTCGGGAAGCCGAGCCGGCCGCCCTCCCAGCTCATCGCTCCCCAGCGCCCCAGGATCGCGCCCCACACCGCGTGCGCCCCGGTGCCCGGCGTCCAGTAGATCGAGCCGCCCTGGAAGGCGTTGA
This sequence comes from Blastococcus sp. SYSU DS0617, assembly GCF_054051075.1. Taxonomy (NCBI): domain Bacteria; kingdom Bacillati; phylum Actinomycetota; class Actinomycetes; order Geodermatophilales; family Geodermatophilaceae; genus Blastococcus; species Blastococcus sp. SYSU DS0617. The sequence continues at coordinate 191,901 of NZ_JBJHAO010000001.1, forward strand.
ACCGTCCGTACACGCGCGGCGTGGCCAGCTCGTTCGTCAGCGGGTAGCCCAGCCGGCCGGCCGGGCCGCCGTGCGCCCGGTAGTGGTTCAGGATCGCGCCGATCACGCTGTGCGTGCCGGTCGCCGGTGAGGTGAAGGTCTGGGCGTGGGCGCTGGGCGCAGTCAACGCCACCACGGCTGCGACGGCGGCGGTGACGAGGGCCGCGGCCGCGCGGCGGCGCGAGCGGGTGCTGGAGAACATGCCGGCTCCTGGACGGTCGGCCGTCGACGGAGCGATCGGCACGCGTGCGGCCGGGGGCCGCGGTCGCGGACACCGTAAACGGAACCGGCCGGATTCGGTGACGATTCGGCCGCCCCGTTCACCGAGGACCGCTCCGGCCCCACCGTTCACACCGCCGGGCTTACCGGCAGCTCGCGGTCAGGAGGTCGCAGCGGTCTCGATCGTGGTGGAGTCGTCCCCGGAGACGCCGGTCCGGCCGTCCTCGGGCTCACGGGCCGGGGGGACGGCCACTGCGGGGGCGGCGGGAAGCGCGACCGTCCCCCCGGCCGCCGGCACCGCGGGGGTGGAGGCATCGAGCCGTGGGCCGTCGAGCTCCGGGGAGTCCAGGCGCACAGCAGCGGGCACGTGTCCGGCCCGGCGGATGGCCTGACCGAGCACCAGGCCCACCACCAGCGTCAGCCCGAGCCAGATCGCAACGAACGTCACCATTCGTTCACGTCCCCGTCCTTGCGTCAGGAGCGAGACCGTTCTGGCTCCGATCGTCCGATGATGCGTTCTGCGAGCCGTGTGCGCCAGACCCCCTACGGAAAACCGCCCTGGTGGATTCCGGCAGGGGCCGGCGCCCCGGCACCCGCGTACAGCGCCAGCAGCGCCGACCTTTGCGTGGCCCGGGTGTTGCCGGCCAGCACCTGTGACCAGGCGGCCACGTTCGCCGCGGCCGCGACCGGATCGTCGAGGACCGTCGCGGCCGACTGCGCCGGCACCTCGGGGGAGAGGGTCAGCGAGTCAGGGACGTCCGCGAAGCAGGGAACCCGCCGGACCAGCGTGGGGATCCCGAGGGCCGCGGCTTCGGCCACCATGAGCGGGAAGCCCTCCCACCGGGCGGAGTGCAGGTAGAGGTCGGCGCCGCCGAGCACCTCCGTCGTGGCGGCCCGCGGGAGCCATCCCGTCACCTCCACCCCCCCGGCCTCCAGTGCGGCCCGCCGCGCGGGGTCGCCATCGCCCAGCCACACCGCGCGTAGCCCTGGCTGTCGCCTGCGCAGGCCCTCGACGACCGAGAGGAAGAAGCCGGGATCCTTCTGCGGCGCCAGCCGGCCACCCCCGACCACCAGCTTCTCCAGCCCGGCGTGCCGCGCCCCGCCCGGGCGGCGCACCGGGGCGATGTTGGGCACCAGGTGCCGGGGGACCCGGCGGTGCGGCCAGCGCGTCAGCTGCCACTCGCGGACCGAGCAGGCACCCACGGCGGAGGTGTTCACGGCCAGCAGCGCCTCGACCGCCCAGAAGGCGGCGCGGACCGGTGCCGCGACGTCACGGCGCTCGAAGGCGTAGCAGTGCGGGGTGTAGACCGACGGGGTGCGCCGCCGGGAAACGGCCAGTCGCGCGTACACGCCACCGTGGCTCGAGTGGGAGTGGACGACGTCGGGGCGCACCTGGCCGACGACCTCGCGCACCCGCCGCACGCGACGCAGGTGCCCGCCGTCCATGCGGTGCACCGAGGCGAACCGGCCCTGGTCGGCCAGATCCCCCTCCGCGTCCACCGGCGTGCCCGACAGCAGGTGGTGCTCGGCCTCCGGCAGGGAGTGGGTGTACTGCGCGATCGCCGACCCCACGCCGCTGCTGAACTTCTGCACGACGTGCAGGACGCGCAGGGCCGGCCGGGCGGAGGACCCGGCGGTCACCTCCCCTCGCTCCGCAGCAGCGCCGCGAACGTGCGCAGCATGATCTTGACGTCCAGCCAGAGCGACCAGTTCTCGATGTAGTAGTTGTCGAAGCGGGCCCGGTCGGCGATGGATGTGTCGCCGCGCAGCCCGTGCACCTGCGCCAGGCCGGTCACCCCCGACGGCACCCGATGGCGGGCCCCGTAGCTGGGGTAGCTCTCCTCGAACTGGCTGACGAAGTAGGGGCGTTCGGGGCGGGGACCGACCAGGCTCATGTCGCCACGCAGGACGTTGTACAGCTGCGGCAGCTCGTCCAGCGACGTCGCCCGTAGCAACCGGCCGAACGGCGAGAGGCGAGGGTCGTCGGCGACGTTCCAGGTCGTCGCCGACTCGGCCGAGCTGGCCGGGCGCAGCGACCGGAACTTCAACAGCTCGAAGCGCCGGCCGTCCACGCCGACGCGGACCTGCCGGAACAGCACACCGGGACCTCCGTCGATCCGCACCGCCAGCGCGAGCAGCGCCAGCAGGGGAGCCAGGAAGGCCAGCGCGAGCCCGGACAGCAGCACGTCGGTCAGGCGCTTGAGCGGCCAGGTGGCGCTGCGGTACGTCGACCGCCGGAGCCGCACGAGCGGAAAGCCCCACGCGGAGTCCATGTCGACGCCCACCTGGTGGAGCTCGAAGAACCGCGGCACGAGGAACAGCTCGCAGCGGAAGCGGTCGCAGGTGCGGATGACGCGCACCATGTCCGATTCCTTCATGGCGCAGAACGCCACCACCACCGCGTGCACCTCGCCCCGCTGCAGGATGCCCTGCAGCGCGTCCGCGCCCCCCATCATCGGCAGGTCCACGGTCCGGGGATGGTCCGGCGGGTCGTCGTCCAGGAAGCCGACCGGCCGGAGGCCGTACTCGGGGTGCGCGTGGAGGACCTCGGCCAGGTCGCTCCCCACCTGCCCGGCACCGACGACCAGGGTCGGATGGATGACCGCGCCGCGGGCGCGCATCCGGCGCACCGTCCAGTAGCCCAGCGCCCGGAACGCCAGCACCAGCACGCCGATGGCGAGAGCGCCCCACAGAAAGCGCCACTCGATCACGGTCTCGCGCGATCGGAGCGCGTCCCAGGCGATCCGGCCGACGACGAGCAGCGCCGCGCTCACCAGCCACCGCCCGGTGAGCACGGGCAGGTCGTCGAGCACGGAGAGCGACAGCCGGGACCGGTAGAGGCCGGCGTTCCACAGGGTCAGCAGCAGCAGCACGCCGAAGGCGAGCGCGGCACGGCCCGGCGCGTCGACGCCCCAGACGGCGCCGAGGCCCTCGGCGGCGACCAGTGCGAGGGCGACGGCGAGCACGTCGAGCGCGACCAGGAGCGGGCGCGCGCCGAAACGGAAGAGGCGCTGCCAGCCCGCCGACCTCCGGAAGGGTGGCAGGGGCGTCGGATCCGGAGCGCGCCCCCTGTTCCCGGGCGCGGAGAACGACCGGATGCGTGCGGTGGCGTCGGCGCTCACGGTGCGGCTCGCCGAGCGGTGGACGTGCTGCGGTTCATCTCAGGAGGTCCTCGACTGGAGCTGAGGCGCGCGGGCGCAGGACGCCGGGGCGCGCGGGAGAGCGAGCAGGAGGTGGCCGGTGCGGGAACACCGGGCACGGCGGCGGAGTCCGTGCCTCGGCGCCGTCTCGGGCCGGCGGCCGGCTAGTCCGGGTGCTGCCCCGGTGCGTCTCCGGCAGCGGGGCAGCGGCCGGCCAGGTCGGCGGCGAACCGCGCGGACGCGCCGGCTATCGACGCGGTCTGCGCGTCGATGAGGATCGCGACGTCGGCGTGGTCGCCGTGTCCGCCGCCGGAGTGGGTCGTCGTGCAGGGTCCGTGCCCGGAGGAGTGCCCCACCGGGCCCGGAGGTGCGGGCTGCGCGGGCGCGGTCGGTGACGGCGACGGTGCCGGGACCTTCGGCGCGTCCGGTGAGCCCGAGCGGGACGTGACCGCGGCCGCGGCCGCCGAGCCCTGGGACGGCGGCGCTGCGGACGTCGGCGCTGCGGACTGCGGCGCCCGCGGGCCGTCGGCCTCCTGCTGCGCGGGCTCCGCGGCCGGCGAGAAGTCCGCGCTCGTGCCGGCGGGCGGGGAGCCGGCCGGGGCGCGCGCGGGAACCGGGGCGGCGGGCGCTCCCGCCGCCGCGTCGGCACGCACGGCACGCGTCTTCGTCAGCGGAGGGGTGGGGACGACGCTCCCCGCCACGGGTGCCGCGACATCGGCCGCGACGGGTGCCTCGACCTCGGCCGGGACGTCGGCCGGGGCGTCGGCTCCGGGGCTCGAGGGGGGACCGGGGTCGGGAACCGGGGGCGCACCGGGAGGGGTGGGGGCCGGGTCCGCGGCAGGACCGGGCGCGGGCTCGCCAGGGCCCGGAGCGTTCCCGGGGTCCTGGGGAGCCGGAGCGTTCCCGGGGTCCTGGGGAGCCGGCGAGGTCCCGGGGTCCTGGGGAGCCGGCGAGGTCCCGGGGTCCTGGGGAGCCGGCGCGTTCCCGGGGTCCTGGGGAGCCGGGGCGGGAGGAGTGTCGCGGGGTGGATCGGGCCTCGCCGCGTCGTCCGGGGCCGTGGAGCCGCCCCCGCCCGACGAGGAGCCGGGCTGCGGGGCGTCCCCGCGGCCCGGGGCTCCGGAGGCGCTGTCCGGATCCGCGGCCTGTGCCCCGTGCTGCCCGGGTGCCGCGGCGCCGCACGGACCGTCCGGGGCGGCGGGACGACCGGGGGCGGCGGGGCGATCGGGGCGGGAGGCGCCCGCATCCGCCGATCGACCCTGCACCCCCGCGTCGGCGGGGCCGCGCTCACGGGCCTGCGCGGTGGTGGCTGCGACGACCAGCAGGACCCAGGCGGTGAGCAGGAGCAGCAGCGCGAGGAGCAACCGGCGGGCCCAGGTCGCACTCCGGGCGTCACCGGCCGGGGCGACGAGCGACGGGGACGTCGTGCCGTCTCCGTACACGTCAGCTCCTCCCCCCAGCGCCTGCACCCGGCGCCCGTGACCCGGCGCCAGCGACAACAACCCTCTGACCTGGCCATTCACTGTGCAAGCCCCAGCAAGCATCGGGCGGTGACGGATGGAGAACAGCGGCATGGCCATCACGGAGAGTGACGTCGTACGCGTGTCGAGTGCGATGCGTGACCAGCTCGGGCGACGACTGGGTGAAAGACGGCGACAGGCGTCGCCGTCACCTTCCGTGACCATAGGATCGGCCGGGTGAGCACACGAGGTCCGAAGCGGCGGGACCCGGCTCGCGCGGCCAGGCCCAAGGACGAGCGGTCGCAGCAGCCGGACCGCACGCCGCCCGGCGGTGGAGCCGTGGTGGCCGTGCCCCCCGCCGCCCTCCCGAAGCAGAACGGCCGGCGGCTGCTCCTGGCGCTGCTCGGCGCCGTCCTGGCCGTCGCGGCGCTCGTCGCGATCGACCGGTTGCTGCCACGGACCTGGACCGCGGAGGCCCTGGTCGCGGTCCTGCCCGAGGACCCGGCCGGCGACGTCTCCGTGCAGTTCACCGCGATCTGGGTGGAGATCGGCGACTCCGCAGCCATCCGGCAGCAGGCCGCGGACGCGCTCGGCATCGACACCGCCGACCTGCGCGACGCGCTGACGGTCAGCCAGTCGGCCGGGGCCCCGCTGGTGTCGGTGCGGGTCACCACCCAGGACATGCAGCGGTCGGCGGAGTGGGCCAACGCCGTCGCGGCCCAGTTGCTCGAGGAGGCCGAGGACGACCCGGTCCCCGGCTACGACCTCGGGCAGGTCACCGAAGCGCTGCCGCCGGCCACGGCCGACGTCCGCGCCGGTCTGGCCCTGATCGGTGTCGTGGCGCTGGGCGGTGCGCTGCTCGGTGCAGGTGCAGGCGTACTGCTCGACCGCCGCGCGAGTCGGCGGGCGACGGCCTGACCGGGGGGTCCGGCCCCGGCTCAGCGCCGCGCGGAGAGCGGGGTCCGGCGGCCGGCCCCCGGGGCCGGCACCGTCGCGGCCAGGACCAGGGCGATGCCCGAGCCCACGCCCACGCCACCGACCGGGGCGACCCAGCCGGGCACGGTCGGAGCGGCGGGCAGCGGCGCGCCGCCGACCAGCGTGGCCTCGAACGGCTCGAAGGGCGACACGTCGCTCAGCGCCCGGCCGACCGTGGTGGCGAGCCGCTGGGCGGTCTCCGGATCGGTCGCCGTGCCCGTGATGCTGATGACGGGGGCGTCGGGAGCCGCCGCCACGGCGATGAAGCGGCGCGGCTGCTCGGCGGCGTCGGGCAGGCCCGCCGCCTCCAGAGGGTCCGACACGATGCCGGGCGAGGTGGCCAGCCGGGCCAGTGCCTGCGCCGCCCGCGCCAGGCTGGTGGGGTCGCTGCCCGCGGGAGAGCTGACGGTCAGGTAGGCCGTGGCCTCGTACACCGGCGGGCGCGCCACCCCGAGCCCCAGCCCGAGCCCGAGGCCGAGCGCGCCGCCCACGACCACCCACCACAGCCGCCGCACGACCAGACGGAGACCGGGCAGCCGCTCCACCGGGTGTGTCACGACGACGCCCCCACCAGCTCGGACGCCCGCGACCGCGGTCCCGGGCCCGGCCCGTGCCCGGGAGCGGGCGAGCGGGACGCCGGGAGCAGCCGGGTCAGCGCGGCCGGCAGCCGCCCGGACGGCAGGAGCCCGCGGTCGGCGGCCGCCCACCCCGCCAGACCCAGGGCGATCGCGACCAGCGCCGACCCCGGACCACCCAGGTCTGTCGTCACCATGAACACCAGCTGGTAGGCGAGCAGCCCGGTGCCGGCCAGGGCGACCGCGGTGCCGGCGTCCGACCGCGGGCGCGCGGCGCGCACCAGCCCCCGGGCGAGGAGGACCGCGAAGGCCACGAGGAAGGTCCAGGCCGCCACCAGGCCGAGCTCGCCGGCGACGAGCAGGTAGAAGTTGTGCGGTGACTCCAGCGCCACCCGCTCGAAGGTGCCGCCCAGGGAGATGTCGCTCGAGCCCAGCAGGGTCAGGTCGGCGTAGGCGTCCCGATGCTCGGCGAAACCGCGCGGGCCGACCCCGGTGAGCGGGTGGTCGAACGCCATGTCGCGCGCCGCCGTCCACAGCGCGAAGCGGTCCGTCAGCGACTGGTCGGGTTCGCTGCCGGCGTCCACCAGGCTGGTCAGCCGGTCCGCCACGTCCCCGCCCCGTGCCAGGACGGCCGGCAGGACGGCGAGGCCGACCGCCACCGCCGCGCCCGCCGTGACCAGCAGGCGCAGCGGCCGGCCGCGGCTCAGGACCACGAGCACGGCCACGGTGGCCGCCACCCAGGCGCCCCGGCTGAGCGAGAAGGCGAGCGGCACCGCGAGGAGCGCGGCACCGCCGGCCGCCCACCATCGGGCGCGGCCGGGGAGGACGACCGCGAACGCCACGCACACGACCAGGGCGAGGGAGACGAGGTAGGCCAGCGCCATGATGTTGTAGGCGCCGTAGGTGCCCACGGCCCGGATCGACCGGCCGCCGATGTCGGCCCCGGTACCGGTCACCGACTGGACGACGCCGATGCCGCCCTGCACGAACGCCAGCCCCAGCAGCGAGCCGAGGACCACCGCGGCGTCGGCGCGGGTCCGCAGGCCGATCATGACGGCGAGCGGCACGAGGCAGAACAGCTGCAGGAAGCGCACGCCCCCGACGACGCCCTCGGGAAAGGCCGGCGCGGCCAGCGCCGCCACCACGCTGACCACCCCGAGCGCCCAGAAGGCGACCCCCGGCACCGAGCGCGCCATCACCGCACCCCCGCCGCGCAGCAGCGCCCACCCGGCGAGGACGACGGCGACCGCGAGGACGCCGTCACTCAGCGCCACCGCCGGTCCGTCCGAGGCCTCGGCGGAGGACAGCGGGGTCGAGAGGATCGCCAGCGCCAACCACGTGCTGGGCCGCAGGACGACGGCGGTCAGCCGGTGCACCGCGCCTCCTCCCGGACCTCGGCGGCGGGACCGGTGGACAGCGCGATCCTGCGACGCAGGGTCATCATGGCAGTCAAGCCGACGGGACCGCCGTCGTGTGCGCCGATCCCGGAGGTTCCGCCCGTGCGAGGGAACGGAGACCCGGGGTTCCGGCGGGCGTGGCCGGCAGGCCGGCGACGGCGCCGCGCACGGTGGCGGACGGCCGCAGCCCTGGCGCTCGTCGTGCTGGTGTCCGCCTGCGCCGGCGGGCAGCCGGACGACCGCCGGGCGCAGCCCTCGTCGTCCCCGCCGGTGCCGGTGTCCGAGGAGACGCTGGTCGTGCCGGTGATCCCGATCGGCGGCGACGAGCCCGGCGGACGGCAGACGCTGGAGGGCGCGCTGGCCGACGTCGACGCCGCCGCCGCGATCGGGGCCGGAGGGATCGCGCTCACCGCGGACGTCCGCTGGCTGTGCGGGCGGACGACGTGCAGCACCGCTCCGCTGGATCCGGTGGTCGCCCGCGCGGGAGAACGCGGCCTGCGGGTGCACCTGCAGGTCAACAGCAGCCCGGGGTGGATGGCGGAGCGGGGCCGCTGGTACGCGCCGACGGGGCCGGACGCGGACCGGTGGGCGGCGCTGTTCGCCCAGTTCGTCGCGCGCTACGGCACCGACGTCGCCACCTACGAGGTGTGGAACGAACCGAACATCGACGACTTCTGGGCCCAGGGGCCAGACGCCGGTGAGTACGCCGACCTGCTGCGCGCGGTGTGGCAGGCGACCCAGGAGGTGAACCCGGACGTCACGCTGGTCGGCGGGGTGCTGAGCAACAACGACCTGGGCTACATGAGCGAGCTCAGCCGGGCCCTCGCCGAGCGCGGCGGCGACGCGGAGAACGGGTACTACTACGACGTCCTCGGGGTGCACCCCTACGCCGGCGAGCGGGGGGAGGGGTACGACCCCCGGCTGCCCGCCGGATCGATGGAGGGCCGCTCCTCCGGCGGCGGCGCGAAGGACATGACCTTCCTCGGCGTCGAGCGGCTGCGCGAGCAGGTGGCCGAGGACGAGGGCATCGAGCGGGACGTCTACCTGGGCGAGTTCGGCTACACCACCACCGAGGGCGAGTGGTACCACGTGCCGGAGCCCCGGCGGTCCGAGTGGATGGCCGCGGCACTGCGGCAGGCCGCCGACTGGGAGTGGGTGGTCGGCTTCGCGCCCTACCGGTACGACGACGCCGACGACGACGGTTTCGCCATCCTGGGCACGCCGACGGAGCAGGCCCTCGTCGACACCGCCGGCACGCTGCGGGAGTGAGCGGCGACCTGCGTCGATACCGTGGATCGGTGCGCCGCGCGGAGACCGACCTGCTGCTCGGGACCGCCGCGTTCGACGGGCTGGCGGAGGAGTGGGCCGCCCTCGCCGCGGCGTGCCCGGCGGCCACGCCCTTCCAGGCGCATCCCTGGCTGAGCTCCTGGGCGCGCGCGTACGTGCCCGACGGCGAGCTGCGCGTCGCCGTCGTCCGCCGGGACGGCGCTCTGCGGGCCGCCGCCCCGCTGCACCGGGTGCGGCGCGGCCCCTGGCGGGTGCTCGCCCCGCTGGGCGGGGACCTGAGCGATCACACCGACGTCCTCGTGCACCCGGACGCCGACGCCGCCGACCTCGATGCGCTCGCCCGCGTCCTGCTGGACGAGCCCGGCTGGTCGCTGCTCGACCTGCCGGAGGTGCGGCCCGGCGCGTCGGCGGTCGGGTGGGCGGGGCACTGGCCGGGCGCGGTCACCCGGATGCCGGCCTCCACCTGCCTGGAGCTGCCCGCACAGCCGCTGCCCGACCTCATGGCCGCGCGCATGCCGGGCCGCACGGCCAACACGATGCGCCGGAAGCTGCGCAAGATCGAGGCGGCCGGGCTGGAGATCACGGAGGCCGCGCCTCCGGAGGTCCCCGGCGCGGTCGACGCCCTCCTGCGGCTGCACGCCGAGCAGTGGGCCGGGCGCGGGGGCACCCCCGAGCACTTCACCGGCCGGTTCCGCGCCCATCTGGTCAGGGCGCTGCCCGCGATGATCGCCGGTGGGCAGGCGGCGCTCGTCGAGTACCGGCTCGGCGGGGAGCTCGTGCTCGCCCAGATCCTGCTGATCGGCCGGGACGAGGTCGCCTACTACCTGGCCGGCATCGCCCCCCGGCTGCGCGACCGGGTCGACACCGCCGCCCTCCTCGTGCAGCACGACGTCGCACTCGCGGTGGCCCGCGGGGCGCAGCGGTACTCGATGCTGCGCGGGCAGGAGGACTACAAGCTGCGCTGGCGCCCCGACGCCGTCGTCCAGACCCGGCTGCTGCTGACCCGCCCCGGGCTCGCGGGCGCCGGCTATCCGCTGCTCGCCCGCGGCCGCGCCGCCGCCGTCCGGCAGGCGAAGGCTCGCGCACCGTGGCTGCGCGACGTGCTGGCGCGCCTCCGCGGCTGACCGCCGCCGGAGATCGGTGTCACCGCTCCCGGCGGTTCCAGCGGGTCATCGGCAGCAGGAACCACGCGGACGCGGCCAGCACCACGCCCATGGCCACCAGCCCCTCCTGCCCGTCGACCAGGAGGAAGGCGGCGGTCACGGCGGCGGCGCGACCGAGGTCCCACCACAGCCGCTGGCCGTCGCGGCCCAGGAAGTTCGGCAGCCGGTTGAGCAGCGTGCCGGCCAGCAGCGAGCCCCAGAACAGCACCGTGGCGACCGCGACCGGCGCGAACCACTCCGCCGCGTCGTCCGCGGCGTAGAGCGCCAGCGCGAGCCCGCCGACGACGCCGCAGCCGGCGAGGCCCAGGCCCAGGGCCAGCGCCGTCCGGCGTCCGGTGTCCCACGCCGCCCGGTCGCGGTCCCGCACCGCCCGGCCGAGCCGGGCCTCGAGCGGCGGCGCGATGAGGGCGATCATGACCGTCGCGAAGCCGCCGCAGATGCGGCTGACCACGGCCCACGGCTCCGCGGCCGTGCCCAGGCCGGGCACCACCAGACCGGGGATCACCGCCGTCCAGCCGCCGGCCAGGCTGGCCGCCGTCGGCTGGGCGACGCGGGCGAACCAGGCCCGGCGCAACCTCCGGCGGCCGGCGCGCGTCGACCGGCGGAGCGGCGGCCCGTGGTGGGTACGGCGGCCCAGCAGGAGCGCCGCGGCCAGCAGGTAGGACAGCGCCTGCCCCAGCGTCAGCGCCAGCGGTCCGGGGTCGGCGACCGTGGCCGCCACCGCCGTCGTCAGCACCAGCGCGCCGTAGTAGAGGCGGGCCAGCCCGATGCCGGTGTCGTCACCGACGCGGACCAGGCGGGTGTTCATCACCGAGAACGTGCCCCAGGCCGCAGTGACCGCTGCCGCCGAGGCGAAGGTGCCGGCCGGTAGACCGAGACGGCCGTCGAGGGGGGAGAGGGCGGCGACGGCGGCGGAGACGCAGTAGAGGACGACGAGCGACCACACCGTGGCCACCCGCGCGAGGCGCGGCCCGCGGACCACGGGGTAGACGAACGGGAAGGCGAGCATCCCGGCGTTGACCAGCAGCAGCGCCACCGAGGACGCGAAGACCAGGACCAGCACCTGGTCGGTCACCCGCCCGAGGATGGGGACCACCATCGCGGCGAAGGTGAGCACCTGGCCGGCGAGGCCCAGGCGCAGGAAGGTCATCTGGCGCACCGTGTCCAGCCGAGTGCGCAACGACGTCCCACGGGCCGGAGGATCGCTCGGGCTCACCGCGGCGTTGCCCGCTGCTCCCGTCGGACGGGCGCGCCGAGCGGCGCCGTGCCCGGCCGGGCGGGAGCGGTCATGGTCGCATCGTGTCACCCGACCGGGTCGTCCGCGCAGGTCCCCGGGCCGTCGTCCTCCGGTCGGGCTAGCGTCCGATCGGTGAGCCCTGCAGAGTCCCGTCGTCCGACGGGTGACCGCGGAGTCCGGACGAGGTTCGTGCCCGGCCGCGCGATCGGGGACGAGCTGCTGGCCGCATGGCGGGACCTGGTCTCGCGGGCCGCCGAGCCGAACCCCTTCGCCGAGCCGGAGACGGTGCTGCCCGCCGTCCGGCACCTGGCGGGACGGTCGCGGGTCGGCGTCCTCACCTCGTGGCGCGGGAATCGGCTCGATGGCCTGCTGCTGGTGCAGTGGCCGGTGATGGTGCCCGCCGTCGCCGGCCGGCGGCTGCCCGTGCCGCTGCTGCAGGCGTGGGTCGAGCCCTACCAGGTGCTCAGCACGCCGTTGCTGGACGGCGAGGATCCCGTGGGTGCCATGGCCGGGCTGCTGCGACCGCCGGGGCGGCTGCCTGCGCCGGCGCTGCTGCTGCGGTACTTCGCCGAGGATGGTCCGGTCGCCGCGGCGCTCGACGCGGCACTGGCCCGCCGGGGACAGGAAGCCGTGCGGTTGAAGACGTACGAGCGCGCGTGGCTGCCCCGGGAGCTGCCCGACCCCAGTCGCAACCGGAAGAACCGGTACAAGCGGTTGCGCCGCCAGCGGGAGGCGCTGGCCGCGGCGCTGGGTCCCGTCCGCGTGCGCGACCGGGCCGACGACCCGGACGCCATCGAGGAGTTCCTGGCCCTGGAGGCGGCGGGCTGGAAGGGACGGTCAGGGACCGCGCTCGCGTGCCAGCCGGCCCACGCGGCGTGGTTCCGCGAGGCCTGCGACGGGCTGCGCGACGCCGGACGCCTGGAGGTGCTCACGGTGGAAGCCGGGGACCGCACCACGGCGATGGCTGTCGACTTCGCCGCCGGCGACGGATCGCTGCACTTCAAGTCCGCCTACGACGAGACGCTCGGAGAGCACCGGCCCGGCGAGCAGATCCTGCTGCACGCCGTCGACACCGCTGCGGACGGCCGCTACGCATGGCGGGACTCCGCGACGGTTCCGGACAACACGCTGTTCAACCAGCTCTGGCCCGGACGACGGCGGTTCTCCACGGTGCTGGTGCCGCTCTCCGGTGCGGCCGGCTCGGTCACGCTGGCGGCGGCGCGGCGGGTGCAGCAGCTACGCGACCGCGGAACCGGCTGAACCCGACGACGTCAGCCGCTCGTACAGGTCGTCGATCCGGGCGGCCACCGCGCGCACGTCGAAGGCCGCGAGCGCGTCCGGAGCCCGGCGCTCCGGACCGGCGGTCACGCCGGCGAGCGTGGCGGCCAGATCCGCGCCGGGACCGAGGCGGATCGCCCCGGGCAGGTGGCCGCCGATCTCGTCCACCGCCGGGCTGCGACGGAAGACCACCGGCAGCCCGGCCGCCAGGGCCTCCAGGACCGCGAGCCCGAAGGTCTCGTAGCCCGACGGCGACGCCAGCACGTCCATCGCCGACAGCGCGGGTGCGACCGGGCGCTCGCCGACCAGGTGGACGAAGGGTGCGACGCCGAGCTCGCCGGCCAGCGCGGTCAGGGACGCCCGCTCCGGGCCCTCGCCCACGACGAGCAGCCGGTCGTCCCCGCCCAGGGTGGGCGCGAGCGCCCGGATCAGCTCGTCGAACCGCTTGCCGGGGTGCAGCCGGCCGACCGCGCCGACCAGGCGTGCGCCGGCCGGGACCCCCAGCTCGGCGCGCACCGCCGCGCGGTCCGCCGGGTCGAACGCGAGCGCATCGAGGTCCAGGCCGTTGGGCACGGTCACCACTCGCTCGGGGGCCACCCCCCAGCGCAGCAGGTTGTCCCGCGTGGCCGCCGAGACCGCGACCGTGGTGATGCCCAGCCGCTCGGTGGCCAGGTAGAGGAGGCGCACCCCGCGGCCGGCCGACCGTCCCTCGAGCTGGTCGTCGAGCAGCGAGTGCTCGGTCGCCACCACCGTGCGCACCCCGGCCAAGCGGGCGGCGACCCGCCCGTACAGGCAGGCGCGGTAGAGGTGGGTGTGCACCACGTCGTAGCGGCCCCGCCGGATCAGCCGCGCGAGCCGCAGGACGGCGCCGACCTCGGTGTTGCTCCGCATGCCGAGGTCGTGCACGGGCACGCCGTCGTCCCGCAGCTGCTCGGCCACCGACCCGGCGTTGTACAGCGCCACCACCTCGGCGTCGTGCCGGCTGTGCTGCAGCAGCGACCGCAACTGCGTCTCCGCGCCGCCCGCCGCCAGGCCGGTGATGACGTGCAGGACCCTCATCGCACGCGGGTGCGGACGAGCAGGTGACGGGCCAGCTTGGCGACCAGCCGGGGCCCGGTGTCGCGCTGGCCCACGTAGGAGCGGGGAAGGGTGTGCCGGTCGCCGACGGAGTAGTCCCGGGTCACGCAGGCGTGGTCGTAGCCGGCGTCGCGCGCGGCGTCGGCGGCCGCGGTGTCGAAGTCGCCGTACGGGTAGCAGAAGCCGCGCACCGGCCGGCCCAGCACCTCCTCGAGGACCGAGCGGCTGCCGGCGACCTCCGCCTGCAGCGCCGCGGGGCCGAGCCCGGCCAGGTGCGCATGGCTGAGCGAGTGGCTGCCGACCTCGTGGCCGGCCGCCGCGACGGCACGCACCTGGTCGGCGTCCATCAGCGGCAGCCGCGGCCCCTCGTCCCAGTCGTTCTCCCCACCCAGCCGGTCGGCGACGACGTAGACGGTGCCGGTCATGCCGTGCCGGTCGAGCACCGGAACGGCGTGCTCGAGGAAGTCGCGGTACCCGTCGTCGAAGGTCAGGGCGACCATCCGGTGCCCCTCGCCGCGGTCACGGGCCGCCATCAGCTCACCGAGGGAGACCCCGCGCAGACCCAGCCGGCGCAGCGTCCGCAGCTGGGCGTCGAGCCGGTCGGGATGCACGCGCAGCAGGTGCGGATCGGGGATCGTGGCCGGGCTGATGGAGTGGTACATCAGCACGGCCGGCAGCAGTCGCGGCGACGGCGCGGCGGACGTGCCGTCGGCTGGTTCCGCGTCTGTCTGCATGATCGTCACTCACTGTAGCGCTGCGCCCGGCCCGGAGCGGCCGGGATCCGTCCGGCTACCGGTCGGCCGGCGTGCTGCGGGTGATGCCCGCGTTCTCGGCGGTGAACTCCCCGAAGGTGCCGAAGGCCATCAGGGCGGCCGCCGCGGCGACGGTGGCCAGCGAGGCGAGGATCTTGCGGGCGACCGGCACCGGGGGAACCTAGCCAGCCGTCGTAACCCACGGTCACCGGCGGGGCCTTCCCTCGCCCGGTCGGGCGACGTCGGTCACCCGCTCGTGACCGCGTCCCCTCACTGAGGGTCTCAGGCGCTGGGCAGCTGCCCGGTCTCGACGATGCGAGCAGCGATGTCGCGCACCTTGACGTTGCCGTCCTGGGAGAGCCGGACGAGGACGCCGAACGCCTGCTCCTCGGTCAGCCGGTGACGTTCCATGACGATCCCCATGGCGATGCCGATGCGCCGGCTGCTCAGCAGCGCCGCCTCCAGTTGGGTGACGTGTTCGTGGACGATCCCGAGCTCCGAACGCAGGCGTGCCGCTTCGTCGTCGTGCACGCCGAGCGGCTCCCTCACGCGGGGCAGCGTACGACGTAAACGCGACCCCTCCGACGGGGGTGGTTCAGCGTCCGGCGGCGTGCGCGACGAGGCCTCGGCCGCCGGTTCGCCGGCCCGCGGCCGGTCAGGCATCAGTCCAGGCCAGCAGGTCGTCGGCGGCCTTCGTGTTGATCACCCGGTCCGGCTCGACGCCGCACTCGATCGCCCGCTCAACACCGTTGTACTGCCAGTCGAGCTGGCCGGGGGCGTGCGCGTCGGTGTCGATGGCGAACTCGCAGCCGAGCTCCCGCGCCAGCGTGAGCAGCCGCCGCGGGGGATCGAGCCGCTCGGGGCGGGAGTTGATCTCGACGGCGGTGCCGAACTCGACGCAGGCGGCGAACACCGCCTCGGCGTCGAAGCTGCTCTCCGGGCGCGGCTTCTGCTCGCCGTTGCGCTGCCGGCGGCCGATGACCAGCCGGCCGGTGCAGTGGCCGAGGACGTCGGTGTGCGGGTTGGCGACGGCGGTGAGCATCCGGGCGGTCATCGCATTCGCGTCGGCCCGCAGGTCGGAGTGCACGCTGGCCACGACGACGTCCAGCCGGCCGAGCAGCTCGTCGGTCTGGTCGAGGCTGCCGTCGACGTTGATGTCGCACTCGATGCCGGTGAGGATCCGGAAGGGGCTGAGCTCCTCGTTCAGCGCGGCGACGACGTCGAGCTGCTTCTCCAGCCGCTCCGGCGAGAGGCCGTTGGCCACGGTCAGCCGGGGGGAGTGGTCGGTCAGCGCCATGTACTCGTGGCCCAGTGCCATGGCGGCCTCGGCCATCTCGCGGATGGGGCTGCCACCGTCGGACCAGTCCGAGTGCAGGTGCAGGTCACCGCGCAGCGCCGACCGGAACTCGGCGACGTCGTCGGCCATCGGGACCAGCTCGGCGAGGTCCTGCTCGAGCTTGGCGAGGTACTCAGGCACCTCGCCCTTGTGCGCCTGCACGACGACGGCGGCGGTCTTGGGTCCGACGCCCTTGAGGTCCTTGAGCGTGTTCGTGCGGATCTTCAGGTCCAGCTGGTCGGCACCGAGCCCGTCGACCACCGCGGCCGCCGTCCGGAATGCCTGCACCCGGTAGCTGGGCTCGCGGGCGCGCTCCAGGAGGAAGGCGATCCTCCGGAGCGCGGCCGCGGGCGCCAGCGGTGTGCTCAGCGTTCGACCCTGCTCAGCGCTTCTTCTTGAGCTTCTTCTCGGCCTTCCGCTGCGCCTTGGCGGCGCGCTTGGAGGCCTGCTCGAAGCTCTTCTCGGTGACGACGGCGGCCGCCTTGGCGCCCTTGCGCGCGCGGTAGCCGACCGACGGCTTGCCCTCGGTGTCGACCGAGGCGATGAGCAGCCCGCCCAGCAGGCCCATGCTGTGCATGAAGTGCTTGGTCTGGTTGGCCTTCTCCTGCGGGTCGGTCGCCTCCCAGAAGCGGTGCTGAGCCAGTGCCGTGGGCACCGCGGTGGCGCCTAGCAGCAACGCCGACAACCTCGGGAACCGGCCCAGGGCGAACAGGACGCCCGCGGCCACCTTCACGCCGGCGACGCCCTTCACCCACTGCGCGGTGTCCTTCGGCAGCTGCACGGGCAGCTGCTTGTCGGCGGTGTCGGCGACCTTCTCGACGATCGGGGCGGCGGCTGCGACGTGCGACTGCGGGTTGCGCAGCGCGTCGACGCCGTCGCCGATGAACGGCGCGGCGAGCAGGGGCCGGGCGATCCGGCGGACCAGCATGGTGACCTCTTTCCGTCTGTACCTCGGTGGACGTCGGGTCGTGCAGTGCCCGGCGTGGCGCGCGGGCAATCCCTGCGGTCGACCGTAGTGATCACCGGCGACATCCGCCCCTCGACCGCGGCCGAGCGACGGCCGGCGCTGTACCCCGCGTCGCGGTGGGGTGGAGCGGCTACACCGGTCACGCGAGGAGTCACGCACGGTGAAGGTCAACCGGAACGGCGCGGATCGTTCCGGAACGGACTTGCGCTGCGCCCGGCTGTTCCGTTGGGTGCGATCCACGGGGGCACGTGCTGATCAGGCGTGCGTTCCGGCGGGTGGAGACGAGCGGTGCAGAGACCAGGCGTGGGGGGGTGCCCCGCGGGCCCCCCGTCGTCGACGGTCGCACCGTCCCGCCGGCTGCTCCGCATGCTCCTGGGGGCCGCCCTCCTGGCCGGTCTCTGGACGGTCGTCGTGGTCCTCACCGCGCCACCCGCCTCCGCCTGCGGTCCGGCCGCTGGTCCACCGCCGGGGGCCGCAGCCGCTGGTGCATCCGGCGACCGCTGTGCCGTGACGCACGGCGAGCCGGCATCCGCCGGTGCGCCCGCGGAGTCCTCGAGGCCCGCAGAGCGGGGGCCCGGGAAGCCGGTCCGGTCCGGGAAGCCGGACGGCCATCAGTCCGCGCCGAGCGCGCAGCGGGCACCGGCCCCCGCCGCGGAACCGGCCCGCCCCCCGGCGGCTAGCGCGCCGGCGTCCCCGCCCCCGGCCGCCGGCCGCCCCGCAGCCGACGGGCACGCGCCGCCGACCGCCGGCCGACCCGCACCGCAGGCCTCCGCCGCCGCGGCGAAGCCGGATTCCGGCGGCGGACCCCCGCCGCGGGCCAATCCGGCGCGCTCCCGGCCGGGGACGGCGGGCACGCCTGCCGCCCAGGCTGGTCCGGCGCCGGGCGCCGCACCTCAGGCCCATGCGGCCGCCGGTCGTCCCGCCATTGCCGGTCCGCCGGAGTCGGCTGGTCGCCCTGGCACTGCCGGTCCGCCGGAGTCGGCTGGTCGCCCTGGCGCTGCTGGTCCGCCGGAGTCGGCTGGTCGTCCTGGCGCTGCTGGTCCGCCGGAGTCGGCTGGTCGTCCTGGCGCTGCTGGTCCGCCGGAGTCGGCTGGTCGTCCTGCCGCTGCTGGTCCGCCGGAGTCGGCTGGTCGCCCTGGCGCTGCCGGCCCGCCGGAGACCGCTGGTCGTCCTGCCGCGGCCGGCCCGCCGGAGACCGCTGGTCGCCCGGCCACTGCCGGCCCACCTGCGCAGCCCGGACGGCCCGCGGCCGGTGAGGGAACTCCCGCCGCAGCCGAGCCGGACCGCACCCCTGCAGCCGCTGGACAGGACGAGGCGTCCGCATCCGGCATCGCGCCGGACGAGCGCCGTCGCGCGTCGGACCCCGCCGACCCGTCGACCGTCGTGGCCCTGGCGGAGGGCGGCCCGTCGTTCCCGGCCGCGGTGGGCGTCGAGGCCCCCGGCGGCGTCACCGGGTTCCCCACCGGCACGACCGCGTCGCGGAGCACCACGGCCCCTGGCGAGCGGGCGTCCCCGGCCCCGGCGCGGATGTTCGCGACGGCCGTCGGCACCGCGGGCGAGCACGGCCCGGCGCCGCTCCCGGTTCCCCCGCCCGCGCCGTCGGCACCTGCGTCGCCCGCCGGCCCGGGCGCGGGGTCCTCGGCCGGATCCGCGAGCTGCTCCTCCTCCTCCAAGAACGTTCCCGGATCGGGTGGTGGCGTCGACGACGCGACGTCCCCGTCGGGGAGCGGATCCGGCGAGCACGGCGGCGTCGAGCCGCGCGCCGGAACCGGGGAGGGCCTGCGAGGCACCGCCTCGGGGCCCCAGTCCCCACCTGACTGAGCCGCGTCGGCTCCCGCGCACGGCCCCTCGGGCCGTCGCGCCGTCGTCCCCTGCGCCCCGCGCCCGTGTGCGCCCCGGTGCAGCGCGGACGACGAGCCGCCCCGCCGGTCAGCGGCGCGCCCGCGCGCCCCCCGTCTCGCCCAGAGGAACCGACCGATGCTCCGTTCCGCCCGCCCGGGCCGTCCTGCCACGGCCCGGGGAGGGGACCACCCCGTGTTCATGAACCCGTCCGGCCGCCGATGGCGTCGCCTGCGCGCCGCCGGCCTGGTCGTGCTCGCCTTCCTGGCGACCGTCGTCGCCGTCGGGGCACCGCGGCTCCTCGCCCCACCCGCGCTCCCGGGCGCCTCACCGCCGGAGGGGCCGCGGGTGGCCGAGATCGGCGAACCGCCGGTGACCGGCACCGGACCGCTGGTCCGGGTGCTCGAACTGCTGCGCGTCGGGAGCGCCGTCTACGCGCAGGAGCCGTTCACCGGCCAGGTCGTGACCCGGCTGGGCGCCCGTGCCATCGCCGAGGTCGGCGACGCCCGCTACATCGTCCAGCGCTACGGCTACGCCGAATCGGCGCACCGGACCCTCTCGCTGACCTTCGACGACGGACCCGACCCGGTCTGGACGCCGCGGCTGCTGGACATGCTGAGCGCGCTGGAGGTACCGGCCACCTTCTTCGTCACGGGCGAGGAGATGGTCAAGTACCCCGAGATCATGCGGCGGATCGTCCGCGAGGGGTTCGCGCTCGGCAACCACTCGCTGACCCACATCGACGTGAACACCACGACCGGCCTGCGGGCGCAGGCCGAGGTGGTGATGACCGACCGGATCATGCAGGCCCAGACCGGCTACCGCACCGACCTGTTCCGCCTGCCCTACGACGGGGCGGACGACCGGTCGCTCACCGGGGCGGCGCCGGGCATCATGCGCGCGCAGCAGCTCGGCTACCTCGTCGCGACCCACGACTTCGACACCCAGGACTGGGCCTACGCCAGCGGCCAGCGCTCCGGCGAGATCCCGATGCCACCGCTGGGCGACGTGGACAACATCACCGTGCTGCTGCACGACGCCGGCGGGGGCGACCGCAGCCGCACGCTGGCCTACGTCGAGGACCTGGTCGCCGAGGCGCGGGCGGCGGGCTACACGTTCCACTCGATGCCGCAGGTGCTGCCCGAGGCCGACAGCCGGGCCGGGCCGACGGAGGTGTCGGTCGAGGACCGCGTCGCCCTGTACCTCGGCTTCACCGCCTTCGCCCTGCCCGGGCCGCTGCTCGTGGTGCTCTTCGTCTTCGCGGTGGTCACGATGCTCGGCCTCGGGCTGCTCAACACCACCCTCGCCGTCGTCCGCCGCCGGCGTCGACGGCGG
Organism: Blastococcus sp. SYSU DS0617; assembly: GCF_054051075.1. NCBI lineage: Bacteria > Bacillati > Actinomycetota > Actinomycetes > Geodermatophilales > Geodermatophilaceae > Blastococcus > Blastococcus sp. SYSU DS0617. Next base: position 211,974 of record NZ_JBJHAO010000001.1, read on the forward strand.
CCGGTCTCCACCGACCGGCCGCCCGTCGCGGTGCTCATCGCCGCGTTCAACGAGGAGGTGGTGCTCGCCCGCACGGTGCGGCACGTGCTCCAGTCGAGCTATCCGGTGCGCGAGGTCGTCGTCGTCGACGACGGCAGCACCGACGGGACCGCTGCGGTGGTGGAGGAGATCGCCGCCGCCGACTCGCGGGTGCGGCTGATCCGGCAGCCCAACGCCGGCAAGTGGGCGGCGCTCAACCGGGGGTTCGCGGCCATCGAGCAGCCGTTCGTGGTCACGCTCGACGCCGACACGCTCTTCACCCCCGACACCGTCGGCCGGCTGATGGAGCAGTTCCACTCGCCGCGGGTGGGCGCGGTGGCCGGCGTCATCAAGGTCGGCAACTACGCCCGCAACATCGTGACCCGCTGGCAGGCGCTGGAGTACGTCACGCAGATCGGCGTCGACCGCGCGGCCGCCGCGCTGCTCGACGCGGTCATGATCGTCCCCGGCGCCTGCGCGGCCTGGCGCCGGGAGGCCGTGCTGGCCTGCGGCGGCTACCGCGACGCCACCCTCGCCGAGGACTGCGACCTGACGCTCGCGCTGCACCGGCACGGCTGGAGCGTGGAGCAGGCCGACGAGGCCACCGCCTGGACCGAGGCGCCCGAGACCGTCGACGCCCTGCTCAAGCAGCGGGTGCGGTGGATGCACGGGACGCTGCAGGCCGTCTGGGCGCACCGGGCCATGCTGCTGCGGCCGCGGTACGGGTGGCTGGGCATGCTCGTCATGCCGATGGCGGTGCTGACGGTCGTGCTGCCCCTGGTGTTCATCCCGTTCATCACCGTCGTCGTCCTGCAGATGCTGGTGGCGCAGGGGCCGCTGATGGTGCTGCTCTACTTCGCGGCGTTCGCGCTGTTCTACGGGCTGCTGGCGGCCGTGGCGGTGCGCCTGCTCCACGAGCGCCCGGCGCACCTGCTCATGGTGCCGCTCTACCGGTTCATCTACGAACCGCTGCGGGCCTACCTGCTGTACGCGTCGCTGGGCACCGCGCTGCGCGGGGTGCGGCTGGGCTGGAACAAGCTGGCCCGCACCGCCCACATGGACGAGGTCGCCGAGCCCGGGGTGGTGGCGGCATGAGCCGCCGCACGCTCCTCTCGGTCAGCGCGGTCAGCGCGGTCCTCGCGGTGCTGGTGCTGGCGGTCGTGACCGTCGTCCGCGTGGCCGCCGGCGACCGCGCACCGCTGGTCGCGGCGGCCTGGCTGCCGGTGTGGGACGAGCGCAGCGCGGACTCGCTCCGGGTGGCCCTCGACGAGGGCGGGGTCACCGAGGTGAGCCCCACGTGGGCCGTGCTGCAGGCCGACGGCGACGTCGTCCTCACCGAGCCCCCGCGCGAGGTGCTGCGCCTGCTGGCAGGCCGCGGCGCCCGGGTGCTGCCGGCGGTGCAGAACTTCTCCGACGGCGAGTGGCAGGGCCAGGCGGTCGCCGACCTGCTGGCCGACCCGGTGCGGGCGCGGGCGCACCGCGAGCGGCTGGTGGAGCTCGCCGTCCGGCACGGCTGGGACGGCGTGGACATCGACTACGAGAGCCTGCCGCCCACCGCCGGGCCGCACTTCACCGACTTCCTGGAGGCGCTGCGCGACGACCTGCACGCGAAGGGGCTGGAGCTGTCGGTGGCGGTGCCGGCCCGGCCGGAGGACGCCAGCCCGCACGCGCTCGCCTACAGCTACCAGCTCATCGGTGCGATCGCCGACCAGGTGCGGCTGATGACCTACGACCACGCGTGGAGCACCAGCCCCGCCGGCCCGGTCGCCCCGCCGGAGTGGGTGGAGCAGGTGGTGGAGTACGCCGTCGAGCGGGTGCCCCGCGAGAAGCTGATGCTCGGGCTGGCCACCTACGGCTACGACTGGGTGGGCAGCACCGGCACGAACCTGCAGGCCGTGGACGCCGTCGCGCTGGCCGACCGGCTGGGCGTCGAGCCGCGCTGGGACGCCGACGCCGCCGCGCACACCTTCGACTACGAGCAGGACGGCCGGCGGCACACGGTCTGGTTCGAGGACGCGCGGTCGCTGGCGGTCAAGCAGCGGATCGCGGTCGAGCACGGCCTGCGCGGGGTGGCGATCTGGCAGTTGGGTGGCGAGGACCCGCGGCTGTGGGAGTCCGTGGGCGATGCGACCCGGGGCGGTGCCCGATGAGCACGCGGCGCACCGGCTACCTGCACCTGCTGATGCTGGTGGCCCTGGTCATGGTCGTCAGCTACCACTCCGCCGTGCGTGCGTGGCTGCCGCTGGTCTTCCCGGCCATGGGCGTGCTGTTCGCCGGTAGCGCCTCGCTGGCCGCGACGGCGCTGGACCGGGCCGAATCGGGGCGGCTGTTCCTGCGCTGGGCGGTGCCGGCCCTGCTCCTGCCGTTCTGGCTCCTGGGCGCGGTGGCGGTGACCGCGATGCTCGTCACCGGCTGGACCCTCGAGGAGGGCACCGGTGCCCGTGCGCTCACCTGGGACACCGGCTGGGCGTGGGTGCTGCCGCTGGTCGAGCCGCCGTCGTCGACGACCGGCCTGCAGTGGACCGGCCCGCTCTGGTTCGTCGGCACCTACCTGTGGCTGCTGCTGCTCACGCCGGCGTCGCTGTGGCTGTTCCGGCGGTGGCCGCTGCGGCTGGCGGCCGTCCCGGTGGTCACCCTGGTGCTGGTCGCGCTGGGCGTCGTGAACGTCTCGCTGCGCAGCGCCGAGGTGCTCGTCCCGCTCTGCACCTTCGCCGGGTGCTGGTTGCTGGGCTTCGCGCACGCCGACGGGCGGCTGCGCCGGCTACCCCTGGTCCCCACCGTGGCGGCCGGAGCGGTGCTCGTCGGCGTCGGCGCCTGGTCGGGGGTGCGCCACCTGCGGGTCGTGGGCGGCGACACGATCGCCGACGTCCCGCTGGCGCACATGCTGTTCGCCGTCGGCGGCGTGCTCGTGCTGCTCCGGCTCGATCCGGACCGGCCGGCACCGGCCTGGTTGCCCGACCGCGGCGTGCTGGCCTTTTTCGGCTCCCGGCTGGTCACGATGTACGTCTGGGCCAACCTGGCCATCGCGGCGGCCCCCTTCCTGCTGAGCCGGTCGCCGCTGCGCGGGTTCAACACCCCTGACGCGACCGGCGGGCTGGTCCGCTTCGCGACCACCTGGGTGCTGCTGCTGGCCGCGGCGGTGCTCCTGGGCTGGGTGGAGGACGTCGCGGCCGGGCGCCCGGTGCGGTTGCTGCCGTGGCGCCGTCGCCGGCCGGTGGCGGCTCCCAGGCCTGCGGTGCTGTTCGAGGACAACGCGGTGGCGGAGCTGCCACCCGAGGTGGTGCGGAAGGAGAACGTGGTCATGGCGGACGACGGAGCGGGCGGCCCGGTGGTGCCGGCGCAGCGCGCGGTGGTGTTCAGCGGCAACGTGGTCGCGGACCCGGGTCCACCGGTCGAGGCGGGCCCGCCGGCCGGGGCGGGGTCATCGGTCGGGGCGGGGCCGTCGGCCGGGGCGGGTGCCCGCGGCACGGTCGACCCGGACCTCGCCGCGCTCTGGGCGGAGCGCTGGGACAAGCACCTGGTCCAGCGCTGGGACAAGCTGCTGCTCGACGGGGCGAGGGCGCAGAACGCCGACGCCTGAGCCGCCCGGTTCACGGGTGTTGTTCGTGCTTCCCGGGTCCTGCAGGACCCGGAGAGCACGAACAACTTCCGCACAGCTGCCGGGCGTCGACGAGCGGGTCGCTCGGCTGTGCCAGGGTGTGCGCCGTGTTCCCCGCAGGGCGCGTGCCCCCGCAGCCCGCCCCGTGAGCGTCCCCGCCTCCATCAGCCCGCGCCGTGGGCGATCGGCCGCGGGCGCCGGCCGCCACCCCGCGCAGGTCATCGCCACCGCCTTCGCCGCCGCCGTCGCCGTCGGCACCGCCCTGCTGATGCTCCCCGTGTCGACGGCCGGGGAGGAGCGGGCCGACCTGCTCACCGCGCTCTTCCACGCGACCTCGGCCGTGTGCGTCACCGGCCTGGCGACCGTCGACACCGGGACCTACTGGTCCGGCTTCGGGCAGGGGGTCATCCTGCTGCTCATCCAGGCCGGCGGCCTCGGCATCATGACGCTGGCCACCCTCGTGGCGCTCCTGCTGTCCCGCCGCCTCGGCCTGCGTGCCCGCCTGATCGCCCAGACCGAGACCAAGTCGCTGAGCGCCGCGGACGTGCGCCGCGTCATCGGCAAGGTGGTCGTCTTCAGCCTGGTGTGCGAGGCCGTCGTCGCCACCGTGCTCGCCCTCCGGTTCGCCACCGCCTACGGCGGGTCGCCCGTCGACGCCCTCTACTTCGGCGTCTTCCACGCAGTCTCGGCCTTCAACAACGCCGGCTTCGGGCTGTTCTCCGACAGCCTGGTGGGGTTCGTGGGCGATTCGTGGATCACCGGGACCATCGCGCTCGCGGTGATCGTCGGCGGGCTCGGCTTCCCGGTCGTGTTCGAGCTGCTGCGCTCGTGGCGGCACCCCCGGTCGTGGTCGGTCCTGACCCGCATCACCGTGCTCGTCAGCGTCGTGCTCCTCGTCGTCGGCACCGCCGGGATGCTCGCCTTCGAGGGCCGCAACCCCGACACCCTCGGCGGGCTGGACCCGGCCCGCGCCGTGCTCGCCGCCTTCGTGGCGGCCGTCATGCCGCGCACGGCGGGGTTCAACAACCTCGACATCGGCGCCTACCAGCCCGAGACGCTGCTGCTCACCGACGTCCTGATGTTCATCGGCGGGGGCAGCGCGGGCACCGCCGGGGGCATCAAGGTGACCACCTTCGGCCTGCTCGCCTACGTGCTGTGGGCCGAGATGCGCGGCGACACCGACGTGGAGGTGGGTCGGCGCCGCGTCCCGGCCACCAACCAGCGCCAGGCCCTGGCCGTCGCCGTGCTGAGCATGGGCGTCGTCGTCCTCGGCACGCTGCTCATGGAGGTGCTCACGCCCTTCCCGTTCGAGCGCGTCCTGTTCGAGACGGTGTCGGCGTTCGCCACCGTCGGCCTGTCCACCGGGATCACCGCCGACCTCCCGGCGGCGGCGCAGGTGCTCGTCGTCGTCCTCATGTTCGTCGGCCGCATCGGACCGCTGACCCTCGCCTCGGGGCTCGCGATCCGGAACCGCGGACGGCGCCACCAGCTCCCCGAGGAGAGAACCATCGTTGGCTAGCCACAAGGACCCCGTCGCGGTCATCGGCCTGGGCCGGTTCGGCACCGCGCTCGCGCTCGAGCTCGCGGGCAACGGCACCGAGATCCTCGGCGTCGACAACCGCCCCGAGATCGTCCAGCGGCTGGCCGGGCAGCTCGGCCAGGTGGTCGTCGCCGACTCGACCGACGTCGACGCGCTGGAGGAGATCGGCATCGCTGACTTCACCCGCGTGGTGGTGGGCATCGGCACCGACCTGGAAGCCAGCATCCTCACCACCGCGCTGCTGGTGGACCTCGCGGTCCCCGACATCTGGGTCAAGGCGCTCAGCGTCCAGCACGCGAAGATCCTCGAGCGCATCGGCGCCCACCACGTGGTGTTCCCCGAGCACGAGATGGGGGAGCGGGTCGCCCACCTGGTCTCCGGCCGGCTGCTGGACTGGGTGGAGCTCGACCCGGAGTGGGTGTTCGCCAAGACCCGGCCGCCGCGGGAGCTGGTCGGCGTGCCGCTGGGGGAGTCGCGGCTGCGGAAGCGGCACAACGTCACGGTGGTCTCCGTCAAGCCCGAGGCCGCGAGCAGCTTCACCCACGCCGGCCTGGACACCGTGCTCACCTACGGCGCCGAGATCGTGATCGCCGGACGCCCGCGCGACGTCGAGCGGTTCGTCGACCTGGACTGATCCCGCGCTCGACGGCCCGTCAGCGGCCGCGGCAGCAGTAGACGGTCAGCGGGGCGCGCTTGCCGAACCGGAACCCGGTGGCCGGCTCGCCCATCTCGCCGTCGTAGGCCACCCGCTGCGGACCGGACCGGGAGACCACCGCCAGCTCCCGCGCCTGGAACCTGCCGTAGCAGCGGCTGCGCTCGCCGACCCCGAACAGGGTGGCCAGCACCGCCCGGGTGCGGCCGAACCGCAGGTCCGCGCGCAGGTACTGCACGTCGAGCAGGCCGTCCTCCAGCCGCGGGCGCCAGGCCGGCGACAGCCCGCGCGGGGTGTAGAGGCAGTTGCCGACGAACAGGATCCAGACCCGCAGCGGGCGTCCGTCCACCTCGAGCTCCACCGGCGTCCCGGTGCGCAGGACCTGCGCGGCCGCCACGGTCAGCGCCAGCCACTTGCCCAGCCGCCCGGCGAGCCGGTCGCGGCGGCGCACCATCTCCGGATAGGCGCCGATGCTCGAGGTGTTGAGGAACGGCGTCCCGTTGACCTCGGCGACGTCCACGGTGACCGCCTCCCCGGCCAGCACCGCGTCGACGGCGTCCTGCGGGGTGAGCAGGCCGACGTCGCGGGCGAAGTGGTTGAGCGTCCCGGCGGGGATGACCGCGAGCGGCAGCCCGTGCTCCAGCGCGACCGCGGCGGCCGCGGCCACGCTGCCGTCGCCCCCGGCCACGCCCAGCGCCCGGGCGCCGTCGCGGGCCGCCGTCCCGAGGAGCTCGTCGACGCCGGCCTCCTCCGTCGTCTCCAGCACCCGCGCGCGGGGGAGCAGCCGGCGGATGTCCTCGGCGGGGTCGTAGTCGGCGGGGCCGCTGCGCGGGTTGACCGCCACGGTCAGGCCCTCGCCGTCGGGCAGGGCGGGCGCCGTCGAGGCCGGTCGCACGCGGGCCGGCTCCGTCGGCCGGACCCGCCACCAGTGCTGCGTCGCGGCGGCCACGCCCGCGCCGACGGCGAACCCGGCGACGACGTCCCCGGGGTAGTGCACCCCCACGTGCACCCGGGAGTAGCCGACGGCGAGCCCGACCGGGGCCAGCGCGGCCCCGGCCGGCAGGGACTCCATCGCGAGCCCCGTGACGAAGGCCGCGGCGGAGGCGGAGTGCCCGCTGGGGAACGACGACGACGTGGGCGAGCGGCGCAGCAGCCGGTCGGGGTGCCCGCTGTGCACGGGCCGCACGCGCCGGAACAGCGTCTTGAGGACGGCGTTGACCAGCGCGCTGGTGATCGCCATGGAGCCCGCCCCCCGCAGTGCGCCCCGGCGCAGGCTGCCCCGGCGCAGCGCCAGCAGGCCGCCGACGGCCAGCCAGAGCCGGCCGTGGTCCGCCGCGGTGGTGAGCCGGTGCAGCCACCGGTCGGCGGGGGAGCTGGGCAGCCCGCCGATGTAGGCGTGCAGGCGGACGTCCAGGTTCCGGGCGGAGGGCACGGCCGGACGCTAGTGCAGCCCGCGCCCGGGCTGGGTCCGTCGGCGGCGGCCGGGTGCGGCGCCCGGGAGGGTCGTCTAGTCGGCCGTCTCGATCGCCGCGGCGACCAGCTCGGCGATCCGCTGCTGGCCGGCCTCGGTGGGGTGCAGGTCGTCGTCGAGCAGTTCGATGTCCGCGTCCATCAGGGGCACGTACACCCGCCCGGCCTCGTCGGTGGCCTCGCGCAGGGCGGCGTCGATGACCGCGAGCTCCGCCTCGTCGGCGGCGGGGACGCGCGGCGGGCCCACGACCACCACGGTGGGCACGTCCTCGAGCTGTTCCAGGACGTCGGCCGCGGCCGCGCCCACCTCGTCCGGTGTGCCCAGCAGGGAGTCGTTGACGCTGCCCTGCACCACGACGACGTCGCCCTCCGGCGGGTCGGAGTCCAGCCGCTGGCCGTACCGGAACGGGGCGGTCATGCAGAAGCCGGGGGTCGTGTAGCCGGTGGCGCCCACGCCGTCGACGACCACCTCGGCTCCGAGCCGTTCGCCCAGCGCGGTGGGCCACGCCACCTCGGGGCCGGACAGGCCGGTGCCCCGCGTGTAGGAGTCGCCCAGCACGGTGATGGTGGGGCTGCCACTGGTGACCGGTTCGGCCAGCCGCTGTTCCCGGGCCTCGATGGCCGGGCCGCATTCCCCCGCGTCCTCGCGTGATTCCCCGGCGTCCTCGCGTGCGGCACCGTCGGCGACCCCCAGCGAGGCGGCTCCGACGACGAGCAGGGCAGCCCCCGCGGCGATCCAGGGGCGCTGCCGCGTCATGGCGCGCACGCTACGTGGGCCGGCTCCTCGGTGGCGGCGGACGGACCGTGCGAGGCGCCAGCTACGTCCAGCGGTCGCCCGGCGGACCGGCTCTCCAGCGGCTCGTGCCGTCGCGGCGTGCGTGAGGACTCAGCCGGGTGATCCACGGCATCCGGGCCACGTAGAACGGCATCGTCCAGCCGACCGGCGCCAGGACCAGCAGCCTCAGCCAGACCGGCGCGCCGTCCAGCAGCCAGCCCAGCGTGGAACCGAGAGCGAACCACGCCGGGAAGAACACCCAGGGCCTCACCCCGAACAGGTAGCGCGGATCCCGGAGTCGCACGCGGCGATGATCTCCGGTCGGACCCGTCCGGCGTCTGCCCTGCGCGCCGCGCTGCACCGAACGGGTGACGCGCGACGACCAGGGGAGGGAGGCGCGGGTCCGGGGGGCACCGGGTCAGTGCCGGGTGCGTGCCGCCCTGTTCGGCAGCGGCGCCAGCCGCCGGGGCTCGACCGAACCCCGGTACTCGAACTGGACCGCGCCGTGCGGGCCGAACGTCTCGATCGGCCCGACGACGCGCAGCGTCGACCAGTCGGCCACGGCCCACGCGTCGTCGGCGGTGATCTGGCGTTCCAGTTGGTGGCGGAGCGCGGACGTCGCTCCGTGGAGATGGGCGAAGGGCATCGCCGTCGTCGTCCGGTACCTGCTCATGTCCGGGAAGTTCGGGTCCGATCACCGATCGCTGAACCGGCCTCGCCGACGTTCACCCGAACGGGTGAGGGTGCGCGTCTGACCTGCGCGTTCACCGGCCGGGGTGGCGGAGGAAAGGACGATGACGTTCCGAAATCGGGTCCGCCGTGCGCCGGCTACTCCGTCTTCCGGCGGGCGCGGTAGGCGGCGACGGTGGAGCGGCTGGCGCAGGTGTTGGAGCAGTACCGGCGGCTGGCGTTGCGCGAGGTGTCGACGTAGACGTCGTCGCAGTTCTCGGCCGCGCAGACGCCCAGGCGCTGCCAGCCGTGCTGCACGACCACCTGCGACAGGCCCATGGCCACCGTCGTCGTCAGCTGCTCGAGTGCCGGGGAGTCGGGGGCGGCGTAGTGCAGGTGCAGCTCCCCGTCGTGGTCGGTGGCGTAGGGCCGCGGCCGGGCCAGCGCGAGGAGCTCGTTGAGCCGGTCCAGGACGTCGGCCTGCGACTCGGCCAGCGCGACGGTGCGCACGAGCCCTGCCGTCGCGGCGGCGCGGTGCGTCTCGCCGGGGGAAAGGTCGAACGACGTGCCCGGGCTGAACCACTCGTGGTGGGAGTCCAGGAAGGCGCGCGCCCACCCCGGGTCGCCGCGCTCGGTGTTGGCCAGCTCGATCGCCAGCTCCACCGCCGTCGACCCGTAGGTGTCGTAATCCATGTGACTCCCTACCGATCCGTGCTACCGTCGCCGTCGTAGGTGGTCAACGGGTTTTGACCACCTACCGATTCCTCCCCAGCAAGTGCGAAACGAGCTCCGCCGTGCGTGCCTACCTCCCTGTCTGGCGGCTTCCGTCCGCCCCTGTCCTGCTGTTCGCCGGCTTCGCCGGCCGGCTCCCCTCGGCCATGGTGCCGCTGGCGCTGCTGCTCATGGTGCAGCAGCAGACGGGGTCGTACGCGGTGGCCGGGCTCGCGGCGGCGACGCTCGGGGTCGCCTCCGCGGTCATGGCACCGGTCCTCGGCCGGCTCGCCGACCGCCGTGGCCCCCGCTCGATCCTGCTCGTGCAGGCAGCCGCCTACCCGCTGCTGCTCGCCCTCCTGATCGCCGTCGCCCTCGGCGGGGCGCCGGACGCCGCCGTCGTCGCCGCGTCGGCCGGTGCCGGAGCGGCCACCCCGCTGGTGTCGGGCACCGTGCGCGCGCTGTGGTCGCGGGTCGACCCCCGGGTGCGCCCCACCGCCTACGCGCTGGACGCCACCGCCACCGAGCTCGTCTTCGTCGTGGGCCCCTCGCTGGTCGCCGCGCTCGCCGTCTTCGCCTCGCCCGCCCTGGCCGTGGGCGTCGCGGGCGTCCTCGCCGTCGGCGGCGCCCTGGGCATCGCCACCTCCGCGGCCACCCGGGCGTACGTCCCCTCGCCCGGGGCGAGCGCGGGCATGTTCTCCACCGTCCGCACCCCGGGCATGCCGCGGCTGCTGCTCAGCGGCGCCGCGCTGATGCTCGGGTTCGGCGCGCTCGAGGTCGCCGTCCCGGCGTTCGCGGAGCAGATCGGCGCTCCCGGCATGTCCGGCCTGCTGCTCGCGCTGTGGGCGCTCGGCTCGACCATCGGCGGCCTGTGGTTCGGCGCGCGGGTGCTGAGCATGTCACTGCCCCGGCAGTACCGGCTGCTGCTGCTCGGCGTCACGATCGGGCTGGCGCCCCTGGCCTGGATCTCCAGCCCGTGGGCGCTGGGGGTGCTGCTCTTCCTCGGCGGGACGGCGATCGCGCCCACGCTGACCGTGCAGAACACCCTCGTCGGCTCGATGGCGCCCGACCACGCCACCACGGAGGCCTTCACCTGGCTGTCCACCATCACCGTGGGTGCGTCGGCCGTCGGTGCGGCGCTCGGCGGCGCGCTCATCGAGGGACGCTTCGGGGTCAGCGGCAGCCTCGCGCTGGCCACCGTCGGCGCCGCGGTCGCCGTCGGCATCACGCTGGTGCCGGGCCGTCGCCCCTCGGTGCTCGCACCGAACGCCGTCCGCGAGCCCGTCGCCGCCTGAGCCCTCCGTGCGGGAGCCGCCGCACGTCGCCGCAGCCGCCGTGGGCCGCGGCTGCGGCACTGCGCGGCGGCTCTCGCACGGAGCTCCGGCCCCCTGGGGGCGGCGTCCGGGGCGCTGGTAGTCTCTCCGTCGGCGGTTACGAGGACACTCGGACCCCGGGAGGCTTCGCCTAGTCCGGTCTATGGCGCCGCACTGCTAATGCGGTTTGGGTTAATCCCCATCCCGGGTTCAAATCCCGGAGCCTCCGCGCACGACAACTGAACATCGGCACCCGTAGCTCAACGGATAGAGCATCTGACTACGGATCAGAAGGTTAGGGGTTCGAATCCCTTCGGGTGCACGTCTGGTTGAGACACCGAGCGGCCCCGCACTTCGACGGAAGTGCGGGGCCGCTTCGTCGTGCGCGGAGCGTGCGCCGCCGCGAACGTTGCGATCCGGTGACGGCGGCCCCGCAGGACGTCGTCTCTTTGCCGTCACGTGACGATTCGCCCGATCCCGTAGGGAAACGGGTGCGATGCGGGCACGGGGGACAGGTGGCCCGCCCTCGCGGCGGACCGAGCCCTGTCGCCGTCGAAGGAGTTCCGTGCCCGTCCCGCCTCCCGGTGGACTGCCGCTGCCCGCAGTCGAGCCGGCCCCGCCCGCGCGTCCGCGCCGGTTCCGGGCGCTGCTGCTCCTGGTGCTCGCCGTCGTCCTGGCCGGCGCGCTCACCGCCGGTCTCGCCTGGCCGCTGGTCGGCGGTGCCGCCTTGGCCACCCGGACCACCGCCGACATGTTCCAGCCGGCGGGCGACGACCTGCTGGACCGGACGCCGCCCGGCAACACCCGCATCCTCGCCGCCGACGGCACCCTCATCGCCGAGCTGTTCCAGCGGAACCGCACCGTGGTCCCCAGCGAGGCGATCGCGCCGGTGATGAAGGACGCCCTGGTCGCGATCGAGGACGCCCGCTTCTACGAGCACTCCGGTGTCGACGGGAAGGGGCTGGCGCGGGCGCTGGTCACCAACGTGCGGGCGGGCGACGTCGTCCAGGGCGGTTCGACGCTGACCCAGCAGCTGGTCAAGCAGATCCGGCTCCAGACAGCCGACGACGCCGAGGGCCGCCAGGGCGCCACCGAGCAGAGCGTGGGCCGCAAGCTCCGCGAGGCGCAGCTGGCCCTCGGCATGGAGAAGCGCTACAGCAAGGACGAGATCCTCACCCGCTACCTCAACCGCGTGTACTTCGGTGCCGGCGCCTACGGCGTCGCCGCTGCCGCCGAGGCCTACTTCGGCGTGACGCCGGACGCCCTCACCCTGGCGCAGGCCGCCACGCTCGCCGGGCTGGTGCAGAGCCCCTCCGCCTACGACCCCTTCGTCGCGCCGGAGCGGGCGACCGAGCGCCGGGACGTCGTCCTGGCCCGCATGGTTGAGCTGGACATGGTCGACCAGCAGGCGGCCGACGAGGCGAGCGCCGACCCGGTCGTCCTCCAGCCCGGCGAGGGCCCCGCCCGGGGCTGCCGCGAGGCGCGGACAGCCGGCTTCTTCTGCGACTACGTGCTGCAGTACCTCACCGACGAGCTCGACCTGTCGCGCGAGCAGATCGAGACCGGCGGCCTCACGGTGCAGACCACGCTGGACCCGGTCATGCAGCAGACCGGGGACGCCGCGGTGCGCAAGGCCCTGGCGGTCGAGGACCCGCGGGCGGGCGTCTACACCGCCGTCCAGCCGGGCACCGGCCGCGTGCTGGCCATGTCGGTCAACCGCATCTTCGGCGCCGACGGGGAAGATCCGAGCCGCACCTCGGTCAACCTCGGGCTGGTCTCCGGCGCGGGTGCCGGGTCGATCTACAAGGTCTTCACCGCCGCCGCCGCGCTCGAGGCCGGCTTCGGGCTGGACCACGTCATCACCACGCCCAACCCGTACGAGTCCGCGGTGTACGAGGACGGCGGCGAGCCGTACGCGGTGCAGAACTACAGCGACAACTACCCGGCGACGCTGAACATGGAGGAGGCGCTGTACCGCTCCTCGAACACCTACTTCCTGGCGCTGGAGGACCAGCTCGGCTCGGTCGAGGGGCCGGTGCGCATGGCGCAGCGTCTCGGGCTCACCTCGCTGGACCCGGTGGCCGACACCATCGTGGCGGAGAACCGTGGGTCGTTCACCTTCGGCTCGGAGTCGACCAGCCCGCTGGCCCTGGCCAACGCCTACGCGACGCTGGCCGCGGGTGGCCAGCGCTGCGCGCCCACCCCCGTCGAGGCCGTGCTCGACCGCGACGGCGAGCCGCTCACCGACTCCGAGGGGCAGCCGCTGGGCGGCCCGGGGCCCTGCGAGCAGGTGGTGGACGTCGGGTTGGCCAACACCCTCAGCCAGGCACTGCGCAAGGACGTCGAGCCCGGCACCCCGGGACAGACGGGCGGAGCGGCCTACATCCCCGGACGTGAGATCGCCGGCAAGACCGGGACGACGCAGAACCGCTACTCGGTCGGGTTCGTGGGCTTCACGCCGCAGGTGTCCGCGAGCGTCATGGTCTTCGACCCGGTGGCCAACCGGGACATCGGCGGCACCGGTGGCGGCCTGGCCGCCCCCATCTGGCACGACGCGCTGGCACCGATCCTGCCGTTCTGGCCCGAGGCGTCGTTCGCGCCGGCCGACCCGCGGTACGTCTGGGGCGCCCGTCAGACCGTGCCCGGGGGCTGCATCGGGGCCGGTGAGGACCGCTGCCGAGCGCTGCTCTCCGGCGTCGGGCTGGCCGCCGCCGTCACCCCGGTGGACAGCCCTCGCCGCCCCGGCATCGTCGTCGCGGTGCAGCCGGGGCCCGGTGCGATCGCCAGCACGGACCAGCCGGTGGCGGTCCTGGTGAGCAACGGCGCCCGCTGGGCGCCCCCGCCGCCCCCGCGGCCGGAGCCGACCCCCGAATCCCAGCCGCGACGCGCTCCCGCGCCGGCCCCGGCGCCCGCGCCCGCACCGACGCCGGAGCCGCCGCCGCCTCCGGCGCCCACCCCGACCCCGGAGCCGGCGCCGGCCCCTGCACCTGCCCCCGCACCCGCACCCGCACCGGCACCCGCACCCGCACCCGCACCTGCCCCCGCGCCCGCACCGTCCCCCGAACCGACGCCCACGCCCACCCCGGAGCCGCCGCCTCCGCCTCCGCCTCCGGCGCCGACCCCGACGCCCGAGCCGACGCCTGAACCCGAGCCGACGCCCGAGCCGACGCCCGAGCCGACGCCCGAGCCGACGCCCGAGCCGACGCCTGAACCCGAGCCGACGCCCGAGCCGACGCCCGAGCCCGAGCCGACGCCCGAGCCCGAGCCGACGCCCGAGCCGGAGCCGGAGCCCGGCCAGGCGCCCGCGCCCGCCGCGTAGCGACGGCGCCGGAGAACCGGCGTCCAGCGCTTGTGGCCCAGGGGTGCTGTGCCGGTTGCCCACCGTGCGTCACGAGGCGGAGGTGCTCGAACCGGCGCACGCAGGCCTGCTGATCCAGCAGCAGACGGGCAGGCCGCAGGACGACGACGCGACGCGGCTGGTCGGCCGAGTTCGCCGGGCCCGGCGGGTGGGGAGTGTGGGGGCGGGGGGCCGGTCCTGGCGGTCTGGCCGCGTTGGTCGGTCCACCCAGCGATGGGTGGCCATTCGTTGCCGGCTGCCCCCGCCCGAGACCACTGTGACCCCGGTCACTCGGGTCCGTCAACCCGTCGTCGGCGTGTCCCTCCCGGGCCGGGAGTCCGGGGCGAGGCGGACCCGCCGGGCCAGCCGCAGCGCGGTCAGGGCGATCCGCCCGGACCGGCTGGTCAGGCGGCCGCGGTAGTCGGCGATCGCGGCGTTCCACTGCGGATCGGCGTAGGTCGGGTAGGGGTGCATCGCCCCGGTGAGGTGCGAGGTCGTCAGCCCACGGGAGACCGCCAGGGTCAGCTCGGTGAGCGCCTCGCCGGCCCGTGGCCCCACGACCGTGGCCCCGCGCACCCGGTGCCGGGCGTCCACGACCAGCCGGGTGAAGCCCTCCGTCGACTGCTCGGCGATGGCCCGGTCCGCACGGCGCAGCGGCTGCGTGTGCACCCGCCGGCCGGCCCCCGGCTCGCCCGTGGGCTCGCCGACCGCGGCCACCTCGGGGCGGGTGAAGGTCACGCGCGGCACCGCCGACAGGTCGACCCGGCGGCGCAGGCCGAGGACGGCGTTCGTGGCGGCGAGGTTGCCGTGCACCCCGGCGACATGGGTGAACGCGGGATGCCCGGTGACGTCGCCGGCAGCCCAGATGCGGGGGTTCGTCGTGCGCAGCGCGTCGTCGACGACCACGCTGCCGTCCTCGTCCGTCGCGACACCGGCCGCGTCGAGCCCGAGGCCCTCGGTCCGCGGAGCCCGCCCGACGGTGACCAGCAGCCGGTCGAAGTCGGCTCCGCTGCCGTCCGGGAGGTGCAGCCGGCCCTGCCGCCCGTCGCCCGTGACGCGGACGGGCGCGCTGCCGAGGCGCATGTCCACGCCGTCCCGGCGCAGCGCGTCGGTCAGGACCTCCGCGGCCCGCGGGTCCTCGCCGGGCAGCAGCCGGTCGCCGGCCTCCACGAGGGTCACGTGGACGCCGAGCCGCGCGAACGCCTGGGCGAGCTCGCAGCCGCTGGTGCCGCCGCCCAGGACGGCGAGCCGGTCCGGCAGATCCGGCAGGGACCAGATCGAGTCGGTGGTCAGCGGGTCGACGTCGGCCAGGCCGGTCAGGTCGGGCATCCGCGGGGCCGAGCCCGTGCACACCAGCGCCTGGCGGAACCGGACGGGCACGCCGTCGACCTCGGCGCGGGTCGCTCCCGTGAACCGGACGGAGCCGGACGCCGTCCCGGCCCCGGAGGCGCGGACGGCGTCCGGGGAGTCGACCGGGGCGATGGTGTCGATCGCCTGCCGGACGGCGGCGAGGACGGCCGGCCCGTCCACGCGGACGTCCCCGACGTGCACGCCGTACCTCTCCGCGACCCGCGCATCGGCGGCGGCGTGGGCCGCGGCCAGCAGCGCCTTGGACGGCACGCACCCGGTCCACAGGCAGTCGCCGCCGAAGCGCTCCCGCTCGACGAGCAGGACCCGGGCACCGAGCGCCGCGGCGACCTGGGCGCCGATCAGGCCGGCCGTGCCGGCGCCGACGACGAGCAGGTCCCAGCGGCGACGGGCGAGGGCGGAGGGAGGCATGCCCCACCCTGGCACCGCTGTCCGGGGATCTCCCGCGGCGGAGCGCCGGTCGCTGATGGGGAGCGTGCGGGCCGGGCCGTGGTGGCACGGCCCTCCCCGCGTGGCGGACGCCCGGATGCCGACACTCCGGCGACACGCCGGGGAGGACTCCGGCGATCCGGTGAGGCCCTGGCGACGATGCGTCACCTCGGTCATCATCGGAACCCGGACGAGTCGATGCCGGGAGGGCAGGCCGATCTCCACCAGTCACCCCGGCGCCACCCGATCGGCGGCGTTCCGGCGCCCCGGCGTGCTCGCCGGCCTCGTCCTGGCCTGCGCGGTCTCCGGTGTCCTCGCTGCCGCGCCGGCCGCGGCCATCGACGATCTGACCCACCCCGATGCCCGCGTCACCCACGCCCCGAGCTGCCGGCCCGGCGGCCTGGTGGTCGAGGTCGTCGCCGGCACGGCGCCCTACGCCGTCCGGCTGGCCACGACCCGCGAGCCCGGCGGCGAGGACGAGGCGCTGCTGCAGCCGGGGCAGACCGTGGTCCTGCGCACCGCCGACGTCGCCCCGGGGGAGACGATCGACGGCCGCCTCGAGTACGCCGCCCAGGACGGGTCGGGGACCACGTTCGTCGACGAGCTCGCCGACCACACGTACACCCGGCCCGGTGCCGAGGAGTGCGCCGTCGCCACCGAACCGCCGCCCAGCGCGCCGCCGCCGTCCCCGCCGGCGCCCACCCCCGATCCGGGACCGACGACCGGCCCGGGGCCGACGACCGGCCCGGGGCCGACGCCGGGTCCGGGGCCGACACCCGCCCCCGCGCCGGTGGTCCCGGCCGAGCCCACGGGCCCGACGTCGCCGTCGACCCAGCGACCTACGGGCCCGACGTCGCCGTCGTCCTCCCGGCCCACGCCTCCGTCGTCCTCGCCGGCGGGTACGCCGTCCGCCTCCGTCTCCGCGACCACGTCCGCTCGACCCCCGTCCACCTCCGCTCGGCCGACGACGTCGGCGGCCGGGGGCGGGGAGACCCAGACCCCCGTGGCCGCCGGTGGCACCGTCCGGCTCCGGGCGGAGGGCTACCGGCCCGGCGAGCGGGTCACCATCACGCTGCGGGACGGCGGCGAGGTGCTGGGCTCGGCCACGGCCGACGACGACGGTTCGGTCACCGCCGAGGTGCTCATCCCGGCGTGGACCGCGGCTGGTCCCGCGGCGCTGGACGTCGTGGGCGACAGCTCGGCCGCCGTCGCCGATGTCCCCCTCGACGTGGCCGCGGACGCCACCGCCCCCGCGCCGGACGAGGCGTCGACCGTGCCGCTGCTGGCGGCCGCCGGCGCGCTCGCGGTCACCGGGACGGGGCTGGTGTCCATGACCGCGCGGCGACGACCCGGGCGGCTCGAGCGGCGGCACCGCGGCGGACACCGGCTGGGCCGCTGACCGGACGACGCCGCCGGGACGGTTTCAGCCCGGCCTCATCCGGGGACCACGCTGGCGTGCCACGGTCGGAGGACGCGCTCGCGCGCGGGATCCCCCGCGACGCCGCCGCCGTTCCCGGGGTCGCCCCCCGCCCCGCCGAGACGTGGTTGCGCATCGTGCAGGTGCACGACCGCATCACCCGGCGGGTCGACTCGGCCCTGCACCGCCAGCACGACCTCTCGCTCACGGGGTTCGAGGCGCTCCGGCGGATCGCGGACGCACCGGGGGAGCGGGCCTCCATGGGCGAGGTCGCCGAGGCCCTGGGGCTGTCCCGGCCCGGGGTGACGAGCACCGTGAGCCGGCTGGTCGCCGACGGCCTCGTGCTGCGCGAACGGGGCGACGCCGACCGGCGGGTGCTGCACGCGAAGCTGACCCCCGCGGGGCGGCAGCGGGTCACCGAGGCGGCGCGCACGCACGACGAGCTCGTGGCGCACCTGCTGACCCTGCTCGGGGACGACGCCGCCGTCGTCACCGATGCCCTGGCGCGGGTGTCCTCGGCGGCGCGGTCCCGGCACTGATCCGGGCCCGTCGGCCCTGGTTACCGGCGGGTTCGCATCGTTGCCGCTTCGTTGTCCTCCGGCACTGTCCGCGTCCCCGGCCTGTGCTTGCATGTGCGACGCAGGTCACCGAGCCGGCGGAGCAGGTGGCGGACCAGGGGGCGACGACGATGCAGCGAAGCCTCCGGAGCGTTCCGGCGCTCCTCCCGGTGGCGGCCGGCGCGCATCCCGGCCGCGGGGACGAGGCGGGAAGCGGCCCGTCGGGGCCCGCCCGGACCGTCGAGCCCACCCGGCGGGTCGACCAGCCGCTCCCCGGCTGACCCACCCGCACGATCCCGATCGCACGCCCAGCAACTGGAGGACTCCCATGCGCCCCATCCGACGGACCGCACCCGCCCTGATCGCGATCTCCGTGCTCACCCTCGCCGCTGCCTGCGGTGGGGACGACGAGGGCGGTTCCTCCGGCGGTGGTGGCGGCGAGGCCGCCTCCGACTACCCCACCGACGACATCACCCTCTACGTGCCCTACGCCGCGGGTGGCCCCACCGACCTCGCCGCGCGCACGATCGGCAGCTGCCTGGAGGACGAGTTCGGGCAGACCGTCGTCGTGCAGAACCGGGAGGGCGCCTCGGGCTCCATCGGTATGCAGGCCATGCTGGCGGAGGACGCCGACGGCTACACCCTGTCGCTGATCGCGGTGCCGGCGTCGGCCACCAACCCCCTGCAGGGGGACGACGTGGGCTACACCAACGACGACTACATCCCGATCGCGGCCCTCACCGAGATCCCGTCCGCGCTGATCGTCGGCCCGGACTCCGAGTACGCCGACGCCGAGGCCTTCTTCGAGTACGCGGCGGACAACCCGGGTGAGCTCAACGTCGGGGTCCCGGGGACGACGACGTCGCAGGCGATGGAGCTCACGCGCATGGCGGAGGAGTACGACACCGAGCTGACGCTGGTCCCGTACACCGGCAACGCCGAGATGACCACCGCCCTGCAGGGCGACGCCGTGGACGCGATCTTCATCAACAGCTCGCAGGACGTGCTGAACAACATCGAGGAGGGCGTGTTCGTGCCGCTGGCCGTCAGCACCCCCGAGCCGGTGGACTACATCGACGCCCCGCCGCTGGCGGAGGTCGGGTTCCCCGAGCTGACCAACAGCGTGTCGGTGTTCGGTCTCGCCGCTCCGGCCGGGACGCCGGACGACGTCGTCAGCACCCTCGAGGACACGGTGAGCACCTGCCTGGAGAAGCCGGAGACGGTCGAGCAGCTCGGCGAGCAGTACGTGCCGGACGAGTTCGTCGGCACCGATGCCTTCCAGAACCGGATCGAGGAGATCGTCGACGTCTACGGTCCGATCCTGCAGGACTGACCGAACGCCGCGGAGCCGGGCGACCGGCTCCGCGGCCCACCGGCGGGCCCGCCGCCGCTCCACGGGAGATCGATGTCCAAGCACCTCCACCGGCTGGCGCCGCTGGTCCTGCTGCTGTTCGGGATCGCCGCGATGCTCCAGGCACGCGACCTGTCGCTCGGGCAGCTCGACGCACCGGGCCCCGGACTGTGGCCGTTCATCGTCGCTGGTCTGCTCACGCTGACGGCGCTCATCCTGCTGTTCATCGACGACCCGGCCGACTACGAGCCGTGGACCCGCGGCACGGCCGGCATCGCGCTGGGGCTGATCAGCCTCGGCGTCTTCATCGTGCTGTTCCAGCAGATCGGCTTCCTGGTCCCGGCGGTGCTGATGCTGCTGATCTGGCTGCGCCTCTTCGCCCGGGAGCCCTGGCGCTGGGCGGTGCCGCTGGCGGTGATCGGCGCCGTGGTCTTCCACCTGGTCTTCGTCGAGGCTCTCGGCGTGCCCTTCCCCGACGACATCGTGCTGGGCGGCTGACGTGGGCATCCTGGACGGCCTCGGCGAGGGCTTCTCCGTCGCGCTGGACCCCACCAACATCCTCTACGTCTTCCTGGGCGTACTCATCGGCACGGTCATCGGCGTCCTCCCCGGGCTGGGCCCGACGGCGACCATCGCGCTGCTGCTACCGCTGACCTACGAGCTGGAGCCCGCGACCGCGGTGATCCTGCTGGCCGGCATCTACTACGGCTCGATGTACGGCGGCACGATCACCTCGGTGCTGCTGCAGCTGCCGGGTGAGGCGGCCTCGGTGGTGACCACCTTCGACGGCTACCAGATGGCCAAGCAGGGCCGCGCCGGACCGGCGCTCGGCATCGCCGCGGTGGGGTCCTTCATCGGCGGCACGATCTCGGTGGTCGGCCTGATCCTGCTGGCGCCCCCGCTGTCGGACCTGGCGGTGCAGTTCCAGGCGCCCGAGTACGTCGCGCTGACCGCGCTCGGCATCCTGCTGGTCACCTACCTCGGCACCAAGCACCCGGTGAAGGCGCTGTCCATGGCCGCGCTGGGCCTGTTCCTGGCCACGGTCGGGCGGGACGCCATCACGGCCACCAGCCGGTTCACCTTCGACCAGGTCGAGCTGTTCGACGGGCTGGACTTCGTGGCCGTGGCCATGGGCCTGTTCGGCGTCGGGGAGATCCTCTACAACCTGGAGAAGACCGAGAAGGCCGAGGCGGTCAAGAGCAAGCTCAAGAACATCTGGCCCTCCCGCCGCGACTTCCGGGACTCCTCCGGGGCCATCGCCCGCGGGTCCGTTCTGGGCTTCTTCCTCGGCGTGCTGCCGGGCGGCGGCGGGGTGATCTCCTCGCTGTCCTCCTACGCGCTCGAGAAGCGCCGCGCCCAGGACCCGAGCCGGTTCGGCAAGGGCGCCATCGAGGGCGTCGCGGGACCGGAGACGGCGAACAACGCGTCGTCCACGTCGGCGTTCGTCCCGCTGCTCACCCTCGGCATCCCGCCCAACGTCGTCCTGGCGCTGATCTACGGGGCGCTGCTCATCCAGGGCATCACCCCGGGGCCGCAGCTGATCGACGAGAACCCGGACATCTTCTGGGGCGTCATCGCGTCGATGTTCATCGGCAACCTGATGCTGCTGGCGCTCAACATCCCGCTGGTCGGGGTCTTCGTCCAGCTGCTGCGCGTGCGCGCGGGCATCCTGGCCGCGTTCGCCCTGCTCATCACCATGGCCGGCGTCTTCTCGGTCAACAACGACCCCTTCGACATGTGGGTCGTGCTGGTGTTCGGCATCATCGGCTGGCTCATGAAGAAGACCGGCTTCGAGCCGGGCCCGCTGGTGCTGGCCTTCGTGCTGGGCGCCATCCTCGAGTCGAACTTCCGCCGCTCGATGCTCATCTCCGGTGGAGAGTTCGACATCTTCGTCACCCGGCCGCTGTCGGGCGGGCTGTTCGCGGCGATCGCGCTGCTCATCCTCTACAGCACGGTGATGGGCATCCGGCGGCGGCGCAGCCGCAGCCGGCTCCCCGGCGTCGCCGAGGGCGAGCTCGCGGCGACCGGCACGGAGGCCGAGCCGGAGGGCACCGGGGGAGCGGCGGCCACCGACGGCCCGGCCGACGTCGGCACGACCACCGGCGGCTCGACCACCGGCGGCAGCACGCGCGTCGACGGCGACCGGCCCTGAGCCGCGGCCCCGGCGGGGGCTGGTGCAGAGTGGTCGGAGCCGGGCGCGGGTGCCCGCACGAGCGGACGGGGAGCCAGTGATCGACAAGAGGGTCGGGTCGCTCGTCGACGCCGTCGCCGACATCCAGGACGGCGCCACGGTGTTCGTCGGCGGATTCGGCAACTCCGGCATCCCGGTGGAGCTGGTGCACGCCGTCCTCGACCAGGGCGCCCGGGAGCTCACGCTGGTCACGAACAACGCCGGCAGCGGGGAGACCGACGTCGCCGCGCTCCTGCGCGAGCGGCGGGTCCGCAAGATCATCTGCTCGTACCCGCGGTCCAGCGGCTCGATCTGGTTCGAGGAGCGCTACCGCGCCGGCGAGCTGGAGCTCGAGCTCGTCCCGCAGGGCACGCTCAGCGAGCGGATGCGTGCGGCCGGCGCGGGCCTGGGCGGCTTCTTCACCCCCGCGGGCGCGGACTCGCTGCTCGCCGAGGGCAAGGAGGTGCGCATCATCAACGGCCGGCGGCACGTCTTCGAGGAGCCCCTGCACGGCGACGTCGCGCTGATCAAGGCACGCGCGGCCGACCGGTGGGGCAACCTCGTCTACTCCACGGCGGCGCGGAACTTCGGCCCCACCATGGCCACCGCGGCCACCCTGACCGTCGTCCAGGTGCGCGAGTTCGTCGAACTCGGCGACCTGGACCCCGAGTGCATCGTGACCCCCGGCATCTTCGTCGACCGGGTCGTGCAGGTGGAGGCGTCATGACCGGGCCCCGGCTCTCGCTGACCGACATGGCCCGCCGCGTGGCCCGCGACATCCCCAGCGGCGCCTACGTCAACCT
The DNA here is from genome assembly GCF_054051075.1 of Blastococcus sp. SYSU DS0617. Classification (NCBI taxonomy): domain Bacteria; kingdom Bacillati; phylum Actinomycetota; class Actinomycetes; order Geodermatophilales; family Geodermatophilaceae; genus Blastococcus; species Blastococcus sp. SYSU DS0617. The sequence continues at coordinate 234,152 of NZ_JBJHAO010000001.1, forward strand.
CGGCATCGGCATGCCCACGCTGGTCGGTGACGTCGTCTCCCCCGAGAAGGAGATCGTCTACCACTCCGAGAACGGCATCCTCGGCATGGGACCGGCACCCGCCCCGGGCGAGGGCGACCCCGAGCTGATCAACGCCGGCAAGCAGCCGGTCACGCTGGTGCCCGGTGGCTCGTTCTTCCACCACACCGACTCGTTCATGATGATGCGCGGCGGCCACATCGACGTCACCGTGCTCGGCGGTTTCCAGGTGTCCGAGAAGGGCGACCTCGCCAACTGGGCCACCGACGAGGTCGGGCACCCGCCGGCGGTCGGCGGTGCGATGGACCTCGCGGTGGGCGCCAAGCGGGTGCTCGTGCTCATGACGCACACCACCAAGGACGGCCGGCCCAAGGTGCTCTCCTCGTGCACCTTCCCGCTCACCGCCGCCGCCGTCGTGGACCGCATCTACACCGAGCTGGCCGTCATGGACGTGACCCCCGAGGGCCTGGTCGTGCGCGAGATGGTCGCCGGCCTGGAGCGCGAGGAGCTGCAGGCCCGCACCGGCGCCCGGCTGGCCTTCGCCGACGACGTCCTCGTGCTGGAGCCCGGCGCCGTCTGAACGCACCGCCCCGGCCGGTGGACAGGGGCGAAAACTTCAAGCCCGTAGTGTTTCTGGCCGATCGAGTCCGGGCACGGACGCGATCATGATCGCGGAGTGCACCGTCGTCGTGCCCACGATCGGGCGGCCCTCGCTCGACGTGCTCCTCGACGCACTCGCGGCGGCCCCGGGCCCCCGCCCGGCCGAGCTGATCCTGGTCGACGACCGCCCGACCGGGGCGCCGCTGGACCCCGAGCGCCCCGGGCTCCCGCCGGTCCGCGTCGTGCGCACCGGCGGCGGCGGTCCGGCCCGCGCCCGGAACCTGGGCTGGCGCAGCGCCCGGACGCCCTGGATCGCCTTCCTCGACGACGACGTGGTGCCCGACGCCGACTGGTACGAGCGGCTGGCCGCTGATCTCACCGACCTCCCCGCCGACGTCGCCGGCAGCCAGGGGCGGGTGCGCGTGCCGCTGCCGGAGCACCGGCGGCCCACCGACTGGGAGAGGGGCACCGCCGGGCTGGCCACCTCCAGCTGGATCACCGCCGACCTCGCCTACCGCCGCGCCGCGCTGTCCGCGGTCGGCGGCTTCGACGAGCGCTTCCCGCGCGCCTTCCGCGAGGACTCCGACCTGGCCCTGCGGGTCATGGACACCGGCGCGCGCCTGGTCCGCGGCGACCGCTGGATCACCCACCCCGTGCGGCCCACCGACCGCTGGGTGAGCGTCCGCGTCCAGGCCGGCAACGCCGACGACGTCCTCATGCGGCGGCTGCACGGACCCGACTGGCGGGAGCGGGCCGACGCCGCGCTGGGCCGCCGTCCGCAGCACACCGCCGTCACCGCCGCAGTACTCGCCGCGCTCGGGTTCGCGGCCGCCCGCCGCCCGCGGGCGGCCGCCCTCGCCGCCGCCGGCTGGCTGGCGGGGACCGCCGAGTTCGCCTGGGCCCGCATCGCACCCGGCCCGCGCGACCGCGCCGAGGTCACCACCATGCTCGCCACCAGTGCGCTCATCCCGCCGCTGGCCACCTGGCACTGGCTGAAGGGCGTCGCCGGCCACCGGCGGGTGCCGCGGTGGAAGGGGCTGCCCGACCTGGTGCTGTTCGACCGCGACGGCACCCTGGTCCGCGACTACCCCTACAACGGCGACCCGGACCTGGTGAAGCCGGTGCCCGGCGCCCGCGAGGCCGTCGACGCGCTGCGCGCCCGCGGGGTGAAGGTGGGCGTCGTCAGCAACCAGTCCGGCGTGGCCCGTGGCCTCATCACCCGCGCGCAGGTCGACGCCTGCATGGCCCGGCTCGAGGAGCTGCTCGGCCCCTTCGACACGCTGCAGGTCTGCCCGCACGGCCCCGACGACGGCTGCGCGTGCCGCAAGCCCGCTCCCGGCATGGTCAAGGCCGCCTGCGCCGAGCTCGACGTCGACCCCGCGCGGTGCGTGGTCATCGGCGACATCTCCGCCGACGTCGACGCCGCGTCCGCCGCCGGCGCCACCGGGATCATGGTGCCGACGCCGGTGACGCGGAAGGCCGAGGTGGCCGCCGCGGCGCACGTCGCGGAGACGCTGACCGCCGCGGTGGACGACGTACTGGGCGGCCGGTGGTGACCGCCCGGACGGTGCTCGTGGCCCGGCTGGACAACGCCGGGGACGTCCTGCTGCAGGGCCCGCTGGTGCGGGCCGTCGCGCACGGTGCCGACCGCGTCGTGTTCCTCGCCGGCCCGGCGGGTGCCGCGGCCGCCGAGCTGCTGCCGGGCGTCGACGAGGTGTGGACGTGGGCCTGCCCGTGGATCCTCGGCGACGCCCCGCCCGTGGACGCCGATGACCTCGCCGCCCTCACCGAGCGCGTGCGGTCGCTCGCGCCCGACGAGGCGGTGATCTCCACGTCGTTCCACCAGTCGCCGCTGCCCCTGGCCCTGGTGCTCCGGACGGCCGGCGTCCCGCGGATCTCCGCGATCAGCGTCGACTACCCCGGCGCGCTGCTCGACGTCCGCCACCGGGTCGAGGACGACGTGCCTGAGCCGGAACGGGCGCTCTCCCTGGCCCGCGCGGCCGGCTTCGAGCTCCCGCCCGGCGACGACGGCCGGCTGACGCTGCGCCGTCCGCTGCCCGCCGTGGACGTGCCACCGGGCTACGTCGTGCTGCACCCGGGGGCCTCCGTCCCGGCCCGGGCCTGGCCCGCCCAGCGGTGCGCCGAGGCGGTCGAGGCGCTGGCCGACGCCGGCCACCGGGTGCTGGTCACCGGCGGCCCGGGCGAGCGGGAGCTGACCGCGCTCGTCGCAGGCACCCGCGGCGTCGACCTCGGGGGCGCGACCACGCTCGCCGAGATGGCCGCGGTGCTCGACGGCGCCGCTGCGGTCGTCGTCGGCAACACCGGGCCGGCGCACCTCGCCGCCGCCGTGGGGACGCCGGTGGTCTCGCTGTTCGCGCCCGTGGTCCCCGCCGCGCGGTGGGCGCCCTACGGCGTCCCCACCGTCCTGCTGGGTGACCAGGACGCACCCTGTCGCGACACCCGGGCGCGCGAGTGCCCCGTGCCCGGCCATCCCTGCCTGACCTCCGTCACGGCCGCCGACGTCGTCGCCGCCGTCGAGAAGCTGGTGAGCACATGAAGGTCCTCGTCTGGCACGTGCACGGCTCCTGGACGACGGCGTTCGTCCAGGGCAGCCACGAGTACCTGATCCCCGTCGTCGACGGTCCGGACGGGCGGCGCAGTCCCGACGGGCTCGGCCGCGCCCGCACCTGGGACTGGCCGGCGGCCGCCCGCGAGGTGACGCCCGAGCAGCTGCGCGAGGAGCAGCCCGACGTCGTGGTCCTGCAGCGCACCCGTGACCTGGAGCTGGTCCGCGAGTGGCTCGGCGCCGAACCCGGACGCGACCTGCCCGCGGTCTTCCTGGAGCACAACGCCCCCGGCCTGGAGCCCGACGACGGCCCGGTGCCGCACACCCGGCACCCCATGGCCGGGCGGACCGACATCCCGATCGCGCACGTCACCCACTTCAACCGGCTGTTCTACGACAACGGCCGGGCGCCGACCACGGTCATCGAGCACGGCATCGTCGACCCCGGCGAGCGCTGGACCGGGGAGCTGGCCCGCGCCGCCGTCGTCGTCAACGAGCCGGTCCGCCGGGGCCGCACCGTCGGCGCCGACCTGCTCCCCGGGCTCGCGCAGGCCGCGCCGGTCGACGTCTTCGGCATGGGCCTGGCCGGCCTGCACGAGCGGTACGGCCTCGACCCGGACCGGGTGGCGCTGTTCGACGACCCGCCGCAGGCCGCCATGCACACCGAGCTCGCCCGCCGCCGGGTGTACGTGCACCCGGTCCGCTGGACGTCCCTGGGCCTGTCGCTGCTGGAGGCCATGCACCTGGGCATGCCCGTCGTCGCCCTGGCCACGACCGAGGTGGTCGAGGCGGTGCCGGCCGAGGCGGGGGTCATCTCCACCCGGCCGGAGCAGCTGTGGGACGCCGTGCGGGAGTTCCTGCACGACGAGGACGCCGCCCGGCTGGCCGGCAAGGCCGCCCGCGCCGCGGCGCTCGAGCGCTACGGGCTGGACCGCTTCCTGCGCGACTGGGATCGCCTTCTCGGAGAGGTGACGCGATGAGGATCGACTTGGTCAGCGAGCACGCCAGCCCGCTCGCCGCCATCGGCGGCGTCGACGCCGGCGGGCAGAACGTCCACGTCGCGGCCCTGGCCGCGGGGCTCGCGCAGCGCGGCCACGACGTCACCGTGCACACCCGTCGCGACGACGACTCGCTGCCCGAGCGGGTCGTCACGCAGGACGGCTACAACGTCGTCCACGTGCCCGCCGGCCCGCCGTGCGAGCTGCCCAAGGACGACCTGCTGCGGCACATGCCCGAGTTCGCCACCAACCTCCGCCGCACGTGGAGCTCCCGGCCACCGGATCTGGTCCACGCGCACTTCTGGATGAGCGGCCTGGCGTCGGTCGCGGCCGCCGGGGACATCCCGGTCCTGCAGACCTTCCACGCCCTCGGCTCGGTCAAGCGCCGCCACCAGGGCGACGCCGACACCTCGCCGCCGAACCGGATCGAGCTGGAGCGCTCGCTGTGCCGCAGCGTCGCCCACGTGGTCGCCACCTGCACCGACGAGGTGTTCGAGCTGCGCCGGCTGGGGCTGACCACCGACCGCGTCTCGATCGTGCCCTGCGGTGTCGACACCGCGGTGTTCACGCCGGACGGCCCGGTGGCCCCACGGTCCGACCGCAAGCGGCTGCTGGTGCTGGGCCGGCTCGTGGAGCGCAAGGGCCAGGACGACGCGGTGCGGGCGCTGCGCGCGGTCCCCGACGCCGAGCTCGTCGTCGTCGGCGGCCCGCGCGCCGATGCGGTCGACGCCGACCCCGAGGTCCGCCGGCTGCGCGCGATCGCCGCCGAGGCCGGGGTGGCCGACCGGCTGGTGTTCGCCGGCTCGGTGGCCCGGGCGGACGTCCCCGCCTGGGTGCGCTCGGCCGACGTCGTCCTCGCGGTGCCCTGGTACGAGCCGTTCGGCATCACGCCCCTGGAGGCCATGGCCTGCGCCCGGCCGGTGGTGGCCACCGCGGTCGGCGGGCTGCAGGACAGCGTGGTCGACGGCGTGACCGGCGACCTCGTCCCGCCGCGCGACCCGGAGCGGCTCGGCGAGGTGCTCGCCGCGCTGCTCGCCGACGACGCGCGCCGGGCCGCCTACGGCGCCGCCGGGGTCCAGCGGGCCCGCGACCGCTACCGGTGGAGCCGCGTCGTGGCCGACACCGACACCGTCTACCGGCAGGTACTCGCCAGCCGCCGTCCCGTGGGAGTCGCCCGATGAGCGCCGGTCCGCACAGCTTCTTCGAGAACGTCGTGGCGGTCGCGCCCGCCGCGGTGCCCGACCCCGCGACGTGCACGCACCTCACCGGCGCGGACCACGTCGCCTCGCTGACCGCCGCGCTGGGGTCGCTGGACGCGCAGCTCGACACGCTCGACAGCTGGGGGCGGCTGCTGGCCGGCGTGCTCACCGGGGAGTCGCGGGGCCGGCTGCTCGCCGCGGGCAACGGAGGAAGCGCCGCCCAGGCGCAGCACCTGACCGCCGAGCTGGTCGGCCGCTACCGCGCCGACCGGCCGCCCTTCTCCGCGATCTGCCTGACCGCCGAGACCTCGTCGCTCACCGCCATCGCCAACGACTACCCGGCCGACGAGCTGTTCGCCCGGCAGGTCGAGGCGCACGGCCGCCCCGGCGACGTGCTGGTGCTGCTGTCCACCTCGGGCCGCTCACCGAACGCCGTCGCCGCCGCCCGCCGCGCCCGCGAGTGCGGGATCACCACGCTGGCGATGACCGGCCCGGCGCCCAACCCGCTGGCCGGCGTCGCCGACGACGCGGTGTGCATCGACTCCCCGTGGACGGCGACGGTGCAGGAGTGCCACCTGGTCGCGCTGCACCTGGTCTGCGCCGCGTTCGACGCCGCCGTGCTGGCCGCGCCCTCGCGCGTGCCGACCGGGCCGACGCTGGGGACCGCCCGGTGAGCCGGCGGTCCGACGCCCGGCCGCTGGTCGTCGTCGGCGACGCGCTGCTCGACGTCGACCTCGTGGGCAGCGCCTCCCGGCTCACCCCCGACGCGCCGGTGCCGGTGGTCGAGGACGTCGAGCGCCGCGAGCGCCCCGGCGGCGCGGCGCTGGCCGCGGTCATCGCCGCCGCCGCGACGTCCCGCGAGGTCGTCCTGGTGGCGCCCCTGGACTCCGACGACGGCGCGGCCCGGCTGCGCGAGCTGCTCGACGGGCGGGTGCGGCTGATCGCGATCCCGGCCGGCGGCGGCACCGCGGTCAAGCAGCGCATCCGGGTCGGCGACCACTCCGTCGCCCGTCTCGACAGCGGGGCGCCGGTGGCCACGCTGGGCGCGCTGCCCGCCGAGGCGGCCGAGGCGATCCGCACCGCCGCGGCCGTGCTCGTCGCCGACTACGGCCGGGGCACGACGGCGGCCGTCGACGTCCGCGAGGCACTGGCCGGCGCCCGCGGTCCGGTGGTGTGGGACCCGCACCCCCGCGGCGCCGAGCCGGTGCGCGGGGTCCGCCTGGTCACCCCCAACGCGGCCGAGGCGGCACGGGTGGTGCCGGAGGCACCCGGCGACGGCCTGGCGGCGGTCGGCGCCCGCGCCGAGGCGCTCATCGCGCACTGGGGCGTGGGGGCGGTCGCGGTCACCATGGGCGACCGGGGTGCGCTGCTGTCCTACGGCTCGGGCGCGCCCATGGTCGTGCCCGCCGTGCCGGTCACCGGCGGTGACCCGTGCGGCGCCGGGGACTCGTTCGCGGCGGCCGCGGCGCTGGCGCTGGCCGACGGCGCGGTGACGGGAGAGGCGGTGTCGTCGGCGGTGGCCTTCGCCGGCGCGTTCGTCGCCCGCGGCGGGGCGACCGCCTGGGACCGCGAGACCCCGGACGTGGTCGCCGAGCCGGGCGCCGAGGGCGTGATCGCGCGCGTGCGGGCGGCCGGTGGCACCGTCGTCGCCACCGGGGGCTGCTTCGACCTGCTGCACCCCGGGCACGTCGCGACGCTGCGGGCGGCCCGCGGCCTGGGCGACTGCCTGGTCGTGTGCATCAACTCCGACGACTCCGTCCGCCGGCTCAAGGGCCCCTCGCGCCCGCTGAACAGCGCCCCCGACCGCGCGCGCGTGCTCGAGGCGCTGGAGTTCGTCGACGCCGTCGTCGTGTTCGACGAGGACACCCCGTCGGCGGTCCTGGACCGGCTGCGGCCCGACGTGTGGGCCAAGGGCGGCGACTACGCCGGTGCCGACCTGCCCGAGGCGGCGGTCCTGCGTACGTGGGGCGGCCAGGCCGTCGTGCTGCCGTACCTGGACGGGCACTCGACCACGGCACTGGTCGAGCGCTCCCAGGTGTGAGCGCCCCCGCCCCAGGCCCCGATGCAGGCATAGGTACCTCTACCTGCGAATCGGGTGCCCATTCCGTAGGCAGAGGTACCTATGCCTTCCGGGGAGAAGCAGACGCTCCGACGGCGGTCGTGCTGCGGCCGCTCGGGCTGGGTGACCTGCTCACCGGGGTACCGGCGATCCGGGCCGTCCGGGCGGCCGTCCCGGACCACCGGCTGGTCCTGGCGACGACGACGTCGCTGGCGCCCCTCGCCCGCCTGATCGACGCCGTCGACGAGGTGCTCCCCGCCGGTGAGCTCGAACCGCTGGACTGGTCCGGTCCGCCGCCCGAGCTCGCCGTCGACCTGCACGGCAAGGGCCCCGCCTCCCACCGGATCGTGGCCGACCTGCGGCCCGCGCGGCTGCTCACGTTCGACAGCCCCGGCTACCCCGGCCCGCGCTGGTACGCCGACGAGCACGAGGTGGCGCGCTGGTGCCGGCTGGTCGCCGAGGGGCTGGGCGTCGAGGCGGACCCCGACGCGCTGGACCTCGCCGTCCCACCGGTGCCACCTCCGGTGCGCGGCGCCGCCGTCGTCCACCCCGGGGCGGCGTACCCGGGCCGTCGCTGGCCGGCCGACCGGTTCGCCGCCGTCGCCCGGCACCTCGCCGATGCCGGCCACGACGTCCGCATCACCGGTGGCCCGGCCGAGGTCGAGCTGGCGCAGGCCGTGGCCGCGGGCGCGGGGCTCGGGCCGGACGCCGTCCTGGCCGGCCGGACGACGTCGATGGAGCTCGCCGCCGTGGTCGCCGCCGCGCGGGTCGTGGTCTGCGGGGACACCGGGGTGGCGCACCTGGCGACCGCCTACCGCCGTCCCTCGGTGGTGCTGTTCGGGCCGGTGTCGCCCGCGCTGTGGGGACCGCCGGCGCGGACGGGGCCGGAGGGGACGGCGCTGCACGCCGTCCTCTGGCACGGGGACGGCACCGGCGACCCGTGGGGCACCGAGCTCGACCCCGCCCTGGCCCGCATTCCCGTCGACGAGGTCATCGCCGCCCTCCGGGCGGCACCGCGGTCAGGAGCCGTCCCCCGGGGGCGCTGAGCCCACCGTCGTCGCTGCGCGGAACCCTCCGGGCCCCACTCGCGACGAAGCTGCGAAGTACGGCTAGTCGCGCTGGCGGAGGGCGTCGAACAGCACCGTCTGCAGGTCGGTCGGGTCGACGGCGGAGTAGGCCGCACCGCCGGTCGCCTCGGCGATCTGCTCCAGCGCTGAGATGTCGGCGTCCGGTCCCAGCGCCACCCCGATGACCTTGATCGGGCGCGTGGGGTCGGCCTCGGCGGTCAGCGTGCTCAGGAGGGCCTCCATGCTGATGCCGTCCGCGTCGTCCTCGTTCGTCCCGTCGGTCATCACGAGGACGCTGTTCACCGCGCTCGGGTCGTAGTTGGCCCGCGCGGCCCGGACCGCGGCCAGCGTCGTGTCGTAGAGACCGGTCCCACCGGGGGTCAGCCGCTGCGGGAGGGTGGCGGCCTGGGCGTCCAGGATCTCCCGCTGCGTCTGGCCGTCGACCTCGGTGTCCAGCTTCCGGATGGGCACCAGCTCCTGCCAGTCCTGGTCGCCGACCAGCTCGTAGGCGAAGAACCACAGTCCGAGCGCGTACTCACCCGGCACCAGCGAGAGCGTCGTCCGCGCCGCGTCGCGGGCCAGGGTGGCGCGGGTGCCGTTCCCGGCCGGCGCCTCCATCGACGTCGACACGTCCAGCACGGCCAGGATCCGGGACGGTGCGGCCAGGCTCGTCAGCCGGGCGAGCAGGCCACCCACCTCGGCGGGATCCAGCTCCACCGGCTGCGGGGCCTCCTCGCGGATGCCGCTCTCCTCGCCGGCCGCCGGCGGGGGGGCGCCTTCGGCGCCCCGGAAGCCGGCCTCCATGGCCGCGGTCCGCGCCTCGTCGGAGGTCAGTGCCGCGACGACGGCGTCGACGGCCTGCTGCTGCTGGCCGTCGCCCGCCGCGACGCGGAACACCGGGTAGTCCAGCATCGGGGAGCCCTCGGAGGGGTAGACCGCGACGAGGGACGAGTCGGCGGCCGAGGCGTGGGCGGCGTAGACGGTCTGCTCGCTCACGGGCACCAGCGGTGCGTCCTCGGCTCCCTGGCCACCGGCCTCGAGCGCCTCTTCGGAGCTGCCGGAGCGGGCTGCGGACAGCACCACCTCGACGACGCCGTTGTCGGCGTCCTCGTCGCCGCCCAGCGAGGTGCGGAGGGCGGACAGCGCGGCGATCCCCTCGGCGCTGCCGGCGAGGTCGGGCACCGCCACGTCCTGGTCCGTGGTGAGTGCCTGCCCCCACGTGGGCGGCTCGTCGGTCCAGCCCTCGGCGTCGGCAACGGCCTGGCTGGTGGCCAGCACGACGGGGGAGGAACCCAGGGACCCCTCGTCGGTCAGTTCCGTCCCGCCGGCGCGCAGCGCCCACAGCGACGAGTCGGGCACCCACACGTCGGGCAGCGACTCGGGGTCCAGCGCACTCAGCGCGCCGGCGGTCTGCAGCGGCTCCTGCGCCGTGACCTCGGCGGTGATGCAGCCGTCGGCATCCAGCGCCCCGGGTTCGGAGAGGAGCTCCTGGGTCAGCGAGACCAGTTCCGGGGCGACCGTCACGTCGACGGTCGAGCGCGTCGCGCATTCCTCGTCGTCGCCGGCGGTCAGCCACCAGCCCACGCCACCGGCGAGCAGCAGGACGACCACGGCCGCAGCCGCGATCAAAGCGACGGGAAACCGGCGGTCGGTGGCAGTCGGATCAGCGTGGCGGCCCATGCTCGCTCTCTGTCATCACTCGGCAACGGGCGCGGCCCCCCGGTCCGCAGGGACACCCTAGAGGGGAAAGCTGTGTCGCCGGCCGGGACGCCGGACTCAGCCGGCGCGCACCTCCCGGGCGGCGAGCTGTCCGGCGAACCAGGCCACGGTGCGGCGCAGCCCCTCCTCGGAGGGCACCTGCGGCCGCCAGTCCAGCAGTTGCTCGGCGCGGGTGGTGTCGGGACGCCGGACCTTCGGGTCGTCCACGGGCAGGTCGATGAAGTCGATGGGGGAGTCCGACCCGGTGAGCTCCACGATCCACTCGGCCAGCCGCAGCATCGAGAGCTCGTCGGGGTTGCCGATGTTCACCGGCCCGGCGTGCCCGGAGAACGCCATGGCCAGGATGCCGGTCACCGTGTCGTCGACGTAGCAGATCGAGCGGGTCTGGGAGCCGTCGCCGGCGACCGTGAGCGGGCGGCCGGACAGCGCCTGGCCCACGAAGGCGGGGATCGCCCGGCCGTCGTCGGCGCGCATCCGCGGTCCGTAGGTGTTGAAGATGCGGACGATGCCGGTGTCGGTGCCGCGGGAGCTGCGGTACGCCGTCGTCAGTGCCTCGCTGAACCGCTTGGCCTCGTCGTAGACGCCACGCGGGCCGACGGGGTTGACGTTGCCCCAGTACTCCTCGGGCTGCGGGTGCACGAGGGGGTCGCCGTACACCTCCGACGTCGAGGCCAGGACGTAGCGGGCGCCCTTCTCGCGGGCCAGGCCCAGCGTGTGCAGCGTGCCGAGGCTGCCGACCTTCAGCGTCTCGATCGGCATCTTCAGGTAGTCCAGCGGGCTCGCCGGTGAGGCGAAGTGCAGCACCAGGTCGACCGGCCCGGGCACGTGCACGTAGTCGGTGACGTCGCAGCGCACCAGCCGGAAGCCGGGGTGCTCCATGAGGTGCAGGACGTTCTCCGGTGACCCGGTGAGGAAGTTGTCGAGGCAGACCACCTCGACCCCGCGGTCGAGCAGGTGCTCGCAGAGGTGCGAGCCCAGGAAACCGGCGCCGCCGGTCACCACCGCCCGTCGGATGGTCCGTGCTGCTCGCACCGGCTGTGCCATGACTGCTCCCTCGTCCACCGTCGGCGCACGGCGAGGCGCCACCGTCACCGGGCTCCTACCCGGAGGATCGCGGCGTGCACACTTCGGCGTCGAAGTAATTCGCCGGCGGGCTGCGCGGTGCGGGCTCCGGGTCGTGCGCTGCGCGCTGCGGGCGGCGGTCCGGGACAGCGGCGTGCGGGGGCATTCCGCACAGTGGGACGCGGGCGACGATTGGGTCACAAGTCCGTCCGATCGACGCTTCCGCTCCGTGGCCGTGGTCACAATGGGCGCAACGCACAGTCATGGTCCCGACCGGTTGTGCTGTACGTCACGCCCAGAGGAGGAGATCGAGTGCAGGCGTTCGACACCGAGGTCTCGTCCCGTTTGGTCGACCTCGCCCCGCTGCTGCTGGAGCAGCTGGACGCCATGACCGATCGCATGGTGGACGTGCTCTCCCGCACGGAGCCGGCCTACCGCGACTTCATCGCCGACTCCGAGGAGGAGCTGCGCCGCTCGACGCGCGACAACCTCGAGCACGGGCTGCTCGCGCTCGTCGGCGCTCCCGTTCCCGACCGCCCGGCGCTGCACGGCGCCCGCGAGGTGGGCCGCCGCAGGGCCGCGCAGGGCATCCCGCTGGAAGCGGTGCTGCGGGCCTACCGGCTCGGCGGCCAGGTGACCTGGGAGGCGCTGCTCAAGGTCTCCGCCCAGGCCGGTGGCCGGCACGACACGCTCCTGCTGCAGGTCGCCGGCACCGTCTGGCGCACCAACGACGGCGAGTGCGCCGCGCTGGCCGAGGGCTACCGCGACGAGCAGCGCCGGCTGGCCGGCGTCGACGAGGAGACCCGTCGCCGGATGCTCGACGGCCTGCTGGACGGCCGGGGGGACGACCCGGCGTTCGTGCGCACCGCCGCCGATCTGCTGGCCATGTCGCTGGACGGCCGCCTCATGGCCGTCGTCGCGCTGCCCGACGAGAGCGGCGGACCGGGGCTCGACGGCGTGGGCCCCGAACTGCTCCGCCACGGCGTGCGCTCGGTCTGGGGCTCGCGGTCCGGTGCGCAGGTGGGCGTCATCGCGCTGGGCGCGCTGAGCGCCGCGGAGATCCGTGGGCGTCTCCAGGCGCTGACCACCGGCCCGGTCGGGGTCTCCGCGCCCGTCGACGGCGCCGGGGCGGTCAGCTCCGCCTACCGGCTGGCCGAGACGGCGGCGCGGACGCTGCCGCGGGCGACGCGCCGGGTCGTCACGATCGACGAGCGGCTGCCCGAGGCGCTGCTGAGCAACTCCCCGGAGATCAGCTCCCGCCTCGTGGGTCAGACGCTGGGCGGGCTGCTGGCCCTGCCGGCGGACGAGCGCGAGGTGCTGCTGGACACGCTGGCCGCCTTCCTGGCCTCGGACGGTTCGCCCACGCGCGCGGCCGACGAGCTGTACTGCCACCGCAACACGGTCATGCACCGGCTGCGGCGGATCGAGCAGGTCACCGGCCGCAAGGTCGCCGACCCGCGCGCCCGCCTGCAGTGGCAGCTCGCCCTGCTGGGCGCACAGCACGGGCGGCCGGCCCAGCGGTCGGCCTAGCAGCAGGACCCCGCTGCCCCCACGCCTCGCAGGGTCGGCGCGGGCTCCTGCAGCGGGGGCCTTACTGCAGGTAGCTCTCGACCTGCGGCTCGGGGCGGGGCTGCGCCTCGTCGGGGTCCTCGTCGTACTGGCGCTTGGCCCGCCGCTGCCGCAGCAGGTCCCAGCACTGGTCCAGGTCGGCCTCGAGCTTGCTCATGCGGGTGCGCGTCTCGTCGGTGTGCTCGTCGCTGTCGCGGAGCTTGTGCTCCTCCTCGACCAGCGAGTGGATGCGGTTGAGGATGTCGTTCTCGTCCATGCACGGGTGCTGCCCCCACGCGGGGGCGCGAAACGGTCAGCGGGCGGTCTCCGGCACCCAGCCCTCCACGAACGCGGCCAGGCGGCGGGTGACCGCACCACCGGCGCGACCGAGCGAGAGCAGGGCGGCCCGTTCCAGCGGGATGCGCACGGGCCGCCGGGCGGCCTGCCGGGTGACGACGGCGTGACCCGCGGCCACCAGCTCCGGCCGGGGGCGTGCCAGCTGGGCGCGCACCCGGTCCAGCGCCGCCTCCGTGGGTCCGGCGTTGCCCTCGACCATCGCGGTGACGAAGGCGGGGTCGCTGCCGATGACGCGGGTGCCGTCGCGGAAGCTGCCGGCGCCCAGCGCCAGCGCCAGCGGCCCGGCCTCGGCGGCGGCCGCGGCCAGGGCCGCGGCGAGCAGGTGCGGCACGTGGCTGATCGCGGCGACGGCGTCGTCGTGCTCGGCGGCGGTGACCGGCACGACCTCGGCACCGACGGCCAGCGCGATCTCGGCGACCCGCAGCCAGCGGGGCAGGTCGGTGTCCGGTTCCACGCACAGCGCCCACCGGGCACGGTCGAACAGCGCCGGGTCGACCGCCTCGTGGCCGGAGCGTTCGGTGCCGCACATCGGGTGGCCACCGACGAACCGGCTGCCCAGCGCCGGGGTCAGCGCCTGCAGGACGGGGCCCTTCACCGAGCCGAGGTCGGTGACGGTCGCGCCCGGGTCGATCCGCAGCCCGTCCAGGGCCGTGGTCATGGCCGGGAGCGGGACGGCGAGGACGACCACGCCGGAGAGCTCGCGCGTGATCGTCACCCCGCGGGCGGACGCCGCGTCGCAGGCGGCGGGGTCGGTGTCCCAGCCGGACACGGGGCGGCCGGCGGCGACCAGCGCGGCGGCCAGGGAGCCGCCCAGCTGACCGAGCCCGACGACCGAGACGGGGGGTGCCGGCATGGTCGGCACCGGGAACGAGGGGGCCCGCCCGGCAGCAGCGTTCCCGGCACCTTCGGCATCGGCCATGATCAGAGGCTATGACGCCCGTGCTCCTCCATCCCCACACGCCATGACGCCGCGGTCGTTCCTCCTCACGCAGGAGCTCGCCGACTACGTCCGCGCCTCGTCCGACGCCGTCGACGAGGTGCTGGCCGACCTGATCCGGGAGACGGCGGAGATGGCCGAGCGCGGCGAGGCGCCCGGCACGATGCAGATCGCGCCCGAGCAGGGCGTGCTCATGCGGCTGCTGACCACGGCCCTGGGCGCCCGGACGGCGATCGAGATCGGCACGTTCACCGGCTTCTCCGCGCTCTGCATCGCCCGGGGGCTGCCCGCCGACGGCTCGCTGCTGTGCCTGGACCGCAGCGAGGAGTGGACGGCGGTGGCGCGCCGGTACTGGGAACGCGCCGGTGTGGCGGACCGGATCGAGCTGCGGCTGGGGGACGCGCTGCCCACGCTGCGGGCGCTGCCGGCCGAGCCCGCCTACGACCTGGCGTTCGTCGACGCGGACAAGACCGGCTACGCGGCGTACGTCGACGAGCTCTACCCGCGGCTGCGCCCGAACGGCGTCGTCCTGCTGGACAACACCCTCCGCGACGGGCGCGTGCTGGACCCGCAGGACGAGTCCGACCGGGCCCTGGCCGAGCTGAACACCGCCCTGGCCGCGGACCCCCGGTGGGAGACGGCGCTGCTGCCGCTGGCCGACGGCCTGACCCTGCTCCGCAAGCGATGAGCGCGGTGGACGGCGCGCCTCCCGGCCCGGCCAGCTACGCGGTGCGGGTGTCGCGGGCGGGCGAGCGCTGGCGGGTGGAGCTGCTGGCCGAGGACGCCGGCGACGAGCTGCCGGTCCTGGAGCGGGCACTGGGCGACGTCGGTGCCTGGCCGCCGCCGTTCGTGGTGGTCGTGGACTCCCGGCTGTACTTCGTCGTGCTGCGGCACGGGCCCGGTGGGATGGTCCGGGCGCTGATCTCCGACGCGACGATGCTCGAATGGGTGCTCGCCGCCGAGGTGGTGGAGCGGTACGGGATAGGCGTCGACACCGACGGCGCCTTCGACGACGACGAGAGCGGCTGGCCGGGTGGGGACATGGACGTCTTCGCCGACGACGGACTGCCCGCCGAGGAGCTGAGGACGATCGTGACTGCTGACGACCTGTGGGCCGACGAGATGGTGCAGCGGATCGCCGCACGGCTCGGGTTCGCCGACGAGCTGGCCGCGGCGGTGCACCCGTGACCGGCACCGTGTCGGCGGTGGTCTTCGATCTCGGCGGGGTCATCACCGAGAGCCCGATGATCGCGTTCGCCGCGTACGAGCGAGAGGCCGGGCTGCCCGACGGGCTCATCCGGCAGCTCAACTCCACCGACCCGGACACCAACGCGTGGGCCCGGTTCGAGCGCAACGAGCTGGACGTGCCCGGCTTCTCGGCGGCGTTCGAGGCGGAGGCGGCCGCACTCGGGCACCGGCTGGACGCGAGCCGCGTGCTGGCCGCGCTCCGCGGGGAGGTGCGGCCGGCCATGGTCGAGGCCATCCGCCGGCTGAAGGCGGCCGGGCTGCCGCTGGGGATGGTGTCGAACAACGTCTCCCCGATGGAGCGGGGCGGCCGGATGGACGAGATCCTCGACATGTTCGACGTCATCGTGGAGTCGTCGGTCGAGGGTGTCCGCAAGCCCGAGCCGGAGATCTACCGGCGGGCGCTGGACCGGCTCTCCGACGCCGTCGGCCGGCGGATCGAGGCGAGCGACTGCGCCTACCTGGACGATCTCGGCATCAACCTCAAGCCCGCGCGGGCACTGGGCTTCTCGACCATCAAGGTGGTCGACCCCGACGTCGCGATCGCGGAGCTCTCCGCGCTGGTCGGCTTCCCGCTGGACGGCGCCGCTCGAGCCTCATGACCCTCGACGTCGACGGCGCGATGGGCCGGGCGCTCGAGCTCGCGGCCGCGGCGCAGGAATGGGGCGACACCCCCATCGGCGCCGTCGTCCTCGGGCCGGACGGAGCGGTGCTGGCCGAGGCCGCCAACGAGCGGGAGAAGGTCGGCGACCCCACCGCGCACGCGGAGGTCCTGGCGCTGCGGGCGGCGGCGCGCGTGCACGGCGACGGGTGGCGGCTGACCGGCTGCACGCTGGTGGTCACCCTCGAGCCGTGCACGATGTGCGCGGGCGCCAGCGTGCTGGCCCGGGTCGACCGGGTGGTCTATGGCGCCGACGACCCGAAGGCCGGTGCGGCCGGCTCGCTCTGGGACGTCGTCCGCGACCGGCGGCTCAACCACCGGCCGGAGGTCACCGCCGGCGTCCGCGCCGAGGAGTCCGCCACGCTGCTACGTGCGTTCTTCCGCGCGCACCGGGGCCTGTAGTCTCTTCGGCGGTGGCGTGTCCGAGCGGCCGAAGGAGCACGCCTCGAAAGCGTGTGAGGTTCATAGCCTCCGTGGGTTCAAATCCCACCGCCACCGCAGACGGTTGCCGAGGAACCGAGGCAGCCACGTAGTAGCGGCGAAGCCGCTCCTGGGAGCTCCGACCGACGGGTCGGGGCCCCGGGGGCGGCTTCGCTGCTGTTTCCGGCCCTCTCGTGGACCGGTCCGGGGTCACCGCGGTGCGCGCGCCGGCACGAGCAGTCGCCGTGCACGGGAGCCGCGAGGAACCGGCGTTCGCCCGTCTCAGGCGGGCAGGTCGCTGTCGAGCAGCAGGGTCCCGTCGTCCCCCCGCACGAACGTGAGGCGCTTGCGTTCGGTCTCCGTGCCGTTCGGGCCCCCGACGTAGGTCACGTCGGCGACCGCGGTGGTGTCGGACTCGACCTGGACGTTGGCGACCTGCACGTCCGAGAACTGGTTCCAGAAGAAGGCGAACCGCTGCTCGTAGGGGAACTCGCTGCGGAACCTCGGACTGGTGAGCTGGTAGGCGGTCGGGAGGTCGCCGGGGACCACCGAGAAGAACCGCGTGACCGCAGTGGCAGGGTCCTCCGCCGCGGGGGGCGCCACCTCCGGCGGGGACGGCGGCGCCGGGTCGACCGGGGGTTCCTCCGTGGCGGTGTCCGGGTCGGGCGCCTCGGCGGTCTCGCTCGGCTCCGTCGGGGCCGGCGGGTCCGTGGCGTCCGTCGGGTCCGTGGCGTCCGTCGGTTCGGAGCTGTCCGTGGCGTCCGAGGACGGGGTCGCCGACGTCGAGGCGGCCGTCCGGTCGGACGCCTCGTCGTCCGGACCGAACGCCCAGAACCCCGCCACGACGGCCAGCGCCGCGAGGAGGAGCGCCGCGACCACCCAGAGGCTCCTCCGCCGCGCGGGCGACGCGGGGGCGGGTGCGACGCGGGGGCGGTCGGGGGCCGGGGGATCGGCGGGCGCGGACGTGCTCGGCGGTGGCGCTGCCGGGGGAGGTGCGGCAGGGGGAGGTGCGGCCCGCACCGGCGGCGGGGGGAGGGGCGCCGCCTTCGCCGGTGCGTCGGCCGCCGCGGCTGCTCCCACCGCGGCGGCCCCGACGCCGGCCGCGCCGGCAGCGGCGGCTCCGGCAGCGGCGACCCCGGCTGCCGGGAAGGCCTCGGTGCGCGGCCGGCCGCCGGCCGGGCGCAGGTCGGTGCGGGCCAGGAGCACGGTGGTGGTGTCGCCGCTCCGGCCCGCCGCGAGGCCGGCCAGCTCGTCCCGGACCTCCGCCATCGTCGGCCGGGCCGCCGGGTCGGTGGCCAGCATGCGTGTCAACGGCCCGGTCAGGGAGCCGGCCCGCGCCGGCGGGCGGATCGAGCCGCCGGCCACCTTGTGCAGCATCGCCAGCGCGTTGTCCTCCATGCCGAACGGCGGCTGCCCCTCCAGACACGTGTACAGCGTGGCGCCGAGGGCGAAGACGTCGCTGGCCTCGCCCATCTCGTAGCCCTGGGCGACCTCCGGCGCGAGGAACGCGGGCGTGCCGGTGATCTGGCCGGTCTGGGTGAGGGTGACGTCGCCGTGGGCGTGCGAGATGCCGAAGTCGGTGATCTTGACCAGGCCCTCGATCCGGTCGCCCTGGCCGATGAGGATGTTGGCCGGCTTCACGTCGCGGTGCACGATGCCGGCCGCGTGCGTGGCGGTCAGCGCGTCGGCCACCTGGGCACCGATCTGCGCCACCTGGTCCACCCGCAGCACGCCGTCGGCGGTGACCACCTCGGCCAGGCTGCGGGAGGGCAGGTACTCCATGACCAGCCAGGGCGTCTCGCCCTCCTGGGCGACGTCGTAGACCGAGATCGCGTGCGGATGGCTCAGCCGCGCCGCGATCCGCCCCTCCCGCAGGGCACGCTGCCGCTGCTGGTCGGCCAGCGCCGGGTCGGAGTCGGAGACGAGGACCTGCTTGACCGCGACCTGCCGGCCCAGGAGTTCGTCGCGGGCCAGCCAGACCGCCCCCATGCCACCGCCGCCGATCTGCGATTCCAGGCGGTAGCGCCCGGCGACCAGCCGGCCGGGCGCGGTGAGGGGACGTGACATCGGGAGGTCGGCGGTGGACTGCGGTCAGACGCCCGAGGGCTCCCCGTACCGGCGCACGTACTCCTCCTTGGCGCCCTCGGGCAGGGCGTCGAAGAGGTCGCCGAGCTCGGAGTGCACCGCGGGGTCCAGGTCGTCGAAGATCCGGCCCCAGGTGGGCGGCTCGTCGTAGCTGCGGGTCAGCAGCAGCTCCCAGGCCTGCGACTGCCGGTCGCGCTTCCCGCGCTCGGCGACGAACTCGGAGAGGTAGGAGTCCTTGGCGGCCGCCTTCTCCGCCGAGGTGGCCCCCTCCGGCAGCGCCGCGGCGTCACCGCCCTTGAGGACGCCGACGATCGCCTCGACCACGTCCGGTCGCACCTGCGTGTCCTCGCTCATGTCCGCCTCCTCCTCCGGTCGCCTCCGCGGAGCGTGCCCGGGCCACTGGTTCGTATCCGCACGGGCATGCCCGCAGGTCGGGACACTCAACCACCCCGCCGCCCCCGAACGGTGCCGTGCCGTCGCACCGGCCGAACTTCCCCTCGCCGAGAGCCGTGCCCGGGTCGCCGGGGGCGCCCGGTAGCATCGGAGCCGCAGTTGGAGGATTCGCCTAGTGGCCTATGGCGCTCGCTTGGAAAGCGGGTTGGGGGCAACCCCTCGGGAGTTCGAATCTCCCATCCTCCGCCGCACCGGGCCCGCCCCGTCCCCTCCGGACGGCGGCGGGCCCGTCGCATCCGTGGTGCCGGGCGCCCGCCGGGTGTGCTCTACAGTGGGTCCAGACCCCTCGTGTGGCGTCACCCTGTGAACCTCCCCAGGGCCGGAAGGCAGCAAGGATAAGCGGGCTCTGGCGGGTGCGCGGGGGGTCCCTTTCTTCCCCGGGCCCGTGCGGCCGGACGATGCGCCCGGACCGTCGGAGCGCCTGGGTAACCTCGCCCCGTGGCCCTGGCTCTGTACCGGAAGTACCGCCCGGCGACCTTCGCCGAGGTGGTCGGGCAGGAGCACGTCACCGCGCCGCTGGTGAACGCGGTCGACGGCGGCCGGATCAACCACGCCTATCTCTTCAGCGGCCCGCGCGGCTGCGGCAAGACGTCCTCGGCGCGCATCCTGGCCCGCTCGCTGAACTGCGAGCAGGGGCCCACCTCGACCCCCTGCGGCGTCTGCGGCTCCTGCGTGGCGCTGGCCCCCGACGGCCCGGGCTCGCTCGACGTCATCGAGATCGACGCGGCAAGCCACGGTGGTGTCGACGACGCCCGCGACCTGCGCGAGCGGGCGTTCTTCGCGCCGGTGAACAGTCGCTACAAGGTCTACATCGTCGACGAGGCCCACATGGTGTCCTCGCAGGGCTTCAACGCCCTGCTCAAGGTGGTGGAGGAACCCCCGGAGTTCCTCGTCTTCGTCTTCGCGACGACGGAGCCGGACAAGGTGCTGTCCACCATCCGGTCGCGCACCCACCACTACCCGTTCCGCCTGGTGCCGCCGACGACGCTGCGCGGGCTGCTGGAGAAGACCTGCGCCGCCGAGGGGGTGACGGTCGAGCCGACGGTCTTCCCGCTCGTCGTCCGCGCCGGCGGCGGATCGGTCCGTGACTCCCTGTCCATCCTCGACCAGCTGCTCGCCGGTGCCGGTCCGGAGGGCGTGACCTACAAGACCGCCGTCGGCCTGCTCGGGGTCACCGACGACGCGCTGCTGGACGAGACGATCGACGCGCTGGCCGCGCACGACGCCGCCGGGGTGTTCCGCGCGGTCGACCGGGTGGTCGAGGCCGGGCACGACCCGCGCCGGTTCGCCACCGACCTGCTCGACCGGCTGCGCGACCTGATCGTGCTGGACGCGGTGCCCGACGCCGGTGGCAACGGGCTGCTCGACTCGCCGTCGGACCGGCTGGACCTGATGAGCCAGCAGGCGCAGGCGCTGGGCTCGGCGACGTTGTCGCGCATGGCCGACACCGTGCACGAGGGGCTCACCGAGATGCGGGGGACGACGGCGCCGCGGCTGCTGCTCGAGCTGGTCTGCGCCCGCATGCTGCTGCCGGGCACCGACGGCTCCGCGGTCGCCACGCTGCAGCGGCTCGAGCGCCTCGAGCGGCGGATGTCGATCGCCGGCGAGCACGCCGGCCGGCCGCAGACCGAGGACGCGCCGCAGCAGCCGGCGCGCCCCGCCGAGGCCCGGCCGGCACCGGCGCGTGCGCCCGAGCCCGCGCGTCCGGCGGCCGTGGCGCCGGCGGACGCGCCCGCGCCCGTCCGTGCGGCGCCGGCCGAGCCCGTGCGCCAGCAGCCGGCCGCCGCGGCGACGGGGTACGTCCGTCCCTCGCAGCGCCGTGAGGCTGCTGCGCCGGCGCCCGAGCCCGCACCTCCGGCCGCCGCCCCCGCCGCGGACGACTGGCCCGAGACCGTGCAGCCCGGATCGCGCACCCGGGCGGCCGCGCCCGCTCCGGATGCACCCGCTCCGGCCGCTGCGGCCGGACGGCCCGACGCCAGGTCCGTGCGTCCCGCGACCGACGAGCCGGACATCCCCCTGCCGCCCGAGCCCACCGACGACGAGGACTGGCCGCACCCGGCCCGGCCGGCGGCCGTCCGTGCCGCGGCAGCGCGCGTCGAGGAGCCGGCACCGGCCGCCGCGCCCCGGCCGGCGGCGGAGTCCTCGCCCGTGCCCCGCGGCGGCGAGCCGACGCCGGTGGTGTCGGCCAATCCACCCGAGTCCGAGGGCACGCTGGACACCAGCGACGTCCGGCGGGTGTGGCCCGAGTTGCTGAAGGTGGTCCGCGGCCACAAGCGGACCACCGAGGCGCTGCTCAAGAGCGCCCAGGTGCACGACCTGGCGGGCGGCGTCCTCACGCTGGAGGCGACCTCGCCGGCACTGGCCAAGATGCTGGGCGACGACCTCAACAAGGACGTCCTCCGTGCGTCGCTGCAGGAGCTCCTCGGCGTCCGCTGGAAGGTGCAGGTGGTCGTCGCGGGCGCTGCCGCGCCGGGGCCGCCGGTCAGCCGCGAGGACGCCCGTGAGGCGGCCCGCGCCGCCGAGGCGGCCGAGGCCCGTGAGCTCATGGCCGAGCGGGCGGCGGAGGAGTCGGGGTCGGGGGGCGAGCCGGCGGCCGTCGTCGATCCGGAGCAGGCGGCGCTGTCGCTGCTGCGCACCCAGCTCGGGGCCCGTCCGATCGAGTCCTGAGCCGCTCTCCCGGCGGCGCCCGGGCCGACGGCGGGCGTCCTGTCCCGCGGGCACCAGCCGTCCCGGGAAGAGCCCGGAAGCCGGTGCACGTCGGATCCGCGGCCTACTCTCGAACCATGTTCCCCGGTGGAGGCCAGCCCGACCTGTCTCAGTTGATGAAGCAGGCGCAGGAGATGCAGCAGCAGCTCGTCGCCGCGCAGGAGGAGCTCGCCGCGCGCGAGGTCACCGGCACCGCCGGCGGCGGGCTGGTGTCGGCGACGATGACCGGCAGCGGTGAGCTGACCGCGCTGACGATCGCCCCGGCCGCCGTCGATCCCGACGACCTGGAGACGCTCCAGGACCTCGTGGTCGCCGCGGTCCGCGACGCCAGGCGCGCCGTCGACCAGCTGGCGGCCGACACCATGGGCCCGCTGGCCGGCGGTCTCGGTGGCGGCCCGGGGGGCGGGCTGGGCCTGCCCGGCTTCTGACCGGCACCGCCACACCGCCCAGAGATCGAGGAACACCGTGTACGAGGGCGCCGTCCAGGACCTCATCGACGAGCTCGGCCGCCTCCCCGGCGTCGGGCCCAAGAGCGCGCAGCGGATCGCCTTCCACCTGCTGGCGTCCGAGTCCGCCGACGTCGGCCGGCTGGTCGCCGCGCTGAACCGGGTGCAGGCCGAGGTCCGCTTCTGCGTGACCTGCTACAACGTCGCCGAGGCCGAGCAGTGCCGGATCTGCCGCGACCCGCGCCGCACCGAGGACGTGCTCTGCGTCGTCGAGGAGCCCAAGGACGTCGTGGCCATCGAGCGGACCCGGGAGTTCCGTGGCCGCTACCACGTGCTCGGCGGCGCCATCAGCCCGATCGACGGGGTGGGCCCGGACGACCTGCGGGTCAAGGAGCTGATGACCCGACTGATGAACGGCGCCGTCACCGAGTTGATCATCGCCACCGACCCCAATCTCGAGGGCGAGGCGACCGCCGCCTACCTGGCCCGGCTGGTCGGACCCATGGGGCTGACCGTGAGCCGGCTGGCCAGCGGCCTGCCGGTGGGTGGCGACCTGGAGTACGCCGACGAGGTCACGCTGGGCCGCGCGTTCGAGGGCCGCCGCACCATCACCGCCTGAGCCGCGTCATGGGCACCGCCCGACGACGGCCGCAGGCCGCCATGTGTGCCATGTCACGAGATGGTGTCGATGCAGCCTTCGCCTCGCCGGTACGGGAACGGGCGTCTTAAGGTCCGCTGAACAGTGTGGATCTTCGCGTCCACGACTGCCAGATCCGGATCCCGTCCGGCCCGCAGGGGCTGGGAAGGCAGGTCTTCCGCGATGCATCGTCGCCGCTACACCCGCGCGCTCGCCGCTTCGGCCGCAGCCGTAACCGCGGTCACCCTCTCCGCCTGTGCCTCCAGCGACCGTGACGACTCCGGCGACGGCGCCGACGCCGCCGGCGAAGGCCAGTCCGGCGGCACCCTGGTCTTCGGCGCCGCCGGTGACCCCGCGATGTTCGACCCGGCGTTCGCCAGTGACGGCGAGACCTTCCGGATCGCCCGCCAGATCCACGAGGGGCTGCTGACCAACGAGCCGGGCACCACCGAGCTCGTGCCGGCGCTGGCCGAGGACTGGGAGGTCAGCGAGGACGGTCTGGAGTACACCTTCAACCTGCGCGAGGACGTCCAGTTCCACGACGGGACGGACTTCAACGCCGAGGCGGTGTGCTTCAACTTCGACCGCTGGCACAACTTCGAGGGCCTGGCCCAGAGCCCCAGCGCCTCGTACTACTACCAGGCGGTCTTCGGCGGCTTCGCCGACAGCGACAACCCCGGCATCTACGAGGGCTGCGAGGCGACCGACGAGAACACCGCCGTCGTCAGCTTCAACCAGGTGACCAGCAAGATCCCCGCCGCCCTGTCGCTGCCGGCGTTCTCCATCCAGAGCCCGACGGCGCTGCAGGAGTACGACGCGGACAACCTGTCCGGCAGCGAGGACGCGATCACCTACACCGAGTACGCCCTCGAGCACCCGACCGGCACCGGCCCCTTCAAGTTCGACAGCTGGGACCGCGGCAACGGCGAGGTCACCATCGTCCGCAACGAGGACTACTGGGGCGAGCAGGCGCTGCTCGACGAGATCATCTTCCGCACCATCCCCGACGGGAACACCCGCCGGCAGGAGCTGCAGGCCGGCACCATCGACGGCTACGACTTCGTCGCGCCCGCCGACTACGACACGCTGGAGGACGCGGATGCACAGGTCCTCGTCCGCGAACCGTTCAACATCCTGTACCTGGGGTTCAACGGCGGGAACGTCCCCGGGACGGCCGCCAACCCGGCGCTGCAGGACGAGCGGGTGCGCCAGGCGATCGCCCACGCGATCGACCGGCAGACCATCGCCAACTCGCTGCTCCCCGAGGGGGCGGAGGTGGCCACTCAGTTCATGCCGCCGACCGTCGACGGCTGGGCCGACGACGTGACCACCTACGAGTACGACCCCGAGCGGGCCCGTGAGCTGCTCGCCGAGGCCGGTCAGCAGAACCTCACCCTGCGGTTCTACTACCCGACCGACGTCAGCCGGCCGTACCTGCCGGACCCGGCCGCGATGTACCAGGTGATCAGCGAGGACCTGCAGGAGGTCGGCATCACCATC
This sequence comes from Blastococcus sp. SYSU DS0617, assembly GCF_054051075.1. Classification (NCBI taxonomy): domain Bacteria; kingdom Bacillati; phylum Actinomycetota; class Actinomycetes; order Geodermatophilales; family Geodermatophilaceae; genus Blastococcus; species Blastococcus sp. SYSU DS0617. The sequence goes on from NZ_JBJHAO010000001.1 coordinate 258,435, forward strand.
GAGCCGACCGCGCTGCAGTGGAACCCGGACTACCTGCAGGCGGTCCAGTCCGGTCAGGCCGACATCCACCTGCTCGGCTGGACCGGCGACTACAACGACGCCTACAACTTCATCGGCACGTTCTTCGCCGAGGACCAGAACAACCAGGCGTCCGCGGAGTTCGGCGCGTTCAGCGCTCCGGAGATCTTCGCGGCGCTGGCCGAGGCCGACGCCGAGCCGGAGCCGTCCGAGCGGACGGAGCTCTACGAGGAGGCCAACCGGCTGATCATGGACTACCTGCCCGGTGTCCCGATCACGCACTCGCCCCCGGCGCTCGTGGTCGCCGAGAACGTGCAGGGTCTCGAGCCCAGCCCCCTGACCGCCGAGGACTTCTCCACGGTCTACCTGGAGGACTGAGCCGGTACCCCTCGACCGCGCCGGTGGTGGCATGATGCCGCCGCCGGCGCGGTCGCCCGTCCGGGGTCGGAGGCGACCAGGACCGAGCTGTCCGGAAAGGCTGACGCGACCACGTGCTCCGCTTCATCGTCCAGCGGCTACTCCAGCTGATCCCGATCCTGCTCGGGCTGTCCGTGCTGCTCTTCGCCTGGCTGCGGGCCCTGCCCGGCGGCCCGGCGCAGGCCGCGCTCGGCGAGCGGGCGACTCCCGAGGCGATCGCCCAGTACAACGAGCTGTTCGGCCTCGACGAGCCGCTCTACGTCCAGTACCTGCGCTTCCTCGGCCGGGCGCTGACCCTCGACTTCGGAAACTCCACCCAGTACGGCCGCCCGGTCACAGAGGTCTTCCTCGAGCGGTTCCCGGGCACCATCGAGCTGACCCTCGTCGCGATGGTCTTCGCGATCGGCGTGGGCATCCCGCTGGGCTACCTCGCCGCCCGCCGGCACGGCAGCTTCCTCGACTCGGCGTCCGTCGTCGGCTCGTTGCTGGGCGTCGCGATCCCGGTCTTCTTCCTCGCCTACCTGCTCCGGCTGGCCTTCGCCGTCGAGCTCGGCTGGCTGCCCGGCTCCGGCCGGCAGGACGTGCGCATCGACGCCACCCGGATCACCAACTTCTACGTCCTCGACGGGATCCTGACCCGGGAGTGGGACGCCGCCTGGGACGCCGTGCTGCACCTCGTCCTGCCGGCCATCGCGCTCGGGACCATCCCGCTGGCGATCATCGTGCGGATCACCCGGGCGTCGGTCCTGGACGTGGTCAACGAGGACTACGTGCGGACGGCGAACGCGAAGGGCCTGGCGACGGCGACCGTCCGGCGCCGGCACATCGTCCGCAACGCTCTGCTCCCGGTGTCGACGACGATCGGGCTGCAGACCGGGCTCCTGCTGTCCGGCGCGGTGCTGACCGAGACCGTGTTCGCGTTCGGTGGGGTCGGTCTGGCTCTCCGGGACGCGATCACCTACCGGGACTTCGCCGTGCTCCAGGGCTTCATCCTGCTGCTCGCCGTGGTGTACGTGCTGGTGAACCTGCTGGTCGACATCTCCTACGGTCTCCTGGACCCGAGAGTGAGAGTTCGATGAAGCTTGCGGAATCGAACCGGGGTGCGCAGCGGTGACCGCGGTGGGGGACGTCCGCCGGAGGCGGATCGACGAGCTGGCGGCTCAGGCGGGGGCGATCCCGGAGGGCGACGGCGGGCTCTCGCTGACGCGCAGCGCCTTCAACCGGCTGCGGCGCGACCCGGTCGCCATCATCGGCGCGGTCATCGTGCTGATCTTCCTGGTGGTGGCCGCGTTCGCCCCGCTGCTGGCCCCCAAGGATCCGGTGACGCAGTACCTGCTCTCGGAGATCCGCCCGGGGCAGATCCCCGGCCCGCGGGAGGGCTTCCCGCTCGGGGTGGACAACCTCGGCCGGGATCTGCTCTCCCGGCTGATCTACGGATCGCGTCAGTCGTTGCTGATCGGCGTCGTGTCCACCGTCCTCGGGCTGATCGTCGGCATGACGCTGGGGGTGCTCGCCGGTGCCTTCGGCGGGTGGGTCGACACCGTCGTCATGCGGTTCGTCGACATCATCCTGTCGATCCCGGGCCTGCTCATGGCGATCACCGTCTCGGTGCTCCTCGGGCAGAACCAGTACTCGCTGATGATCGCCATCGCCGTCGTCCAGGTGCCGGTCTTCGCCCGGCTGTTGCGGGGATCGATGCTCGCCCAGCGGAACAGCGACTACGCCGTCGCGGCGCGGGCGCTGGGCGTGAAGAAGGCCCGCATCGTGTTCGGGCACGTGCTGCCCAACTCGCTGTCGCCGGTGATCGTCCAGGCGACGCTGTCGCTCGCGACCGCGATCATCGAGGCGGCGGCGCTGTCGTTCCTGGGCCTGGGCGACCCCGACATCGCCCGCCCGGAGTGGGGGGCGATGCTCGCCAACGCGCAGGCCTTCCTCTCCGTCCGTCCGTGGCTGGCCATCTGGCCCGCGCTCTGCATCATCGTGGTGGCCCTCGGCTTCACGCTGCTCGGTGAGCGGCTGCGCGAGGCCCTCGACCCGAAGTTCCGGAGGTGAGCGCCCTGTGACGATCCCGAACGCTCCGGTCCTCGAGGTCGACGAGCTCACGGTCACCTTCACGCGCAAGGGAGAGGCCGGGACCCGCGCCGTCGACGGGGTCAGCTTCTCGGTCGCTCCGGGAGAGACGATCGGCCTGGTCGGCGAGTCCGGCTGCGGCAAGTCGGTGACCTCGCTGGCCGTCATGGGGCTGCTGCCCAAGCGCGGCGTGCAGGTCGGCGGCTCCGTGCGCTTCGACGGCCAGGAACTCGTCGGTGCAGGCGACGAGGTGCTGCGCCGCATGCGCGGCGCCGACATGGCCATGGTCTTCCAGGACCCGCTGTCCTCGCTCAACCCCACCGTGCCGATCGGCACCCAGGTCACCGAGGTGCTCCTCGAGCACCGCGACATGGACCGCACGCAGGCCTCGCGGGAGGCCGTCGAGCTGCTGGACAAGGTCGGCATCCCCGACCCGCAGCGGCGGCTCAAGGAGTACCCCCACCAGCTCTCCGGCGGTATGCGGCAGCGCGCGCTGATCGCGATGTCCCTGGCCTGCTCGCCGCGGCTGCTCATCGCCGACGAACCCACCACCGCGCTCGACGTCACCATCCAGGCCCAGATCCTCGAGCTGCTGAAGGAGCTCGTCGTCGACAGCGGGACGGCGCTGGTGATGATCACGCACGACCTCGGCGTCGTCGCCGGGCTGTGCGACCGCGTGCACGTCATGTACGCGGGGAAGATCATCGAGACCGCGGACCGGCACGAACTCTTCGCCCGGCCGAGGCAGCCCTACACCGGTGGCCTGCTGGCCTCGGTGCCCCGCCTGGACGCCAGCCGCGGGACGCCGCTGACGCCCATCCGGGGCTCGGCCCGCGACGCCATTCCGTGGTCCCAGGGCTGCGCCTTCGCACCGCGGTGCGACAACGCCGAGGACGACTGCCTGACCGAGGTGTCCGGCAGCATCGTGCCGCTGGAGTACGACGGGCCGGGGCGTGAGCTGCGCTGCCGGCACCCGCTGGAGTACCCGGCGTCCCGATCCGGCGCCACCGCGTCCGGAGCCGTCCGATGACCGCTGACGCGCCGGCACCGCGCACGCCGGGCGAGGGGCCGCTGCTGCAGGTCCGGGGCCTGAAGGTGCACTTCCCGATCAAGCGGGGGATCGTCTTCGACCGGACCGTCGGCCACGTCCGGGCCGTGGACGGCGTCGACCTCACCATCGAGCGGGGCGCCACCTACGGGCTGGTGGGTGAGTCCGGCTGCGGCAAGTCGACGCTCGGCCGGGCGATCCTGCGCCTGGAGGAGCCGACTGCCGGCGAGGTGATCTTCGACGGCACCGACGTGGCCTCGCTCAAGGGTGAACCGCTGCGGCACATGCGCCAGCGCATGCAGATGGTGTTCCAGGACCCGCTGGGCAGCCTCGACCCGCGGCAGAACGTCGAGTCGCTGCTGTCCGAACCGCTGCGCGCCCACGGTCTCGGTGGCGGCAAGGCCGGTATCGCCGAGAAGATCCGCACCCTGCTGGACGCGGTCGGCCTGCCGTCGGCCGCGCTGCGGCGGTACCCGCACGAGTTCTCCGGCGGCCAGCGGCAGCGCATCGGCATCGCCCGCGCCGTCGCGCTCGAGCCGGATCTGCTCATCGCCGACGAGCCGGTCTCGGCGCTGGACGTCAGCGTCCAGGCCCAGGTGCTCAACCTGCTGGAGGAACTGCAGGAACGGCTCGGCCTGACCTACCTGGTCATCGCCCACGACCTCGCCGTGGTGCGGCACATCAGCGACGTCGTCGGGGTCATGTACCTCGGCTCGCTGGTCGAGCAGGCACCTGCCGACGACCTGTACGAGCAGCCGCTGCACCCCTACACCCGGTCCCTGATGAGCGCCGTCCCCGTGCCGGACCCGGTCGTGGAGGAGACGCGCGAGCGGATCCTGCTCGCCGGTGACCTGCCGTCGCCGGCCAACCCGCCCAGCGGGTGCCGGTTCCACACCCGCTGCCCGTGGCGGCAGGCGACCCGGTGCGACGACGAGGTGCCGGTGCTGCGGGAACTCGCCCCCGCTCGGCTGGTCAGCTGCCACTGGGCCGAGGAGATCCGGGACGGCGTCCTGCACCCGAAGTCGCCCGAGGAGGTCGCGGCGTCCATGGGCGCCTCGGTGCGGGCCCCCGGTGCGGAGAACCCGGAGACCGATGCGCTGGTGCAGGGCGTGGATCAGCCCATCGAGCGGAGGTAGCTCAGTCGAGGACGACGTCGTCGCCGTCGCGGCGCGCCCGGCGGACGCGCAGCCGCACCAGGCGGCCGACGGCGGCGACGAGCCCGGAGTAGACCGGGGTCGGCCCGTGGTAGCCCAGGAAGCCGCGCGGGCCGTCGACCATCTCGCCGGTGCGCACGTCGTAGCGGCTCTGGTGCCACGGGCACACCAGGCAGCCGTCGGCGTCCACCGTGCCCTCGGACAGATCGGCGAGCTGGTGCCGGCAGCGGCGGGAGACGGCGAAGTGGCGGTCCTGCCCGGCCGGTCCCGGGCCGCGGTTGCCCACGGCCCAGTCGCCGACGCGGCGCACCCTCCCCGGGGGCAGCTCGGTGGCGGGGATCCGGTCGTCCTGCGGCACGGGGAACTCCTCGGGATGCGGGGTGGGTGGGCACCGCCTACCCACAGCGATCCCGCCCGACCCCCGCTGCGCCGGTACCTTCGATCGGTGATCCGTGTGAAGGTGGCCGTCCGCAGGCTGTTCGTGGTCGTGGGCGCGTCCGCCCTGCTCGCCGTCGGTGCTGCCGGCCCCGCGCTGGCGGAGGAACCGTTCCGGCTCGAGGACCGCATCGTCGACGAGGCCGGCGTCCTCGGGGGCGAGGCCGAGATCGAGGCCGCCCTGGACGAGTTGCAGTCCGAGGACGGGATCCAGCTGTTCGTCGTCTTCGTCGACGACTTCGGCGGCTTGAGCAGCGAAGAGTGGATGACGGAGACGCAGCAGCTCTCCGGGTTGGGCGGTGCCGACGCGATGCTCGCCGTCGCCGTGAACCTGGGCGAGTACGTCATCGACGTGCCCGACGGCGCGGACGCGACCCGCGCGGAGGCCGAGCAGCTGGCCAACCAGGCCATGGTGCCCGAGTTCCGCGAGGGCGACTGGGCGGCCGGCGTCGTCACTTACGCCGACATCCTGCGCACCGGCGAGGCCCCCGGCTCCGGGGACGGCGGTGGCGGTGGTGCGCTGCTGGTCCTGGTCGGCATCGCCGTCGTCGGTGGCGGCGCGTACCTGGTCAGTCGCAACCGGCGGCGCAAGGCCGAGGCGCTGCCTCCGCCGGTCACCCGGCTGGAGAAGGTCGACCCGTACGCCGGTGTCTCCACCGACGAGCTGCAGGGCCGGGCGAGCAACGCGCTCCTGCAGCTCGACGAGGCGATGCAGACCTCGCAGCTGGACCTCGACTACGCCCGCCTGCAGTACGGCCCGCAGGCGGTCGACGGGTTCGACAAGGCCCTGGCGACGTCGCGCGACGAGCTCTCCCGGGCCTTCGCGATCCGCCAGCAGCTCGACGACGACATCCCGGAGGACGAGCCGACCACGCGCCGGATGCTGGGGGAGATGCTGCAGCTGACCCAGGCCGCCGGCACCCGGCTGGACGAGCAGGCCGAGGCGTTCGCCGCGCTGCGCGACCTGGAGCACACCGCGCCCCAGGTGCTCGACGCCCTGGCGCCGCGGATCGCCGAACTGCACGCCCGCATCCCGCAGGAGGAGCAGCGGCTCGAGCAGCTGCGGCAGCGCTTCGCCGCTTCGGCGGTCGCCCCGGTCGCGGACAACGTCACCGAGGCGCGCGCCCGGCTCGCCGCCGCCGAGCAGGAGGTGCAGGAGGCCCGGACCGCGCTGGCCTCGCCGGAGCCCGGCACCGCCGTGGGCGACATCCGCGCGGCCGAGGACGCGGTGGCCCAGACCGCCACCCTGCTCGACGCCGTCGGCCGGCTCGGCACCGAGCTCGACGCCGCCGGGAGCCGGGTCGCCGCGATCCGGGCCGAGACCGAGAAGGACCTCGCCGAGGCGCGCGCGCTCGTCGCGTCGGGCGACCGCAGCGGCCTGCGCCCGCAGATCAGCCGGGCGGAGGCGGCACTCACCGCGGCCGACGGCGCGCTCGCCGGCGACCGGCCGGACCCGCTGGCCGCGCTGCGGCAGCTGGAGGAGGCCGACATCGCCCTGGAGCAGGCGCTCGCCGTGGCGCGCGACGCGCAGACCCAGGTCCGCCGGGCGGCGGCCGCCCTGGAGCAGGCGATCATGACCGCCCGGTCGGAGATCGCCTCCGCCCGCGACTTCATCGCCACCCGGCGGGGTGCGATCGGCCCCGAGGCGCGCACCCGGCTGGCCGAGGCGCAGCGGCACCTCGACGCCGCCGTCGCCCGCGGGCGCGACGAGCCGGTGGCGGCGCTGCAGGAGGCGCACCAGGCCACCTCGCTGGCGCGCTCGGCGTTCGAGCGGGCCCAGGACGACCTCTCCGGCTGGGGCGGCGGCTACGGCGGCGGCCCCGGTGGGTTCGGCGGCGGCTACGGGCCCGGGTACCGCCGGGGAGGCGTGGACCTCGGCAGCCTGGTGCTCGGCGGCATCCTGCTCGGCGGCGGCCGGGGCGGCGGCTTCGGTGGTGGCTTCGGCGGTGGGGGCGGCTTCGGCGGAGGCGGCTTCGGTGGCGGAGGTGGCGGCGGGGGCGGCTTCGGCGGCGGCCGCTTCTAGGTCCTCGCGCCAGGAGCCCTGGGAACTGTCGGACCCCGGTGGCAGCGTGACCCTCCTCACACAGAGGAGGAGAGATGCCCACTCGAGACACCGCCTGGCCGGCCGGCACCCCGTGCTGGATCGACTACGGCGCCGCTGACGTGGACGGCGCGAAGGCCTTCTACGCCGACCTGCTGGGCTGGTCCTGGACCGGCGGCGGCGAGGAGTTCGGCGGCTACCTGAACGCGCAGAAGGACGGGGCGCAGGTCGCCGGCCTCGGCCCGCTGATGGGCGAGGGTGACCCGCCGGCCTGGACGACGTACTTCGCCACCGACGACGCCACGGCGACCGCGGGCCGCATCCGCGAGGCCGGCGGCACCGTCGTCGTCGAGCCCATGGAGATCGGCCCGCTGGGCACGATGGTCATCGCGCTCGACCCGCAGGGTCATGCGTTCGGGCTCTGGCAGTCCGGGCAGCACACCGGCGTCCAGCGGTACAACGAGCCCGGGGCCCTGGTGTGGAACGAGGCGGCTGTCGAGGACCCGGACGCGGCGCACCGGTTCTACACCGCGGTGTTCGGCTTCCAGTGGCAGCCGATGGAGGGGATGGCGCCCTACGCCAGCTTCGGCACCGGAGGAGATCCGCTCGGTGGGCTCGGCGAGATCTCGCCCGGACTGCCCAGCGGCTGGACGGTCTGCTTCGCGGTGTCCTCGACCGACGGTGCGGTCCGCGCCGTCGAGGGGGCGGGCGGCAAGGTGCTGCACCCGGCGGAGGACACCGAGTTCGGCCGGTTCGCCGTGCTCGAGGACCCGTGGGGTGCCTCGTTCTCGGTCATGGTGTCCCCGGGCTGAGCCCGGCGTCGCCGGGCGTCGATCCCTCGGCGGCCGCAGCCGCCGAGGGATCGGACGTCAGGCGCGGGGAGCAGGCGGTGCGGCCTGCCCGCTCTCGCCCCGGACCCCGCCGTGCGGCATCGGCTCGCGGCGTCCGTAGGCGGCGGGGATCGAGCCCAGTCGCCCCTTCTGGAAGTCCTCGAACGCATCGAGGACCTCCTGCCGCGAGTTCATGACGAAGGGCCCGGCCATGGCGATCGGCTCGCGGATGGGCGCGCCGCCGAGGACGACGACGTCGAGCGCCGGCGTGCGCGACTCCTGGTGCACCGCGCCGTTGATCGTCACGGTGTCCCCGGGGCCGAGCACCGCGAGCTGGCCGGTGCGGACCGGCGCCGCGTCGATGCCCACCGACCCGGCACCGGAGAGCACGTAGACCAGGGCGTTGAAGTCCGGACGCCACGGCAGGTCCAGGGTGGCGCCGGGGGAGACGGTGGCGTGCACCATGGCCATCGGCGTGTAGGTGGACCCGGGTCCGGTGGCGCCGGCGACGTCGCCTGCGATCACCCGGAGCAGCGCACCGGCGTCGGCGCTGGCGAGCAGGACGGACTCCTGTGCGCGCAGGTCCTGGTAGCGCGGCTCCACCCACTTCTGCGCCCTCGGCAGGTTCACCCACAGCTGCAGGCCGTGGAAGAGGCCGCCGCTGGCGACGAGGTGCTCCGGCGGGCGCTCGATGTGCAGGACGCCACCGCCGGCGGTCATCCACTGGGTGTCGCCGTTGCTGATCGTGCCCCCGCCGCCGTGGGAGTCGGCGTGCTCGAAGGTGCCGTCGATGATGTAGGTGACGGTCTCGAAGCCGCGGTGCGGGTGCCACGACGTCCCCTTGGGCTCACCGGGCGCGTACTCGACCTCGCCCATCTGGTCCATGTGGATGAAGGGGTCCAGGTCGCGGAGGTCGACGCCGGCGAACGCCCGGCGGACCGGGAACCCCTCGCCCTCGAAGCCCGACGGCGCGGTGGTGACCGAGCGGGTCCGGCGGCGGACGGTGCCCGGGCCCGGGAGCGGGACGCGGGGAAGCGTGGTGGTGTCCTCGACGGTGACGGCAGGCATGCCGGCCTCCTCGGTTGAGAGTTCAACTAGCGACACCGTAACCCAGGCGCCTTCCCAAAGCTTCCCGGCGGACCGGTCCGCGGGACGTGGACGCCGGAGGACGTCGCCTCCCGGGTTTCACCGCGGTCCGCAGCGGACACGGCTGGACGGTGCCGGACCTCCTCCCACCCCGGCTCGGCTGCCCCAAGCGCATGGTCTTCGGCCCGTGCGGCGGGGTGCGCCCCGGTGATCGCTGCGAAGTGGCCGAGCACCGCTGCGTCTTCGTCGACGGGCCGTTGCCGGCCTGGCCGGATCCGCCGGTGGAGCCGGTCGCCACCAGCGGGCTGCTGGCCGCCGCCGCGCGCGGCCCGGTCGTCCTCGCCGACCTGACGACGGCGCCGTTCGACGCCGACTCGGTGCGCCGCGTGGTCGAGGTGCTCGCGCCCGTGTCCGACGCGCTCCTGGCCGGCGAGCACGCCAACCGTCCGGACGTGCCGCCCACGATGATGGCCGCCCGGGTGCACGCGGCCGGCGGCCGGCTGTGGACGACGCTGGCCTGCCGCGACCGCAACCGCGTGGTCCTCGAGCAGGAGCTGGCCGGGCTCGCGGCCCTCGGCGCCGACGGGGTCCTGTGCGTCACCGGCGACGCCCGTGGCCCGGGCGTCCGCACCGGGGCGACCCAGGTGTTCGATCTGGACGGCCCGCGGCTGGCCGCGCTCGCCGCCGGGACCGGGCTGGCGGTCGCCGTGCCGGAGTCACCCGAGGCGCCGCCGGTGGCGGCGCGCCCCGCGCGGGTCGCGGTCAAGCAGCGGGCCGGGGCGCAGCTGTGCGTGCTCAACCACGTGCGCAGCCCGGCGCGGGTCGGTGAGTTCGTCGCCGCGGCGCGGGCGGCCGGCGCGACGCTGCCCTTCGTCGCCGGGGTCGCCGTCTACACCGACGAGCGCTCGGCGCGCGTGCTGCAGCGCTTCCCCGGGCTCCAGCTGGACGACGACCGGGTCGAGCGCGTGCTGGCGTCGTCCGATCCCCGGGCGGCCGGCATCGCGGCCGCGGTCGAGGAGGCGCGCGCCCTGCTCGCGGTCGAGGGCGTCGTCGGCGTGAACCTGTCCGGGATGGGCTCGGGGCGGGGTGAGGACGACGGCGCGCGGGTGAAGGCCGCCGTCGCCGGCGAGCTGAAGGGAACCGCATGACGGAGCTCGAGAGCGAGGCGATGGAGGCGGAGTTCGACACCGTCGCCGGCTGGACCGAGGAGGCCGTCCGGGCCCTCGGGCGCGGCCACGCGATCCCGGCCGGGTGCCGGGGCAGCGGCAGCGAGGGGGCGCTGCGCTGGTTGGCCGACCGCCTGGACCTCCGCCCCGGCAGCCGGGTGCTCGACTCCGGCGCGGGGGTGGGCGGCCCCGCCGCCTGGCTGGCGGCCGATCGGGGGGTGCGGCCGGTCTGCGCGGAGCCGATGGTCGCGGCGGTGCGGGCCTCGCGGCGGTTGTTCGGGCTGCGCTCGGTCGTGGCCCTGGGCCAGCAGCTGCCCTTCGCCGACGCGTCGTTCGACGTCGCGGAGTGCCTCGGCGTCCTCTGCACGACCTCGGACAAGGCCGCTGCGCTGGCCGAGCTGCGCCGGGTCCTGGTCCAGGGTGGGCGCCTGGGCCTGCTGGTCTTCGTCGCGGACGGGCCGCTTCCCTCGGCACCACCGGAGGGCAACGAGTTCCCGTCGGAGGCCGAGATGCGCGGACTGCTGGGCGACGCCGGCTTCGAGCTGCTCGAGACCACCGAGGCGGACCTCTCCGACAGCCCGGAGGAGTGGATGCAGGCGGCCGACGCCGTCGACGCGGAGGTCGAGCGCCGGCACGGGGACGACCCGGCGTTCCGGCAGGCGCAGGAGAGCTCGGGGCGGGTCGGCCGGCTGCTCTCCGACGGCGCGCTGCGCCCCTGGCTCGCCGTCGCCGTCGCCCGCTGACGCGCCCACATCGGCGATCTGGGCGCTTCCCGGCCGCTGACGCGCCCACATCGGCGATCTGGTCGGCGGGGAGAGGGCGCGCGGGCCGCGTGGTCGCTGCTCCGAAACGCGCGGGACACATCCCCGAACTAGGTTCGGGCGCATGGCGGATCTCTTCGACGGCTACCTCCTGGGGCAGCAGTGGGACGAGATGTTCGGCGCCGTCGGGGATCCCCGGCCGGCCTACGCGGGCCTGTTCGCCTCGCTGCAGCCGATCGACGGCGAGGAGCTCGCCGCCCGGGCCGACCTGCTCAGCCAGACCTACCGCGACGCCGGCGTCACCTTCGCCCACGCCGGCGAGGAGCAGCCCTTCCCGCTCGACATCGTCCCCCGCGTCATCGGCGCCGAGGAGTGGGACGTCATCGAGCGCGGCGTCGCCCAGCGGGTGCTGGCGCTGGAGGCCTTCCTCGACGACGTCTACGGCGCCGGCCAGGTCTTCGCCGACCGGGTCGTGCCGCGCAGCGTGGTGACGACGAGCGCGCACTTCCACCGGCAGGCGCACGGTCTGGTCCCACCGAACGGCGTCCGCGTGCACGTCAGCGGCATCGACCTGGTGCGCGACGAGGCCGGTGACTTCCGCGTGCTCGAGGACAACCTGCGCTCGCCGTCGGGGGTCAGCTACGTCATCACCAACCGGGCGGCGATGAGCCAGGTGCTGCCCGAGCTGTTCGCCGACCACCGCATCCAGCCGGTCGACGACTACCCGACCCGGCTGCTGGCCGCGCTCAAGGCCGCCGCGCCCTCGAACGCCGCCGACCCGACCGTCGTCGTCCTCACCCCCGGTGTCTACAACTCCGCCTACTTCGAGCATGCGCTGCTCGCCCGCCAGATGGGCGTCGAGCTCGTCGAGGGCCGCGACCTCGTCTGCGCCGGCAACCAGGTGAGCATGCGGACGACGGACGGGCAGCGCCGCGTCGACGTCATCTACCGCCGCATCGACGACGAGTTCCTCGACCCGGTGCACTTCCGGCCCGACTCGGTGATCGGCTGCGCCGGGGTGCTGAACGCCGCCCGCGCCGGCCGGGTCACGATCGCCAACGCGGTGGGCAACGGCGTCGCCGACGACAAGCTGCTCTACACCTGGGTGCCCGACCTCATCCGGTACTACCTGGGCGAGGAGCCGGTCCTGCAGAACGCCGAGACCCACCGCCTCGACGACCGGGACACCGTCGAGTGGGTGCTGGAGTCGCTGGACCAGCTGGTGCTCAAGCCGGTCGACGGCTCCGGCGGCAAGGGGATCGTCATCGGACCCCGGGCGGACGAGAAGACGCTCGAGGAGCTGGCCGTCAAGGTCCGCGCCACCCCCCGCGACTGGATCGCGCAGAAGCCGATCGGCCTGTCCACCTGCCCGACGCTGATCGGTGGCCGGATCGCGCCGCGGCACGTCGACCTGCGGCCGTTCGCGATCAACGACGGCCAGAAGGTGTGGGTGCTGCCCGGCGGGCTGACCCGCGTCGCGCTGCCCGAGGGGGAGCTGGTGGTCAACTCCAGCCAGGGCGGCGGCTCCAAGGACACCTGGGTGCTCAGCCGCCCGCGTCCGGTGGGCGACGGCGCGGCCGAGGACCCGGCGCGCGACCTCACCACCGTCGAGTTCACCGCGGCCGACCTGCCCGAGGAGCCGCCGACGCAGGACCCGGGCCCGGTCAACGACAACGCCCTGGCCCAGTCCCAGCAGCAGCAGCAGACGGGGGAGGGCGCGCCGTGCTGAGCCGGATCGCCGAGTCGCTGTTCTGGATCGGCCGCTACGTGGAGCGGGCCGACGACACCGCCCGGATCCTCGACGTGCACACCCAGCGCCTGGTCGAGGACCCGTGGATCGACGAGCGCCGGGCGTGCGCGAACCTGCTGGCGCTGATGGGCTCCCCGGTGCCCGACCCCGAGGCCGACACCGAGCGGGTGCTGGCCGCCCTCGCCTTCGACCGGGCCAGCCCGAGCTCGATCGTGGGCGCGCTGTCGGCCGCCCGCGAGAACGCCCGCGGTGCCCGTGAGGTGCTCAGCGCCGAGATCTGGGAGTCGCTCAACGTCACGCACAACGCGCTCCCGCAGCAGCGCACCATGGCCCGCCGGTACGGCCCGCACTCGCTGTTCCGGTTCGTGCGCGAGCGCTCGGCGATGGTGTTCGGGCTGGCCGACGCCACGATGAGCCGCGACGAGAGCTGGCTGTTCCTCATCCTGGGCCGCTCGCTGGAGCGGGTGGACATGACCTCGCGGATGCTCTCCACCCGCGTGCTGGCCGGCGACGCCGCGCCGTCCTGGACGCTGGTGCTGCGCTCCACCGGCGCCTACGAGCCCTACCTGCGCACCTACCGTGGCGTCGTCGACTCCAGCCGGGCCGCGGAGTTCCTGCTGCTGGACCGGCTGTTCCCGCGGTCGGTGTTCGCCTCCCTGGAGCGGGCCGAGGCGTGCCTGGTGGAGCTGGAGCGCTCCACGGTGCGGGACGCCGCCCGGGTCGGGGTCGCCGGCGAGGCGCACCGCATCGTCGGCCGGGCCCGCACGATGCTGGAGTTCATGAGCACCCCCGACCTGCTGGCGCAGCTGCCGGCACGGCTGGAGGAGTTGCAGCGCACCTCGTCGGCGGCGAGCGCCGCGGTGACCCACCGCTTCTTCACCGAGCAGGCGCCGCAGGTGTGGGCGACGGAGGAGGCAGGGTGAGCGGACAGGGGTGTGAGCATCGCAGCGAGGAACGAGCGAGGAGCGGAGCGCCCCGCGGGAGCGAACGGGGATGGCGATGACCCAGTTCCAGACGCAGGCCCCGGCCGCGCGCACCCCCGGCTCCCGCTGGCGGCTGCAGATCGTGCACCGCACCGCCTTCCACTACAGCGGACCGGTGCGCTCCTCCTACAACGAGGCCCGGCTGACGCCGGAGAACAGCGCCCGGCAGACGACGCTGCGCTCGAAGGTGGAGATCGAGCCGGGGGCCACCGCCTACCCCTACCGCGACTACTGGGGCTCGACGGTGACCGCCTTCGACCTGCACACCCCGCACGCGGAGCTCGTGGTCACCGGCACGTCGATCGTCGAGGCCGGCTCGGACCTGGCCGCGCACGACCGGCTGGGCTGGGCCGGGCTGGCCGGCCGGGAGGTGCGCGAGCAGTTCGGCGAACTGCTCGGCCCGACGCCGCTCACCGCCATCGACGACGACGTCGTCGCGGCCGCCCGGGACGTCGTCGGTGACGCGATCCCGCACGACGCCGGGCCACTGGTGTGCCAGTTCGTGCACGACCACATGGAGTACCTGTCGGGCTCCACCAACGTGAAGACCAACGCCATGCAGGCCTGGACGTCGGGCAAGGGCGTCTGCCAGGACATCACGCACGTCACCGTCGGCATCCTCCGCGCGCTCGGTCTGCCGGCCCGCTACGTCTCCGGGTACCTGCATCCCCGGCCCGACGGGGAGATCGGCGCCGCCGTGACCGGCGAGAGCCACGCCTGGGTCGAGTGGTGGGACGGCGGCTGGAACGGCTTCGACCCCACCAACTCCGTCCCGATCGGCAACCGGCACGTCACCCTCGGCCGCGGGCGCGACTACGGCGACGTCCCGCCGTTCAAGGGGCTGTTCTCGGGTCCGCGCAGCGAGGGGCACACGGTGACCGTGGAGGTCACCCGCCTCGCCTGATCGAGCGAAACCGACACGCGGCGCGAGGATGGAGTGACTACACGGGGCTGACCTGCCAGGATGCCGCGGTGCCCCGGCCGGTCGGCGCGGGCGGAGCGGATGAGGGTCCATGCGTCGTCGGTGGTCGGTCCTGGGTGTGGCGGCGAGCGTGCTGGTGGCCGCGGGGTGCACCAGCGAGCCCGAGGAGGTGGCGACCGAGGAGGTGGCCACCGAGCGCGCGGCCGAGGGCGAGGGCTGGACGGTGCTCGTCTACTCGATCGCCGACACCGACCTCGAGCCCTACCTGCTCGCCGACCTCGCGGAGTTCGCCGAGGTCGGGTCGAACGAGAACCTGCAGGTCGCGGCGATGGTCGACCGCGCCGAGGACTACAGCAGCGACCCGCTGCTGGGCATCGACGACTGGGTGGGCGCCAAGTACGTCTCCATCGGCCAGGGCAGCGCCGAGGAGCTCGAGGAGCTCGGCGACGTGGACACCGGTGACCCCGCGCCGCTGGCCGAGTTCATCGCCCAGGGCATCGCCGACCACCCCGCCGAGAAGTACGCGCTGGTCATCAGCAACCACGGCGCCGCCTGGCCGGGCGTCGGCGGGGACGAGGGCTCCGACCACAGCGTGCTGTCCCTCGAGGAGCTGCGCGGCGGCATCAGCGACGGCCTGGAGCAGGCCGGCCTGGACAAGCTGGACCTGCTCGGCTTCGACGCCTGCCTGATGGCCACGTACGAGACGGCCAGCATGATGGCGCCGCTGGCCGACCGGATGATCGCCAGCCAGGAGCTGGAGCCCGGCCACGGCTGGGACTACCGCGCCTTCCAGGTCGCCGCGGACGACCCGGCCGTGGACGTGGACACGCTGGGGAAGTCGATCGTCGACGGGTTCGCCGCCCAGGCCGAGGCCGAGGGCACCGGCGCGGACATCACCCTCTCCATGGTCGACCTGAACAAGATGGCCGACGTCGACTCGGCCGTGACCGACTTCAGCGACGCGCTCAGCGAGCGGGCGGCGGACGTGGCCCCCGTGGTGGGCCGGGAGCGCGCCGAGGTGCTCTCCTTCGGCCGCGACCCCGACCCCACGGTCGACACCCACATGGCCGACCTCGGCCTGCTCGCCGCGGAGATCGGCGTGGACGCCCTCGACGTCTCCGACCAGGCCGATGCGCTGATCCGGGCGATCAACGACGCCGTCCCCTACAAGGTGAACGGGCCGGCGGCGCAGGGCGCCAGCGGGCTGTCGATCTACTTCCCGCCGACCGAGGACCTGCTGAACGCCGATTACGCCTCGGTGGAGAGCGCGCAGGCGTGGGGCGGCTTCCTGTCCAGCTACTTCGACGCCGGGTCCGCGATCCCGGAGGACCGGAAGCCCAGCTTCGAGACGGCCGACGGCGAGGTGGAGTCCTACTTCGACGACTACGGGCTCAACCTCGAGGCGGTCTTCGACGCGGCGGCCGAGGACAACGTGGTGTGGTCCTCGATCAGCTACGGCGAGGTGGGCGAGGACGGGTCGGTCACCTTCTTCGGCGAGGAGCAGGCGGAGGTCTCGGACGACGGTTCGGGGACGGTGCTGGGCAGCTACGACCTCACCGCCATGACGATCAGCGACGGCAGCGACACCTCGTACGCCTACCTCACGGTCACCTGGGGGGACGAGGACGCCGCGTCGGCCACCATCGACGTCCCCCTGGCCTACTACGCGCCGGGCGAGGACGAGGAGTACCGCGACGTCACGCTGACCATCACGTTCGACCAGGAGTCGGGTGACGTGCTCAACGAGACGTACTACGCGTACACGGAGGCCGGCACGTACGGCGAGCTCACGACCGACCCCGAGGGGATCATCGTGCCCAAGCTGCGGGTCGTGGCCGCCGACGGCACCGAGTCGTGGCAGCCGGCCACCGACGTCGGACTCTTCGCCGACCTGCCGAACCTGCAGTACGACTTCGAGCCCCTGGAGAGCGGCACCCCGCTGTACGCGCAGCTGACCGTCACGGACTTCGGCGGCAACAGCGACTCGGTCTCCACGGAGGTGGTCGTCCCCTAGCGGCGGCCGCCGTGGGGCCCGGGGATACTGGGCGGCGATGAGCGCACCCCTGAACCTGGTCAACCTCGAGCGGGTGCACAAGGCACACGGCACGACCGTGATCCTCGACGACGTCTCCCTGGGCGTCGCCGCGGGCGAGCGGATCGGTGTCGTGGGCCGCAACGGCGGCGGCAAGAGCACGCTGCTCTCGCTGCTGACCGGCACCGACGAGCCCGACTCCGGCCGGGTCACCCGCCGCGGCGACCTCGCCATGGGCGTGCTCGACCAGCTGGGCACGCTGCCGGAGGGGACGACGGTCCGCGACGTCGTGCTGCCCACGAGCATGTTCGCCAACGAGCACGAGTGGGCCGCCGACCCCGCCGTCCGCAGCGTGCTCGCGGGCCTGGAGCTGGACCGGATGGGCCTGGACGCCCCGGTCGCCCCGATGTCCGGTGGCGAGCGGCGCCGGGTCGCGCTGGCCGCTCAGCTGATCCGCCCGCTGGACCTGCTGGTGCTCGACGAGCCCACCAACCACCTCGACGTCGAGGGCGTCGCCTGGCTGGCCGAGTACGTGAAGGCCCGGCAGGGCGGGATGGTCGTCGTCACCCACGACCGGTGGTTCCTCGACGAGGTCTGCACCACCACGTGGGAGGTCGCCGACGGCAGCGTGCACGCCTACGACGGCGGCTACTCGGCCTACACGCTGGCCCGCGCGGAGCGGGCGCGGATCTCCTCGGTCACCGAGGAGCGGCGGCAGAACCTGGTGCGCAAGGAGCTGGCCTGGCTGCGCCGCGGCCCGCCGGCCCGGACCAGCAAGCCGAAGTTCCGCATCGAGGCCGCGCAGGCGCTCATCGCCGACGAGCCCCCGGCGCGGGACGCGATGGCGCTCAAGGGCTTCGCCGCGCGGCGCCTGGGCAAGACCGTCTACGAGCTGGAGGACGTCGCCTACGCCGTCCCCACCGACGACGGCCCGCGGACCCTGTTCCAGGACCTCACCTGGAACGTCGGCCCGGGTGACCGCATCGGCATCGTCGGCGTGAACGGCGCCGGCAAGACGTCGCTGCTCAAGCTGCTGGTGGGGGAGACGAAGCCGGACGCCGGCTCGATCGTCGTCGGGCAGACCGTGGCACCGGCCTACCTCTCGCAGCACGTCACCGAGCTGCCGCCGAAGGCCCGGGTGCTGGAGGCGGTGCAGGACGTCGCCCGGATCGCGCGGATCGGCAACCAGGAGATCTCCGCGTCCACGCTGGCCGAGCGGTTCGGCTTCGCGGCCAACCGGCAGTGGACGCCGGTGGGAGACCTCTCCGGTGGTGAGCGGCGCCGGCTGCAGCTGCTCCGGCTGCTCATGGCCGAGCCGAACGTGCTGGTGCTGGACGAGCCCACCAACGACCTGGACATCGACACCCTCACCGCGCTGGAGGACCTGCTCGACAGCTTCCCGGGCACGGTGCTCGTGGTCAGCCACGACCGGTACTTCGTGGACCGGGTCTGCGACAAGGTCGTCGCGCTACTGGGGGACGGCTCGCTCGCCGAGCTGCCCGGTGGGGTGGACGAGTACCTGCGCCGCCGGGCCGCGGGCGGTGCTCCGCTCACCACGGCGGCCGGCAGCGGGGGCACACGTCCGGTCGGGGCTCCGTCGACCGCGGGCCCGGCCGTCTCGGCCGCCGAGGCGCGGGCGGCGAAGAAGGAGGTCGGCCGGCTCGAGCGCCGGATGCTCAAGCTGGACGCCGACGAGAAGAAGCTGCACGCGCAACTCGCCGACGCCGCAGCCGACTACGCGAAGGCTGCCGAGCTCGACGCCCAGCTGAAGGCGCTGCAGGCGGAGAAGGACGAGGTCGAAGAGGCCTGGCTGGCCGCCTCGGAGCTCGCCGACGGCTGACCCGCCCGTCTCCGGTACGGCGTCGGTCCCCGTCACGGCGTCCACCCTCACCGCGGAGCGTCCTCCCTCACGGTGCACGGTGAGGGAGGACGCTCGACGATCAGGTCACCTGATCGTGGCGGGGGTCAGACGGCCGCGCTCGCCTCCGCGCGGTCGCGCCGCCCGAGGACCTCGTCACCGCCGTCCGCACGGTCGCGGCGGGCCGGGGCCTGCTCGATCCGGCCGTGACGCTGCGGGTCATCGAGAGCTATGCCGCGGTCCCGTCCCCCGACCCGGCCCGGGCCGCCGCGCTGGCCGGGCTCACCGAGCGGGAGACCGACGTCCTGGCCCTGGTCGCGGCCGGGCTGTCCAATGCCGAGATCGCCGCGCGGCTGTACCTGGGGGAGGCGACGGTCAAGACGCACGTGAGCCGGATCCTGCTCAAGCTCGGCCTGCGCGACCGCGTGCAGGCGGTCGCGTTCGCCTACGAGAGCGGGCTGGTCACGCCAGGCGGGCGGTGAGCCGGTGGCGGTAACCTGGGGTACCGCCGGTGTCCTCCGACGTCTGTGGTCGTCCCCGAGCCCACCCATGACTCCCGGAGACCCGTGCTCGCGCTGCTGCTCCTCCACCTGGTCGCCGCCGTCCTGGCGCCCGTGCTCGTGCGACGGTGGGGGCGGGACGCCTTCCTGGCGCTGGCGCTGGTCCCCGCCGCCGCCTTCGGGTGGGTGCTCACCCGGCTCGCGAGGGTCACCGACGGCGGCGTCGTCACCGAGACCGTCCCGTGGGTCCCTTCCCTGGACCTCGAGGTCGCCCTCCGGCTGGACGCGCTGTCGCTGACCTTCGCGCTGCTGGTCACCGGCGTGGGCGCGCTGGTGATGCTCTACTGCGCGCGCTACTTCGAGGCCGACGACGAGGGGAGCGCCCGCTTCGCCGGCAACCTCACCGCGTTCGCGGGCTCCATGCTCGGGCTGGTCCTGGCCGACGACCTGCTGGTGCTCTACGTGTTCTGGGAGCTCACCACCGTCTTCTCCTTCCTGCTCATCGGCGGAGCAGGCACCAAGCTGGCGGCCCGGCGCGCAGCCGGCCAGGCGCTGCTCCTCACCACTGCCGGCGGACTGGCCATGTTCGTCGGCCTGATCATGCTGGGCGAGACCAGCGGCAGCTACCGGCTGTCGGAGGTGGTCGCCGATCCGGGCAGCGGTCCCTTCCTGGTCGCCGGGACGATGCTGGTCATCGCGGGCGCGGTGACCAAGTCGGCGATGATCCCGTTCCACTTCTGGCTGCCCGCCGCCATGGAGGCGCCCACCCCGGTCAGCGCCTACCTGCACGCCGCGGCGATGGTGAAGGCCGGCATCTACCTGGTGGCCCGGCTGGCCCCGGGGTTCGCCGATGTCCCGGGCTGGCGGCCGGTCGTGCTGGGGCTGGGCGTCGCGACGATGCTCGTCGGCGGCTACCGGTCCCTGCGGCAGAACGACATCAAGCTGCTGCTGGCCTTCGGCACGGTGAGCCAGCTGGGCTTCCTCATGACGCTGGTGGGGTCGGGCAGCCGGGAGCTGGCCGCCGCCGGGCTGGCCATGACGCTCGCCCACGCCCTGTTCAAGTCGACGCTCTTCCTCACCGTGGGCGTCATCGACCACGCCACCGGCACCCGCGACCTGCGGACCCTGTCCGGGCTCGGCCGCCGGCTGCCGGCCCTCGCCGTCATCGGCACCCTCGCCGCGGCCTCCATGGCCGGGCTGCCGCCGCTGCTCGGCTTCGTGGGCAAGGAGGCGGCGTTCACCGCGCTCTGGGAGGGCGGTCTGCCCGACCGCACCGCCGCCGTCGTCGTCCTGGTCGGACTGGTGCTGGGCTCGGTCCTCACCGCCGGGTACACCGCGCGGTTCCTCTGGGGGGCCTTCGCCCGTAAGCCCGGGTGCGCCGACACCCAGCTGATCCACCCCCCGAGCCCGCTCTTCCTCACCGCTCCCGCGGTGCTGGCCCTGGTCGGCCTGCTCGCCGGGCCGTTCAGCCCGCTGCTGGAGCCGCTGGTCGCCGGCTACGCCGACACCCTGCCGCTGCTGGTGCCGGAGGTGGAGAAGCTCGCGTTGTGGCACGGGCTGCAGCCGGCCCTGCTGCTGTCGGCGCTCACCGTCGCCGGCGGCGCGCTGCTCTTCCTGGCGCGGCGCACGGTCTTCCGCACCCAGCGCCGGCTGGCCGTCGGCGCGTCGGCGGACGAGGGCTACTGGAACACCCTGCAGGCCCTCGACCGCCTCGCCGTCCTCGTCACCGGGACGACGCAGCGCGGCTCGCTGCCGGCCTACCTCGGCACCATCCTGGTGGTCGTGCTCGCCCTCCCCGGGTCGGTGCTGCTGTTCCAGGCGCCGTGGCCGGGGGAGTGGCGGGCCTGGGACAGCCCCATCCAGGCCCTGGTGGGCGCGGTCGTGCTGATCTCCGCGGTGCTCGCGCTGCGCATCCGGCAGCGGCTGTCCGCCGTCCTCGTCGTGGGCGTCACCGGCTACGGCCTCGCCGTGCTGTTCGCGCTCCAGGGAGCCCCCGATCTGGCCCTCACCCAGTTCCTCGTCGAGACGCTCACCCTCGTGGTCTTCGTGCTCGTGCTGCGCAAGCTGCCCAAGGACATCACCGAGCGGCACCTGCCCCGCGAGCGCGCCTTCCGCAGCGTGCTGGCGGTGGCGGTCGGTGCGCTCATGGCGGCGGCGGGCGCGGTGGCGATGAGCGCGCGCACCGCGACCCCGGTGTCGGTGGCCTACCCCGACGCCGCCTACGAGCTCGGCGGCGGCCAGAACGTGGTGAACGTGACGCTGGTCGACATCCGCGCCTGGGACACCCTGGGCGAGATCTCGCTGGTGGTGGTCGCGGCCACGGGCGTGGCCAGCCTGGTGTTCCTGCGCCGGCGGACCGGCGCGGTGGACCGGATGGACCCGGTCCAGCTGGCCCGGCAGGAGCGCTCCTCCCGGCGGGCCCCCCAGGGCCAGTGGCTGGCCGCGACGGCGGCGCTGGCACCCGAGCGGCGGTCGGTGATCCTCGAGGTGGTCACCAGGATCCTGTTCCACACCATCCTGGTCTTCTCCGTCTTCCTGCTGTTCAGCGGCCACAACGAGCCCGGCGGAGGGTTCGCCGGCGGGCTCGTCGCCGGCCTCGCGCTGGTGCTCCGCTACCTCGCCGGCGGTCGCTACGAGCTCGGTGAGGCCGCCCCGGTCGACCCGGGCCTGCTGCTCGGCCTCGGGCTGCTGTTCGCGGGCGGCACCGGCGTCGTCGGGCTGGCGCTGGGCGCCGAAGTGCTGGAGACGGCGATCCTGGAGACCGTGCTGCCCGTGCTCGGCGACGTCAAGCTGGTCACCTCGCTGTTCTTCGACATCGGCGTCTACCTGATCGTCGTCGGGCTGGTGCTCGACATCCTGCGCAGCCTCGGGGCCGAGCTGGACCGCCAGGCCGACGAGGACGACCCGATCGACAGCGCACCCGGGGAGGTGATCGCCCGATGACCCCCACCGTCGTCCTGCCGGTGATCATCGGCGGCCTCTACGCGGCCGGCGTCTACCTGCTGCTCGACCGCAGCCTCACCCGCGTCCTGCTGGGTTTCCTGCTGCTGGGCAACGCGACCAACCTGCTCCTGCTCTCCGCCGGGGGGCCGGCCGGCCTCGCGCCGATCCTGGGGTACGCCGAGCCGGAGGAGATGAGCGATCCGTTGCCGCAGGCGCTGATCCTGACCGCCATCGTGATCACCTTCGGGATCGCGGCGTTCCTGCTGGCGCTCATCTACCGGTCCTGGCGGCTGGTGCGGCAGGAGGTGATCGAGGTCGACGAGGAGGACCGCCGCGTCGCCAGCCGGTCGGCCACCGACGCCGACGAGATCGACCCCGACCACCTGGCCCCCGAGGACCGGTCCGCCATGCACGCGGACACCTTCGCGGCCGACGCGGACGACGACGACGTGGAGCGCGGCTTGGCACGGCACTACTCCGGCATCCCCTCCGACGACGTCGACCTGCTCCCGACACGGCGGAGGCGACGGTGATCAGCGTCCTCACGCCGCTGCCGGTGCTGCTGCCGCTGCTCGGTGCCGCGGCGGCGCTGCTGGTCGGCGGCCGGCACCCGCACGTCCAGCGGCTGCTCAGCGTCCTGGTGCTGAGCTCGGTGCTCGCCGTGTCGGTCGCGCTGCTCCTGCTGGCCGACGCCGACGGCGCCGACGCAGTCTCGGTCGGGGGCTGGCCGGTGCCGCTGGGCATCGTGCTGGTGGTCGACCGGCTGTCGGCGCTGATGCTCGTGGTCGCCGCCACCGTGGCGCTCGGGGTGCTGATCTTCGCCGTGGGCCAGGGTGCGGCCGACGGCGACGAGGAGACGCCGATCTCGATCTTCCACCCGACGTTCCTGGTGCTGATCGCCGGCGTCGCCAACGCCTTCCTGGCCGGCGACCTGTTCAACCTCTACGTCGGCTTCGAGATCCTGCTGACCGCCAGCTACGTGCTGCTGACCCTGGGCGGGTCCGCCCCCCGCATCCGGGCGGGCATCACCTACATCATCGTGAGCCTGCTCAGCTCGCTGCTGTTCCTGGCCGCGATCGCGCTGGTGTACGCCGCCACCGGCACGGTGAACATGGCCCAGCTGGCCGTGCGCCTCCAGGAGCTGCCCGACGGCACCCAGCTGCTGCTGCAGTCGATGCTGCTCATCGCGTTCTGCATCAAGGCCGCGGTCTTCCCGCTGTCGGCGTGGCTGCCCGACAGCTACCCGACCGCCCCCGCTCCGGTCACCGCGGTGTTCGCCGGCCTGCTCACCAAGGTCGGCGTCTACGCGGTCATCCGCACGCAGACCCTGCTGTTCCCCGGCGGCGCGCTGGACCAGGTGCTGATGTGGGCGGCGCTGGCGACCATGGTGATCGGCATCCTGGGCGCGGTCGCGCAGACCGACATCCGCCGGATCCTGTCCTTCACGCTGGTCAGCCACATCGGCTACATGATCTTCGGGATCTCGCTGGCCTCGCAGATGGGGCTGGCCGGGGCGATCTTCTACGTCGTCCACCACATCGCCATCCAGACGACGCTCTTCCTCGTCGCGGGGCTCGTGGAGCGGCAGGGCGGGTCGATGGCCGTGGACCGGCTGGGCGGGCTGGCGACGGCGTCCCCGCTGCTGGCGATCCTGTTCTTCGTCCCGGCGATGAACCTCGCCGGCATCCCGCCGCTGTCCGGGTTCATCGGGAAGCTGGGGCTGCTCGAGGCCGGCGTCGCCGACGGCGGGTGGCTGCCCGTCGTCCTGGTGGCCGCGGGTGCGGTGACCAGCCTGCTGACCCTGCTCGCCATGTCACGGGTGTGGAGCCGCGCCTTCTGGCGGCCGCCGGCGCAGTCGCCGGAGGACGACACGTTCGAGGCCGCCGCGGAGGACTCCGGGCCCGAACTCGCCCCCGCGCCCCCGCCGGATCCCGCCAAGCAGACCCAGCCGGTGGGGGAGAAGGAGACCGCCGACGACGAGGAGCCGGTCGGTGCCGTCGTCGGCGGCCGCGCCGAGGCCCGGCGGGCGGCCTGGGAGCGGCACACCGCTGTCGCCACGGCGACCTCACCGGTCACCGACGGGCTCGGCCAGGACGACCCGCGCGGGCCCTCGCTGCGCCCGCTGCCGCGGGTGATGGTGGGCTCCGCGGCCGTGATGGTGGCGGTGACGGTCGCCCTGACCGGGCTCGCGGGGCCGCTGTACGGGATCGCCGAGCGGGCGGCGGGGGATCTGCTGGACCGGGGGCCCTACATCACCGCGGTCTTCGGCGGGGAGGACGTGCCGTGAGCGAGAGCCTTGCACCGGGCACCGGGCACCGGCTGCGGCACCAGCTGCCGCTGCTGGTCTGGCTGGTGCTGGTCTGGAACCTGCTCTGGGGCACGTGGTCGTGGGCCAACCTGCTCGGTGGTCTGGTGGTCGCGCTCGCGGTAACGCTGCTGCTGCCCCTGCCGCCGGTGGTCGGTGGCACCCGTGTGCGGCCGGTCGGCCTGGCGCTGTTCCTCGGTCACTTCGTGTCGGACCTGGTCAGCTCGGGCGCGCTGGTGGCGTGGCAGACCGTCCGGCCCAGCGGCATCGACCGGAGCGCGATCATCACCGTGCAGCTGCGCACCGACTCGGACCTGCTGCTGACCATCCTGTCCGAGTCGCTGACGCTCGTGCCCGGGTCGATGGTGATCGACATGGACCGCGACGAGCGCACGATCGCGGTGCACGTGCTGCACGTGCGCGACGAGGCGGACGTGGAGAGCCAACGCGAGGCCGTCCTCGCCCAGGAGGACCGGGTGGTGCGCGCCTTCGGTTCCCCCGACGAGATCGCCGCGCTGGACCGCGGGCCAGGAGCGGCCGTCGTCGGCGAGGGGAGGAGGACGCCGTGATCGTGGTCTTCTGGCTCGCCTACGGGATGCTCGGCATCGGGGCGCTGCTCTCGCTGATCCGCCTGGGCATCGGCCCGTCGCTGCTGGACCGCGTGGTGGCCACCGACACCCTGCTGGTCATCATCGCCGCCGGGCTCGCCGTCCACGCCGGGCTGCAGCGGGACCCGACGGTGGTCCCGGTGCTCGTGGTCGTCTCGCTGCTGGCCTTCGTCGGATCGGTGTCGGTGGCCCGGTACATCGGCGGCATGCTGATCCGCTCCACGGGAGACGGCCAGGACGTCGGCCTGCCCGAGGCGGCCGAGGAACGGATCGCCCGGAGCCTGGAGGCCGACAGATGAACGACCTGCGCACGGTGGCCGACGTCGTGGCCGTCGCCTTCCTGCTGCTCGGTGCCCTCCTGTGCCTGACCGCCGGGCTGGGCCTGGTGCGCTTCCCCGACGTCCTCACCCGGATGCACGCCGGAACCAAGCCGCAGGTCCTCGGCGTGCTGCTGATCATGGTCGGGGCCGCGATCCGGCTGCAGGGCTGGTCGGCCACCTGGATGCTGCTGCTCGTCGCGGTGTTCCAGATGCTGACCGCACCGGTGAGCGCGCACATGATCAGCCGGGTCGCCTACCGGCGTCGGCACGTGCGCCGCGACCGGCTGCTGGTGGACGAGCTGCGCACCGGCGTGCGCCAGGATCAGGTGTACCGCGGTGACGAGCCGGCGGACGCGCCGCCCGAGGAGCCGGGCCGCGCGCTGGTGGAGAGCCGGCGGGAGGACGAGGCGCGCTGAGTCGGCGCGCCCCGCCCCCGGGTCAGCGCTGGGCGCGGTTGACCGCCGAGACGATCGCCCGGAGCGACGCGGTGACGATGTTGGCGTCGATGCCCACGCCCCACAGGATGCGGTCGCCGACGGCGCACTCGACGTAGGCGGCGGCGCGGGCGTCACCACCGGCGGACAGGGCGTGCTCGGCGTAGTCGAGCACCCGGACGTCGACGTCGACGCTGTGCAGGGCGTCGACGAACGCGGCGATCGGCCCGTTGCCGCGGCCCTCGAGGGTCACGGGCACCCCGGCGTCGACCAGCTCCACGACCATCTCGTCGGACTGGTCCCCGTTGGCGGTGTGCCGGTGGCCGGCCAGCCCGAAGCGACCCCACGGGGCGTCCGGGTCGGGCAGGTACTCGCTCGAGAACGCCGCCCACATCTGCCCGGCGGTGACCTCGCCACCCTCGTCGTCGGTGTGCTGCTGGATGACGGCGCTGAACTCGATCTGCAGCCGCCGGGGCAGGTCGAGGTGGTTCTCGGTCTTCATGATGTAGGCGACGCCGCCCTTGCCGGACTGGCTGTTCACCCGGATGACGGCCTCGTACGTGCGGCCGACGTCCTTGGGGTCGATGGGCAGGTACGGCACGGCCCACGGCATCCGGTCGACGGTGGTGCCGGCAGCGGCCGCATCGGCCTCGAGGGCCTTGAAGCCCTTGTTGATCGCGTCCTGGTGGGAGCCGGAGAAGGCGGTGTAGACCAGGTCGCCGCCGTAGGGGTGCCGCTCGTGGACGCCCAGCTGGTTGCAGTACTCGACGGTGCGGCGGATCTCATCGATGTCGGAGAAGTCGATCTGCGGGTCGATGCCCTGGCTGAACAGGTTCAGGCCGAGGGTGACCAGGTCGACGTTGCCGGTGCGCTCGCCGTTGCCGAACAGGCAGCCCTCGATGCGGTCGGCGCCGGCGCGGTAGCCCAGCTCGGCGGCGGCCACGGCGGTGCCCCGGTCGTTGTGCGGGTGCAGGGACAGGACGACGGAGTCCCGCCGGCCCAGGTTGCGGTGCATCCACTCGATCTGGTCGGCGTAGACGGTCGGCTCGGCCATCTCCACCGTCGCCGGCAGGTTGAGGATCGTCGGCCGGTCGGGGGTGGGCTCCCAGACGTCGGTGACGGCGTCGCAGATCTCCACGGCGAAGTCGAGCTCGGTGCCGGTGAAGGACTCGGGGGAGTACTCGAAGCGGATGTCGGTGTCGCCCATCTGCTCGGCGAACTTCCGCACCACCCGGGCGCCGTGCACGGCGATGTCGATGATCCCGGCGCGGTCGGAGTCGAAGACGACCCGGCGCTGCAGGGTGCTGGTCGAGTTGTACAGGTGCACGATCGCCTGCTTCGCCCCGCGCAGGGACTCGAACGTCCGCTCGATCAGCTCGTCCCGGGCCTGGGTGAGCACCTGGATGGTGACGTCGTCGGGGACCAGGTCGTCCTCGATGAGCTGCCGGACGAAGTCGAAGTCGGTCTGGCTGGCCGCGGGGAAGCCGACCTCGATCTCCTTGTAGCCCATGTCGACCAGCAGCTGGAACATGCGCCGCTTGCGGTCGGGGGTCATCGGGTCGATCAGGGCCTGGTTGCCGTCGCGCAGGTCGACCGCGCACCAGCGCGGGGCCTGCGTGGTGACCGTGTCGGGCCACGTGCGGTCGGCCAGGACGACGGGGGTGAAGGGCGCGTAGCGGTGGATCGGCATCCGCGAGGGCTGCTGCGGATGGCGTACGTGCGGGTGCTGCTCGTTCACGGAAGGGCTCCTCTGGCGCGGGCTGGACTCAGCTCCGGTGGGGCGGTCAGCAGACGCCGGGGGGCGGTCACGGCGGGACACCGCGGCGAGGGGGCCGACCTAGGAGAGGGCCTCGCCGCGGCGGGTAAGCAGGAGGCTGCCGCGCACCGCCTCACGGTAGCAGCGCCATGGTGGCGGGCGCAGGAGTGCGACCGGGAGGAGCCGCGTGGCGCCCGGCCGGGGCGGAGGAGATGGCCACGGGAGTCTCACCCCTGCGCACGGGCGGCGCCTTCGCCGGCCGCCTGCTCCCCGGGGCGGTCACCGCCGTCGGCCGGTGCCTCGTGCGCGTCGTCCTCCCCGTCCTCCTTGTCCTCCTCGTCGTCCACGCCCCACGCGGGATGCCCGTCGTCGGGATCGGAGCCGGGGCCCGCCGCCGGCCGGCGCCCGCGCACGTAGTCGACGACCCGCGCGGCGGACGCCGCCACCGGCACGGCGAGGAAGGCGCCCAGCACGCCGTAGGTGACCGCCCCGGCGGAGACCGCGAGGATGATCGCGAACGGGTGCATCCGGAGCACCGGACTCAGGATGAGCGGCTCGAGGAGGTTCCCCTCGGCCTGCTGGACCAGCACCACGAGACCCAGCACGAGCAGCGCCGTCCCCAGCCCCTGGTCGGCGAGGGCCACCAGCACGGCGACGAGGCCGGAGGCGAAGGCCCCCACGATGGGGAAGAACCCCCCGAAGAACACCAGCAGGGCCAGGGGCAGCGCCAGGGGTACGTCGAGCAGCACCAGGCCGATCCCGATACCCACCGCGTCCACCAGTGCCACGACCATCTGCGCCCGGAAGTACGCGCCCAGCGTCCAGCCGACCTGACCGGACACGCGGCGGACGTGCCGGCGGGTGGGGCGGGGCAGCAGGCTGGTCACGCCCGCCCAGATCCGGTCGCCGTCCCGCAGGTAGAAGAACAGCGCCACCAGGAAGATCAGGAGCGACGTCCCGAGGTCGGTCACCCGCGCCACGAGGTCCATGCCCTGCCCGACGGTCGACTCGGCCCCGCCCCCGAAGGCATCGACTGCCTGCTCGGCGACCGCAGCCAGTCCGCCGTCCCCGATGTCGAACGGCAGGGACACCGGGGCGTCGGCGAGCGCGTCCTCGAGGTCGGCGAGGGCGCGTTCGATGCTGTCGCCGACCTCGGGGAGCTGGTCGAGGAACTGGGGCACCACGAACCAGAGGGCGAGCCCGATCAGCCCGAACATCGCGAGGATCAGCAGCAGCGACGCCAGCGCCCCGGGCAGCCCCCGCCGCTTGAGCCATGCCGCCGGCGGCCAGAGGACGGCGGCCGGGAACAGCGCCACGGCCAGCGGCGTCGCGATGGTGCTCACCTCCCGCAGCAGGAGGTAGACCAGCGCCACGACGCCGACGAGCCCGAGCGCTGCCCATGCCCGTCGCCCTGCCCGCAGCAGCGTGGCGTCCTGCGTCTGCGTCGCACCGGAGTCGCTCATGACAGGGCTCTGCCCAGCCCGACGGCCATCGATCCCTGGAGAGCTGCGCCGGTCCCGCTCCCTGCCCCCGCCCGGCACCCGGTGCGCGGCGGACCTGCCCGGACTTCCCGGGGAGTCACCGGCAGGCCGGCGACCTCAGAACTCCTTGCGGAGGCGCAGGCGGAGGGGGCGGCCGTCCGGGTCGACGACCATCCGGTACAGCGGCGTCGCCCACAGCTTGGTCAGCCACGACAGCTTCACCGGCTGGTGCGGTCGCAGCCGGCCGGGGGGACGCCGTCCGGGGCGGCCGTTCTCGTGCCAGGCCTCGAGCGCCGCGGCCGACTCCTCGACGGCGGCGATGAACCGGTCGGGCGCCAGCACCTGGTCGTCCTGGCTGCCGTCCGGATCGAGGTCGAGGTGCTCCCGGGCCAGCCGGAGCCGCAGGTCCCGGGCGAAGGTGCGGGCCCCCTCCCCGCGGCCACCGGGATCCCGGGGCTCCCGCGGGTCCCGGGTGGTGTCGAGGACTGCCGCGGAGAGCTCGCTGTCGTGGGTCCAGGAGCGCCGGTTGAAGTTGTCGCTGCCGATGGAGGCCCAGACGTCGTCGATCACGCAGACCTTGGCGTGGACGTAGACGGGCATCCCCGCCGGGTTCTCCACGTCGAAGACGTGCACCCTCCCGGGCCCGGCCTGCAGGCACAGCTCGATGGCCTGCCGGTGCCCGATGTACTGCGGGATCTCGGAGAACCTGCCCTCGTGGTCGGGCGCGCGCGGGACGACCGCGACCAGGTGCAGGTCCGGGTTGTTCTCGAGCGCTGCGCAGAAGAGCTCGGCGACGTCGGACGACCACAGGTACTGGTCCTCGATGTAGACCAGGCGGCGCGCCTGCTGGACCGCCTTCCGGTACCCGCGGGCCACCGAGCGCTCGCCGTCCGGTGCGAACTCGTAGGACGCCCGGATGTTCGCGTAGGTCCGCAGCAGCTGCACCCGGTGCGGCCCGCATGCCGGTGGGGGCGGCAGCGGGTCCGGCAGCGGCTCGGGGTTCAGCCGGGCGCCGTCGAGCTTGCCGCGCACCCAGGCGATCGGGTTGTGGGCCAGCGGGCTGGTGGGGTCGTTCCAGCGCTCGCAGAAGACCTGCTCGACCGCGGCGACCGCGGGGCCCCTGATCTGCGCCTGGACGTCGTGCCACGCCGGGCGGTCCCCGTACAGGCTGGCCATCGGCACCGGCTGGGGATCGCCGTCGTGCAGGGCGTCGTCCCGGCGGCCGTGGCACAGGTCGATGCCGCCGACGAAGGCGACGTCCCGCTCGGGGGCGTCGCGGTGCCGGGCGACGACGAACTTCTGGTGGTGCGAGCCCGCCCAGCGGACCCGCTGGTCGAGGACCACCCGCCCACCGGCCTTCTCGATCTCGCGGTCGAGCGCCCGGTTCTGCTCCTTGCTGAACTGCATCCGGTCCATGTGGGAGCGCCACACCAGGCCGCGGACGGTGACGCCGCGGTCCAGCGCGCGCACGAAGAGCTCGGCGACCGTCGGCCCGTCGGGGCGCAGCCGCTCGTCGGGATCGCCCCGCCAGTCGGTGAAGTAGACGTAGTCCCCGGGTCCCAGGCCGTCGACCACGTCGATCAGCCGGTCGAAGTAGGCCGCCCCGTGCACGAGGGGCTCGACGAGGTTGCCCTCGCTCCACGCCTCCAGGTCGGATGCCGGGTTGCCGCGCTCGTCGGCGCGCAGCAACCACCGTTCCGGTTCGTCCATCCCATGATCACATCGGAGCGGCCGGTCGGATGCAACCGACGGCGACGCAGGACACGCCGGTAGCCTGTGGACCCGTGGCCCTCGTCGTCCAGAAGTACGGCGGCTCCTCCGTCGCCTCCGCAGCACACATGAAGCGTGTCGCCGAGCGGATCGTCGCCGCCAAGAAGAACGGTGACGACGTCGTCGTCGTCGTGTCCGCCATGGGCGACAGCACCGACGAGCTGCTCGACCTGGCCGGTCAGATCACCGACGAGCCACCGGGTCGCGAGCTCGACATGCTGCTCACCGCCGGCGAGCGGATCTCGATGGCGCTGCTGGCCATCGCCATCTCCACGCACGGCTACGAGGCCCGCTCCTTCACCGGTTCCCAGGCCGGCGTCATCACCACCGGCAGCCACGGCAAGGCCCGGATCATCGACGTCACGCCCGGCCGGCTGCGCTCGGCGCTGGACGACGGGTCGATCGTCATCGTCGCCGGGTTCCAGGGCGTCAGCCAGGACACCAAGGACATCACCACGCTCGGCCGCGGTGGCTCGGACACGACCGCCGTCGCCGTCGCCGCCGCCCTGAACGCCGACGTCTGCGAGATCTACACCGACGTCGACGGCGTCTTCACCGCCGACCCGCGCATCGTCCCCAACGCCCAGCGGCTCGACACCATCACCTACGAGGAGATGCTCGAGCTGGCCGCGTCCGGGGCCAAGGTGCTCATGCTCCGCTGCGTCGAGTACGCCCGCCGCTACGGCATCCCCGTGCACGTCCGCAGCTCCTACTCACAGCTCCCCGGCACGATCGTGTCCGGCTCGATGGAGGACCTCCCGGTGGAACAGGCGATCATCACGGGCGTCGCGCACGACCGCTCCGAGGGCAAGATCACCGTCTTCGGGGTGCCGGACCGGCCGGGTGAGGCCGCCCAGCTCTTCCGCGTCCTCGCCGACGCCGAGGTCAACATCGACATGATCGTGCAGAACGTGTCGGCCGAGGCCAGCAAGCTCGCCGACATCTCCTTCACCCTGCCCAAGAGCGACGGCCCGACGGCCCTGGCGGCGCTGGAACGGGTCAAGCACACGGTGGGTTACACCGACGTGAGCTTCGACCAGCACATCGGCAAGGTGTCGCTGGTCGGCGCCGGCATGCGGTCGCACCCGGGCGTCTCGGCCAAGTTCTTCGGCGCCCTGGCCGACGCCGGCGTGAACCTCGAGCTCATCAGCACCTCGGAGATCCGCATCTCCGTGGTCTGCCGCGACACCGACGTCGACATCGCCGTCCGCGCGGTGCACGACGCGTTCGACCTCGGCTCCGACGTCGAGGCCGTCGTCTACGGAGGGACCGGACGATGAGCTCGTTCAGCGACAGCGGCCTGCGGGTCGGCATCGTCGGCGCGACCGGCCAGGTGGGCCGGGTCGTGCGCGACATCCTCGCCGAGCGGGACTTCCCGCTCGCCGAGCTGCGCTTCTTCGCCTCGGCCCGCTCGGCGGGCTCGACGCTGCCCTGGGCGGGCGGGGAGATCACCGTCGAGGACGCCGCCACGGCCGACCCGGCCGGGCTGGACATCGCGATCTTCTCCGCCGGTGCGACCACCTCCCGCGCCCAGGCGCCGCGGTTCGCCGCCGCCGGCGTCACGGTGATCGACAACAGCTCGGCCTTCCGGCGCGACCCGGAGATCCCGCTGGTCGTCAGCGAGGTCAACCCCGGTGACATCGACCGGGCGCACGGCCGGATCATCGCCAACCCGAACTGCACCACCATGGCCGCGATGCCGGTGCTCAAGCCCCTGCACGACGAGGCCGGCCTGGTCCGCATCGTCGCCAGCACCTACCAGGCGGTCTCGGGCAGCGGGGTCGCCGGCGTCGAGGAGCTGCACGGGCAGGCGAAGGCCGTCGTCGACAAGGCCGACGAGCTGACCCACGACGGCACCGCGGTGGCCTTCCCCGACCCGGTGAAGTACGTCGCGCCCATCGCCTTCAACGTGCTGCCGATGGCCGGCTCGGTCGTCGACGACGGCACGTTCGAGACCGACGAGGAGCAGAAGCTCCGCAACGAGAGCCGCAAGATCCTCGGCCTGCCCGACCTCCGGGTCTCGGGCACCTGCGTGCGCGTGCCGGTGTTCACCGGCCACTCGCTGTCGCTGAACGTCGAGTTCGAGCGGCCGATCTCGGTCGAGCGGGCCACCGAGCTGCTCGCGGCGGCGCCCGGCGTGGAGCTCTCCGACGTCCCGAACCCGCTGCAGGCCGCGGGCCGCGACCCGAGCTACGTCGGCCGCATCCGCCAGGACCAGAGCGTCGACGGCGGCCGCGGTCTGGTGCTGTTCGTCAGCAACGACAACCTGCGGAAGGGTGCGGCGCTCAACACCGTCCAGATCGCGGAGCTTATCGCCGCCGCCCGCTGATCATCGAGTTGTCGCCGGCCGGCGTGGCATGTCGGCGCGTGTCGGCGGCAACAACTCGATGATCACGGCTGACGTGGCGTAGTCGGCGGTCGCAGGTGCGTCCTCGGTCTGCGCCGTCCCTGCCGGGGCTGTGCCCCTGGGAGCGACCGGTCGCGCCGGGGTGGTCGCGGGTGGCCCGCCCGTGACGGGCGGCCTGCCCGTCTCCGGACGCGCCACCGGGGCCTCCCGGGCGGGGAGGCGCGGATGGTCGCGGGCCGCCTCCGGTGCGGACGGCCGGACCGTGTCCCGGCCCGGGGCCGACGTGCTCCGGCTCCCGGCGCTCTCGCCTCCGGTGGCCTCGGTTCCGGCGCCGGTGCTCCCGCCCACCCCGGACGCGGGCGCCGGAGCTCCGCTGTCCGGACCGGAGGGGGCCCGGGCGGCCGTCGGCACCCCTCGATGGGGGGAGGGTCACGCCCGCGCTTCGCCGATCATGGAGTTGTTGCCGCCCACGACGGCGTGCCTGCGCGTGTCGGTGGCAACAACTCCATGATCACGGGCGCACGTGCCTCAGCGCGAAGGCGAGCGCGACCTCGACCTGGCGGATCGTCTCCTCGATGACCAGCGAGCCGTGGCCGGCGTCGAACCGGTACACCTCGTGGTCCTTGCCCAGCTCGTCCAGGCGGGTCAGGTAGTTGTCGATCTGCCGGATCGGGCAGCGCGGGTCGTTCGCGCCCGCGACCACGAGCACCGGCGCCGCGACGGCGTCGACGTAGGTGATCGGCGACGAGCGCACGTAGACGTCGCGCACCTCCTCCGGTGAGCCGCCGAACAGCGCGCGGTCGTAGGCGCGCAGACCCTCCATCTCGTCCTCGTAGGCGGCCAGGTAGTCGGCCACCGGCACCTCCGCGATGCCGGCCGCCCAGCGCTCGGGCTGGGTGCCGAGCCCGAGCAGGGTGAGGAAGCCGCCCCACGAGCCGCCGGTCAGCAGCGCCCGGGCCGGGTCGACCACGCCCTCGGCGACCAGCGCGTCGTAGACCGCGCCGATGTCCTCCAGCTCGGTCAGCCCGGGACGGCCGGTGAGCGCGTCACGCCAGGCGGAGCCGTAGCCGGTGGACCCCCGGTAGTTCACGTGCACCACGGCGTAGCCCGCATCCACGTAGGCCGCGCGGCGCGCGCGGTACGAGTCGTCGTCGGCCGCCTCCGGCCCGCCGTGCACGAGGAACGCCGTCGCGTACGGGCCCTCGCCGGCCGGCCGCACCAGCAGCGCGTGCACGTCGCCGCCCGGGCCGGCCACCCAGCGGTCCTCGACCGGATAGGCGGCCGGTGGCTCCTCCTCGCTCACTGACAGCACGACGGGCCCGTCGGCGCGGCGGATCACCGGCGGCAGCTCGGCGTTGGACCAGGCCAGCTCCACGGTGCCGTCGGGCCGGGCGGTCGCGCCCCGGACGACGCCGGTCGGGGTGTCCAGCTTCTCCAGCGCGCCACTGGCCAGGTCGTACCGGTACAGCTCGGTGCGGGCGGCGTGGTCGTGGCCGACCAGCAGCGCCGTCCCGTCGGGGTACCAGCCGGCCGACACGTCGCCGGGCAGGTCGAGCACGATCTCGGTCTCGGTGTCGGCCGCGACGTCCCAGATCAGCAGCTCCTCGCGGCCCCGGCGCTCGTGCCCTACCAGCAGGCGGGTGTCGCCGGACAGCGGGGCGAACTCCGAGGCGTGCAGGCCGCGACCCTCGCCGTCCCACTTCTCCGCGACGACGGCGTCGTCGGAGGTCCGGAGCACCCGCAGCGCGGGGTAGCGCGGGTCGCCGTGCTCGGAGTGGGAGATGACCAGCAGGTCGCCGTCGTGGGTGAGGGCGTCCACGGAGGCGGGGTCGGGGTGCCGGTAGACGACCCGCGGTGCCGAGCCGCGGGGGCAGAGCCACAGCTCGCTGCCGTCGTCGGTCGAACGCCCGATGGCGACCAGGTCGTCGCCGATCTCCAGCCCGGCCGGGTACGCGGGCCCGACCTCGGCGACCGCGACGGTGTCCTCGCCGCCGGCGAAGGGCTGGGTCATCCAGACGCCGAACTCGTCCCCGTCGGTGTCGGCGAACCACCAGATGGTCTCGCCGTCGGGGCTCAGCGTGCCGATGAGGGTGCCGTTGGGCCGGTCGGTGACCTGGCGGTGCGTGCCGGTCGAGCGGTCCCACGCGTACTGCTCGATCACGCCGCTGAGGTCGGAGGCGTACAGGTTGCGGTGCGGGGCGTCGAACGCCCAGTCGGGCAGCGAGACCCGCGGTGCGCGGAACCGCGCCTGCCAGCGGGCGGTGACCTCGGGGGGAAGGGCGGGAACGGTCGGTTCTGCGGTCACCGATCCATCGTGCCAGCCCCGTGGAACGACTCAGGGGCCGCCATCGGCGGCCCCTGAGCAACTGTCGGGGTGACAGGATTTGAACCTGCGGCCTCGTCGTCCCGAACGACGCGCGCTACCAAGCTGCGCCACACCCCGAGGTGCGCTGGTCGAGTCTAGCGCTCCTCGACGCGGCGTCCTCCAGCGGGGGAGACGCCGGTTCAGCCGTCCCGCGCGGTGAGCGTCAGCAGGGTGGCCTCCGGCGGGCAGGCGAACCGGGCGGGGGCGTAGGGGCTGGTGCCCAGCCCGGCCGAGACGTGCAGCCACGTGCCGTTCGGGTGGTCCGGGGCGGGCTCGGCCCAGCGGTGCAGCCAGCGCACCCGCTCGCGGTCGATGCCGCAGTTGGTGACCAGAGCGCCGTAGAACGGCACCCGCAGCTGGCCGCCGTGGGTGTGCCCGCACAGCAGCAGGTCGTAGCCGTCGGCGGCGAACCGGTCGAGCACCCGCGGCTCGGGGGAGTGCGCGAGGCCCAGGCGCAGGTCCGCGGACGGATCGGCCGGCCCCGCGACGACGTCGTACCGGTCCCGCTTCAGATGTGAGTCGTCGACGCCGGCGAACACGATCCGCCGCCCGTCCACGACCAGCTCGCCGGCGGCGTTGGTGAGGTCGAGCCAGCCGCGGTCCAGCATCCCGTCCCGCAGGTCCCGCCAGGGGAGCTCGTCGCCGTGCACCCGCTTGTGGCCGGGGAAGAAGTACTTGAGCGGGTTCTTCGGCCGCGGCGCGTAGTAGTCGTTGCTCGCCAGCACGAACGCGCCGGGCCGCTCCATCAGCGGCGCCAGCGCCCGCAGGGTCGGGGGGACGGCGTCGAAGCCGGCGAGGTTGTCGCCGGTGTTGACGACCAGGTCCGGCTCCAGCGCGGCCAGGCCGGCCACCCACTCCTGCTTCGACCGCTGCCCGGCGGTCATGTGCAGGTCGGAGACGTGCAGCACGGTCAGCGGCGCGGAGCCCGGGGCCAGCACCGGCACGTCGAACCGGCGCAGCGTCCAGCGGGTGCGCTCGTACAGGCTCGCGTAGGCGAGCGCGCCTGCGCCCGAGGCGAGAGCGGCGGTGGGAACGGCGGTGGTCCAGCGCACACCGGGAGCCTACGGGCGCGGGCTCCGACGGCGTCGTGCCAGGCTGGGAACGTGAGCGACCTCAAGAAGCAGCTGCGCGACGACCTGACCACCGCCATGAAGGCCCGGGACGAGCTGCGCACGGCGACGTTGCGCATGGTGCTCACCGCGGTCAGCGCCGAGGAGGTCTCCGGCAAGGAGTCCCGCGAGCTGTCCGACGACGAGGTCCAGGCCGTGCTGCGCCGGGAGGCGAAGAAGCGCCGGGAGGCCGCCGAGGCGTTCGGCGGGGCCGGCCGGGCCGAGCAGGCGGAGCGGGAGCGGGCCGAGGGCGAGGTCCTCGCCGCCTACCTGCCGGCACAGCTGGAGGACGCGGACCTGGCGGCGATCGTCGCCGACGTCATCACCCGCACCGGCGCGTCCGGCATGCAGGACATGGGCAAGGTCATGGGCGCCGCGAACGGTGTCGTCGCCGGCCGCGCCGAGGGCTCACGCGTGGCCGCCGAGGTTCGCCGCCAGCTGGGCTGAGGGGCCTTCGTTCAGTCGTCGGCCGGCCGGCCGGGCTCCCCCTCGGGGGCGGCCGGGGCCTCACCCTCGGGCGCCCCGCCCTGGGGCGTCCCGGCGTCGGGCGTCCCACCGGCCGGCTGCTCCTGCTGGCCGGGCTGCTCGGCGGCCGGCCGCTCGTCCGCACCGTTGGACGGCCGCTGCGGCCGTGACTGGGGACGCGGCTCCGGCTCCGGCTCCGGGCCCATCAGCACGGGGTCGGCCGGTGGGAACGCCGACGTGGGCTTGTCGGCCAGGAACGGCGCCATGGCGTCGTGCCAGATGGTCGCCGGCATGTTGCCGCCGAAGCCGCCGACGTCCTGCTTCTCCTTCGGGTTGAAGACCATCACGCTGGCGGAGTACTCGGGCAGGTAGCCCACGAAGGCCACCGAGTCGCGGCCCTGCGCGGTACCCGTCTTGCCGGCGATCGCCCGGCCCGGGATCGCCGCCCGGGTGCCGGTTCCGGCCGGCGTGGAGACGTCGCCGACGAGGATGTTGCTCAGCGTGTTGGCGATGGGCGCCGGGATGGACTCCGGGGTGCAGTTGTCGCCGCTCACCACCGGCTCGCCGTCGTCGCGCGTGAGCGGCTTGCCGTTGCGGTCGAGCACCTCGGTCACGGGCACCGGGGTGCACATGGTGCCCTGCGCCCCGAGGGTGGCGTAGGAGTTGGCCAGGGCCAGCGGGCTGGTGGCGTTGTAGCCGAGGGTGAACGCGGCGAAGTTGCCCTCGATGATCTGCTCGGCGGAGTTCTGCGTGCGCTGGTCGTAGGTCATGCCCAGGCGCTGGGACATGCGCACGGCGGGCTCCACGCTGCCCAGCCGGTCCTGCAGTGCCATGAAGTAGGTGTTGGACGACCGCACCAGCGCGCCGACCATGTCCAGCGTCCGGGGGGTCCTGGTGCCCACGTTGGAGACGTCGTAGGGGACGGCGACGCCGCGGTCGGGATCCCAGTCCTTGAACACGCGCGAGACGTAGGTGTTGGGGGTCGTGATCTCCGTGTTCGCCGGGATGCCCGCCTCGAGCGCGGCGGCGGCGGTGAAGGTCTTGTAGGTGGAGCCGGCGCCCTTGCTCGCCGCTACGTTGAGCACGACCGACTCGCAGTCGGGTGCGTCGCAGCCGTACCGCCGGTTCACGGCCATCGCCAGCACCTTGCCGGTGCCCGGCTCGATCGCGGTGAACATGCCGGCCAGCGGATCGCCCATGGGCAGCGTCTGGAGCACCGCCTGGTCCGCTGAGCGCTGCAGGTCGGGCAGCAGCGTGGTCTGGATGGTCAGCCCGCCGTTCCGGATCTGGTCATCGGTGAGGCCGAGGCCGCCGGCCTCCGGGTCCCGGACGAGGTGCTCGCGCACGAAGGCGCAGAAGAAGGCGCCGATCGTGGCGTCGATGCACTCGTTGGGCGGGGCGATGCCCGGCGCCACCTCCACCGGCGTGGGCGCGATGTCGAGGTACTCCTGCTCGGTGATGTGACCGAGGTCGAACATCCGCTTGAGCACCTGGTTGCGCCGGACCTGGGCGTTCTCCGGGTTGTCGATCGGGTCGTCGTAGAAGGGGCTCTGCACCAGACCGGCGAGCATCGCAGCCTGCGGGAGGGTGAGGTCGGCCGCGTTCACGCTGAAGTACCGCTGGGCGGCGGCCTGGATGCCGTAGGCGCCCTTGCCGAAGTAGACGATGTTCAGGTACCGGGTGAGGATCTCGTCCTTGTCGTAGGTCTCCTCCAGGGCCAGCGCCAACCGCGCCTCGCGCAGCTTGCGGGCCGTCGTCTGCTCGGTGGCCGCGTCCCGGCCCTCGGAGGACTCCGCCGTCTGCAGCAGCGTCTGCTTCACCAGCTGCTGGGTGAGCGTGGAGCCGCCCTCCTGCACCGAGCCCGCGGCCAGGTTCTTCACCAGCGCGCGCATCGTGCCCTGCACGTCGAGGCCGTTGTGCTCGTAGAACCGTGAGTCCTCGATGTCGACCAGCGCCGTCTTCATCACGTCGGCGATCTGGTCGGAGGTCACCGGCGTGCGGTTCTTCGTGTACATGTTCGTGATCAGCGTGCCGTCGGCCGCGAGCACCCGGGTCATCCCGGCGGGAGTCGCGTCCGTGAGCTCCACCGGCAGCGCGTCCAGCAGGCTCGCGGAGTTGCGGGCGACGAGCCCGCTCCCCCCGACCCAGGGCAGCAGGAGACCGGCGAGCAGCACGCCGGCGACCACGATCGACAGGGCGAGCTTCCCGAGCAGGCGGGTGCGGAGGCGTGCGTTGTCCGACATCGCGGCCCAGCGTACGGCGAGTTCCCGCCTCCGCGGCGGCGTCAGCCGCGGCGCGCGGGAAGGATGCGCGTGCGCGGCGTGCCGGTCGGCGTGTCCGCATCGGCCCCGGTCAGCTCCGCGGCCATGGTCCGCAGGCCGTCGAGGTCGTGCACGTCACCGGCCGCGGCGGGCACGGTCCGGACGGCGACCTCCGGGTGGGCGCTGGTGAAGCGGTCGGCCAGGTGCTGCTCCCGGGCGGCCAGCGTCATCCGCTCGGCGTGCACCCGCAGGGCGGCGGCGGCGAGCTCCGCGTCCGGGCCACCGGCCTCCAGCACCTCCTCGGCGGCCGCGGCCGCGCGCGTGGCCGACAGCGCGGCGGTGGCCGGCGGGTGGGTGCGGTTCACCACCAGACCGGCCAGCGGCATCTCGTCGGCCGAGAGCCGGTCGACGAAGTAGGAGGCCTCCCGGAGGGCGTCGGGCTCGGGCGAGGCGACGACGACGAACGACGTCCCCGGCCGGCGGAGCAGCTCGTAGGTGGCGGTGGCCCGCTCGCGGAAGCCGCCGAACATCGTGTCCAGGGCGGCGACGAACGCGGAGATGTCCCGCAGCAGCTGACCGCCGAGGATCTTCGACACGATCCGGCTGAACAGCAGGAAGCCCGCGCTGGCGAACTTGAAGCCCGCCCGGCTGGGGGCCATGAGCAGCCGGATCATCGTGCCGTCGAGGAAGCGGCTCATCCGGTTGGGGGCGTCGAGGAAGTCCAGCGCCGACCGCGACGGCGGGGTGTCGACGATGATCAGGTCCCACTGGTCGCTGGCCCGCAGCTGGCCCAGCTTCTCCATCGCCATGTACTCCTGCGTCCCGGAGAACGAGGAGCTCAGGGTCTGGTAGAAGGGGTTGTCCAGGATCTGCTGGGCCCGGTCGGGCGTGGAATGGGCGGCGACGACGTCGTCGAACGTCCGCTTCATGTCCAGCATCATCGCGTGCAGCTCGCCCTTCGCCCCCGTGGCCGCGCCACCAGGGATATGGACCTGCCGCGGCTCGTTGTCCAGCTCGGTCAGGCCGAGGGACTGGGCCAGCCGACGGGCCGGGTCGATGGTCAGGACGACGACGGTGCGCCCGGCCTCCGCGGCGGCCAGGGCCAGCGCCGCCGACGTCGTCGTCTTGCCCACCCCGCCGGCGCCGCAGCACACGACGATCCGGGTCTCGGGGTCGGCGATCAGGGCACCGAGCTCCAGCGCGGGCGCCTCGGGGCGCGCGCGGCCGGGACGGGCGGCCTTGTCGGCCGGGACAGGTGCGGCGCTCACGCGGCCACCTCGGCGTCGCGCAGGTGGTCGTCCAGCCGCCCGGCCAGCTCGAACAGCGCGCCGAGGTCGACCGGGCCGGTCAGCAGCGGCAGCTCCACGGTCGGCCGGCCCAGCGCCTCGACGTCGTCGCGCAGCGCGTCCTGCGCCGTCCACCGGCGGGCGTGCTCCACGGTCTGGGCGGCCAGGGCGTCGGCGACGTCCCCGTTCGCCGGCAGGTGGGCGGCGGCCAGCGCGGGGGCGAGGTCGGCGCCGGTCAGCCCGGAGGAGGCGGCCCGGGCGAGGCCGTCGGGAGCGAGCACGGGGTCGGTGGCGAGGTTCACGATCACCGAGCCGATCGGCAGGCCCGCCTCCCGGAGCTCGGCGATCGCGTCGGCGGTCTCCTGCACGGGCATGTCCTCGAGGATCGTGACCAGGTGCACCACCGTCTGCGGCGACCGCAGCACCGCCATGACACCGTCGCTCTGCGTCTTGATGGGGCCCGAGCGCGCCAGCTGGCCCATCTCGTTCGTGACGTTGAGGAAGCGGGTGATCCGGCCGGTGGGCGGCGCATCGACGACGACGGCGTCGTAGACGTGCTTCCCGCCGTGGCGACGGGTGACCGCTTCCTTGATCTTCCCGGTGATCAGCACGTCACGGAGCCCCGGCGCGATGGCCGTGGCGAAGTCGATGGCACCCATCTTGCGCAGCGCCCGGCCGGCGCGGCGCAGGTTGTAGAACATGTCGAGGTAGTCCAGCAGGGCCTCCTCGACGTCGATGGCCAGGGCCTTGACCTCCCCGCCGCCTCGCGCCACCGCGACCCGCCGCTCCTCGTAGGGCAGCGGCGCGGTGTCGAACAGCTGGGCGATGCCCTGCCGGCCCTCGGTCTCGACCAGCAGTACCGAACGTCCGTCGGCCGCCAGGGCGAGAGCGAGCGCGGCGGCCACGGTCGTCTTCCCCGTCCCGCCCTTGCCGGTGACGACGTGCAGGCGCGCGGACGACGGGTCGGGGCTCACCGCTCCAGCGTAGGAGCAGGTCGGTCGCCCGGCCCGGTGCAGCGGGGGACGCACGCTCCACCGGGAGGGCACCCCTGCGCTAGCGTCCGAGGCATGACCGAATCGGCACGCCAGCGGTGGGAGTACGCCACCATCCCGCTGCTCATCCACAACACCAAGGCGATCCTCGACTCCTGGGGCGTGGACGGTTGGGAGCTGGTGACCGTCCTGCCCGGCCCGACCGGCAACGACCAGCTCGTGGCCTACCTCAAGCGCCCGGCGTGACCGCGCCGGCCCCGGGCTGGCACGCGCGGCTGGCCGAGCTCGGCATCCGGCTGCCGCCGGTGGCCGCGCCGGTCGCCGCCTACGTCCCGGCGGTGCGGACCGGATCGCTGGTCTTCACCTCCGGCCAGCTGCCCTTCGTCGACGGCGGCCTGCGCCGCACCGGAAAGGTCGGCGGCTCGGTGGACGT
This sequence comes from Blastococcus sp. SYSU DS0617, assembly GCF_054051075.1. Classification (NCBI taxonomy): domain Bacteria; kingdom Bacillati; phylum Actinomycetota; class Actinomycetes; order Geodermatophilales; family Geodermatophilaceae; genus Blastococcus; species Blastococcus sp. SYSU DS0617. The sequence goes on from NZ_JBJHAO010000001.1 coordinate 300,381, forward strand.
CGAGGCCGCGGCCGCGGACGCCAAGGTCTGCGCGCTCAACGCCCTGGCCGCGGTCGACGACCTGGTCGGCCTGGACGAGGTGGCCCGCATCGTGCGCGTCGTCGGGTACGTGGCCAGCGCCGAGGGCTTCACCGGTCAGCCGCGCGTGGTCAACGGCGCCAGTGAGCTGCTCGGCACGATCTTCGGCGAGGCCGGCCGGCACGCCCGCAGCGCGATCGGCGTCGCCGAGCTGCCGCTGGGCGCCCCGGTCGAGGTCGAGCTCACGGTCGAGCTGCGGCCATGACACGGCGACCCTCCGGCCCCCGCGCCGGGTCCGCGACCTCCTGCGTCGGCGTGCGATGAACACCGAGATCCGGCACGCGGCGACGGTGCTGCTGGTCCGCGACGGCGCACCCGGCCTCGAGGTGTACCTGCTGCGGCGGACCAAGGGCATGCCGTTCGCCGGCGGGATGACGGCCTACCCCGGCGGAGGGGTCGACGAGCGCGACGCCGACACCGAGATCGGCTGGGCCGGTCCCTCGCCCGCCGAGTGGGCCGCCGCCTTCGGCTGCGACGAGCGCCTGGCCCGCGAGCTGGTCTGCGCCGCGGTGCGGGAGACCTTCGAGGAGGCCGGCGTCCTGCTCGCGGGCCCCGCGGAGGGCGCGGTCGTGCCGGACGTGTCCGGGGACGACTGGGAGGAGCAGCGCCAGGCGCTGCTGCGCCGCGACCTGTCGCTGACCGAGCTGCTCGCCGGCCGGGGCCTGGTGCTGCGGTCGGACCTGCTGCGCCCCTTCGCGCACTGGATCACCCCGCCCATGGAGTCCCGCCGCTACGACACCAAGTTCTTCGCGGCGGCGCTGCCGGCCGGGCAGGAGGCGCGCGACGTCTCCGGCGAGGCGGACGAGGCCGCGTGGCTCCCGCCGGCCGCCGCGCTCGAGGAGCACCACGCGGGCGACCGGCCGATGCTGCCGCCCACGTCGCACACGCTGTCGCAGCTGGGCCGGTTCGCCGACGTCGCCGGGGTGCTGGCCGGGTCGCCGCCGGACCCGCTGGAGCCGATCATGCCCGGGTTCGAGCAGACCCCGGAGGGCCGCTTCGCCGTCCTGCCCAACGGCGACAAGGTGCCGCTGGTCGCGCCCAGGAAGCACTGAATGCCAGAGGCCCAGAACCGGATCGGTTCTGGGCCTCTGGTCTTCAGCGCATCGTCACCTCGCGCGGCGGCGGAGGCGGTCCTCGTCGAGGACGACGACCGACTTGCCCTGCAGCTGGATCCAGCCGCGGTGCACGAAGTCGGCCAGCGCCTTGTTCACGGTCTCGCGGGAGGCGCCGACGAGCTGGGCCAGCTCCTCCTGCGTCAGGTCGTGCTTGACCCGCAGGCCGTCGCTCTCGCGGTTGCCGAACCGGTCGGCCATCTGCAGCAGCGCCTTGGCGACGCGGCCGGGGACGTCGGTGAAGATCAGGTCGGCGACGGAGTCGTTGGTGCGGCGCAGACGGCGGGCCAGCACGCGGAGCAGCTGCTCGCCGATCTCCGGGTGGGCCTCGATCCAGGGGCGCAGCACCGACTGCGGCATGCGCGCCAGCCGGACGTCGGTGACCGCGGTCGCCGTCGCCGTCCGCGGGCCCGGGTCGAAGACCGACAGCTCGCCGAACTGGTCGGAGGGGCCCATGACGGCCAGCACGTTCTCGCGGCCGTCGGGTGCGCGGCGGGACAGCTTGATCTTGCCCGTCATCACGATGTAGAGGCTGTCGCCGGGCTCGCCCTCGTTGAAGACGACGCGGCCGCGGGGGAGCGTGACGACCTCGAGGCGGCTGAGGACGGGGTCCACCGCGTCTTCCGAGAGTCCCTGGAAGAGCCCCGACTGGGCCAGCACCTCGTCCACTGCACGTCCTTTCCCACTGCTGATGACGGGACGCAGAGCTCCCGTGTCCGCAGCGAGTCTAGGGGCCTGTGCCCCGGGTCACCCGTTCGGTGGCCCCCGACGTCCCCCCTGCGAGCGAGTGTGCCGGCTCACAGCCGCCGGTGGAGGCGGGTCAGACCATCGGGGGGTTGGTGGTGCTGCTGCCACCCCGGCGGCGCCGGCGCCAGCGGGACAGCGCCCGGCGGATGCCGGATGAGGCCAGGGTGTCGACCTCGGCGGCGGTCGCCGTCTCCAGGAACTCGCCCACCTCGCGCGGGGAGGCAGGACGGCGCAACGGCTCCTCGACCCGCTCCATGACGAGCAGGAACGCGATCAGGAGAGGCGGGAAGAGGATGACGCTCAGTGCGACCACGGCGACCTCCTCGGACTTGGGACGGCCCCGATGATGACACGGTCGGTGGCTGTCAGCAGGTCCGCCTACCCTCGGTCGCGTGTCCGCCCCCGCTTCTCCGCCGGTCTACGCGCGCCCGGCCCCGGTCCGCCGGCCCACCCGGGCCGCCCGCACGGGCGCCTCCCCGTTCGACCCCGGCGAGACCCCGCTCGGGCGCACCCGCCGGGCCCGGCGGATGGCGCGCGAGCTGGCCCTTCTCCACCCGGACGCGCACTGCGAGCTGGACTTCACCAACGCCTTCGAGCTGCTCGTCGCCACGGTGCTGTCCGCGCAGACGACCGACAAGACGGTCAACAAGGTCACCCCGACGCTGTTCGCCCGCTATCCCGACGCCGTGGCCCTGGCCGGCGCCGACCGGGCCGACCTGGAGGAGATCCTCAAGCCCACCGGGTTCTTCCGGGCGAAGGCCACCTCCGCGCTCGGGCTGGCGCAGGCGCTGGTCGAGCGGTTCGACGGCGAGGTCCCCGGCCGGATGGCGGACCTCGTCACCCTCCCCGGGGTCGGCCGCAAGACGGCGAACGTGGTCCTCGGCAACGCGTTCGGCGTCCCCGGCCTGACCGTCGACACGCACTTCGGCCGGCTGGTCCGCCGGTTCGGCTGGACCGAGGAGGAGGACCCGGTCAAGGTCGAGGCGCAGATCGCCGAGCTGATCCCGAAGAAGGAGTGGACCGACTTCTCCCACCGGGTGATCTTCCACGGGCGCCGGGTGTGCCATGCCAAGAAGGCCGCGTGCGGTGCGTGCGGGCTGGCGAAGTGGTGCCCCTCCTACGGGATCGGCCCGGTCGACCCGGAGGCGGCGGCGAAGCTGGTGAAGACCCCCGCCGCCTCGGACACCGAGTGAGGCGCCGGAGCGCCGTCGTCGCCGCGGCGCTGCTCGTCCTGGCCGGCTGCACGTCCGAGGGCGACGCCGGCCAGCAGGCGCCCGACGAGGCGTCGGCGGAGAGCGACCTCACGCCCTGCCCCGAACAGTCCGGGGAGCCCGCGGCCGACGGGGCACCGGACCTCGCCTTCGACTGCATCGGCGGCGGGGAGCTGGACCTCGGGCTGGCCCCGGGCGTCCCGACCGTGCTGAACCTGTGGGCCAGCTGGTGCGGTCCGTGCCGTGAGGAGCTCCCGCTGTTCCAGCAGCTCGACGATGCCGCGGGCGAGCAGGTGCAGGTCCTGGGCGTCGACAGCCAGGACGGCCGCCCGCAGGGCGCCTCCTTCGCCGCGGATGCGGGACTGACCTTCCCGAGCGCCTACGACGAGGACGGTGCGCTGGCCGCAGAACTCGGGCTGCGCGGCCTCCCGCACTCGGTCTTCCTGGCCCCCGACGGGTCCGTGGCGCACGTCGAGACCGGCGTCATCAGCTCCTACGACGAGCTGCGCGGGTTGGTCACCGAGCACCTCGGCGTGCAGCTGTGACCGCGCCGGACGACGGAGCGGGCCTGCCGGCGTACCTCCGCCGGCTGCTGGACGGGGCCCACGACCTGCCGCTGGCCAGGCGAATGCCGGAGGCGACGGCGACCGCCCGGCGCTCGGCCGTGCTGATCCTGTTCGGCGAGGGCCCCGACGGCCCGGACCTGCTGTTCATCGAGAAGTCGGCGCACCTGCGCAGCCATGCCGGCCAGCCCGCGTTCCCCGGGGGCGGGGTGGAGAGCGGCGACGACTTCCCGGTCGGTACAGCCCTGCGGGAGGCGCAGGAGGAGGCCGGGATCGATCCCGACGGCGTCCGGGTGCTGGCCACGCTGCAGGAGCTCTACCTGCCGCCCTCCAACCGGCTGGTCGTCCCGGTCGTCGGCTGGTGGGACGACCCGCGCGACGTCACCGTGGGCGATCCGCACGAGGTGGCCCGCGTCGCCCGGGTGCCGCTGGCCGAGCTGGTCGACCCGGCGAACCGCTACCGGGTGCGCCACCCCGCGGGGTACATCGGCCCGGCCTTCGCGGTCGCGGACATGGAGATCTGGGGCTTCACCGCGGGGCTGGTCGACGCGATCCTCGAGGCGGCCGGCCTGACCCGGCCGTGGGACCCGACCGACGTCCGGCCGATGGGGCCGCCGCGGCTCAGCCCGTACACCCTGCCCGGGTCGGGGGACGACGACCCGGCCGGCGATGCCGCCGCGCCGACGGTCGCCGATCCCGCGCCGGACGGTGCGCCGACGCGTACGGTTCCCCCCCGATGAGGCGCAGGACGAGGCGGGCGGCGGCGGCCCTGTGCGCCGCCGCGGTGCTCGCGGTCGGCGCGCTCGCCGGCTGCGGCGGGGACTCCACCGGGCGCAGCGACGTCGGGGCGCAGCCGCTCCCGGGCGTCGGGGAGGTGACCGTCGCCGACGACGGTGTCCAGGAGGTCACGCTGCAGACCCAGGACGACTTCGTGTTCACCCCCGACCGGTTCACCGTGGCCCCCGGGAAGGTCCGGCTGACGCTGGTCAACGCCGCCGACCAGATGACGCACAACCTGGAGTTCGACGAGGGGGAGGGACCCGAGCCGATCGGCGCGGGGATCGACTTCCTGGCGCCCGGCCAGGAGATGACCATCGACTTCGAGGTGACCGTGCCGGGTGACCACCCCTTCGCGTGCACCTTCCACATCCCGCAGGGCCAGGTGGGCACGATGACGGTGAGCGCGGGCAGCTGACCGTGTCGCTCGTGGACGTGGTGCTCATCGTGCTGGCGCTCGCCTTCGCGCTGTCCGGCTTCCGGCAGGGGCTGCTCGTGTCGGCCACCTCGATCGCCGGCTTCCTCGGCGGCGCGGTGCTCGGGGCGCAGCTGTCCGAGCCGGTCGCCGAGCGCATCGACGGCTCCAGCCTCACGCGCGTGTTCGCCGCGCTCGTCGTCGTCCTGGCCGGTGCGCTGCTCGGGCAGATCCTGGCGGGCGCGGTCGGCCGGGCCGTGCGCCGCACGGTCACGTGGGAACCGGCCAAGATGCTCGACTCGGTCGCCGGTGCGGTCGTGTCGGCGGCCGCGGTGCTGCTGGTCGCCTGGATGGTCGCCTCGCCGCTGGCCACCTCGCCCTTCCCCGAGGTGTCGGGGCAGGTGCGCCAGTCAGCGCTGGTGCAGGCGGTCGACAGCGCGGTCCCCTCCGGGGTGCGGTCGGTCTACGACAACCTCCGCGAGGCCATCGACCGGCGCGGGCTGCCCGACGTCCTGGACCCGCTCACCCCGACCCAGGTTCGCGACGTGCCCGCGCCCGATCCGGCGCTGGAGGCCAGCCCGGTCGTGGCGTCGGTGCGGGGGTCGGTCGTCAAGATCACCGGAGTGGCGCCGTCCTGCTCGCGGCAGATCGACGGCTCCGGCTTCGTCTACGCGCCGGAGCGGGTCATGACCAACGCCCACGTGCTGGCGGGGGTCACCCGGCCCGTGGTGGAGGCCGAGGGCGAGGAGTACGACGCGACGCCGGTGTACGTCGACGAGGCGACCGACGTCGCCGTCCTCTACGTGCCCGGGCTCCCGCAGCTGAAGCTGGACTTCACACCCGCGCTGGCCGAGGCGGGCGACGACGCGATCATCATGGGCTATCCCGGTGGCGGCGACTTCTACGTCGGGGCCGCGCGGATCCGCGACGAGGGCGAGATCAGCGGGCCGGACTTCCGCAACACCGGCACGGTGGTCCGCGACGTCTACGCGTTGTTCGGCAGCGTGCGGGCCGGCAACTCCGGCGGCCCGCTCCTCGCCCCCGACGGCACGGTGCTGGGCGTGGTCTTCGCCTCGGCGATCGACGACCCGAACACCGGGTATGCGCTCACCGGTCCCGAGGTGATGGAGGCCGCGACGGTGGGCAGCACCGCCCGTGCCGCGGCCGACACCGGCGCCTGCGAGTAGCGGGCCGAGGCGTCAGCCGCGCGCCCAGTCGGCGATGGCCCCGGTGACCTGCTCGGGGGCCTCCTCGGGCAGGAAGTGCCCGAGGTCGGGCAGTTCCTGCCATTCGTAGGCGCCGGCCACGTAGCGGCCCGAGCCGTGCGCGCTGGCGGGCAGCACGCACGGGTCCGCCCCGCCGTGCAGCTGCAGCGTGGGGGCGGTGATCGGGGCGGACATCCGGCGCGCGTAGCGCAGTCCGTCGGGGCGCAGCTGGGAGCGGCCGGCCCAGCGGAAGTACTCCATCGAGCCGTAGGCGGCCTGCGGGATGCGGGCGGCGGCGCGGTACCGGTCGACGGCCTCGGCGAAGTCCGCGGTCTGCGTCCAACCGGGGCCAGCCCAGGAGCGCAGCAGGTCGGCCACCGGGTCGTCGTCGTCCCGGGTGAGCCGGCGCTCGGGCAACCGGGGCAGCTGCGCGCCCAGGAAGTAGCGGAACGCCCGCCGCTGCGCCGAGCCGGTCATCGCCGCGCGCAACCGCCGCGGATGCGCCATGGAGAGGACGACGAGGCGGCGGACGCTGCGCGGGTGCAGCGCGGCCATCGTCCAGGCGACGAGGGCGCCCCAGTCATGGCCGACCAGCACCGCGTCGCGTTCGCCCAGGGCGCGGATCAGCGCGGCGACGTCCGCGGCAGCGGTGGGCAGGTCGTACCCGCGCGGCGGCTTGTCGCTCGCCCCGTAGCCCCGCAGGTCGGGGGCGACGACGCGGAACCCCGCGTCGGCCAGGCCGGTCAGCTGCGACCGCCAGGTCCACCAGTACTGCGGGAACCCGTGCAGCAGCAGCACGAGCGGGCCCTCGCCGGCCTCCGCGGCGTGCAGCCGGATGCCGTTGGCCGAGATGTCGCGGTGGGTCCACGGCCCGGGCAGCAGGACGCTGGTCGCGTCCGGCTGCCCGCCCGGAGGGACGGTCACCGGCGGCTCAGACCTTGTACGACTCGTTGCCGCGCAGCACGACCTTGCCGTTGCTCACCTCGGGCACGGCCCGGTGGCGCTGGCCCGGCGCCTCCCGGTGCAGCACCTCGGGCAGGTCGGACAGCGTCTCGAGCGTGCGCTCGGGCTTCTCGATCTTCGAGATCATCCGCTTCCCGATGAGGGCGCAGATGCCGGCCAGGATCAGCAGGAACAGCGTGACGATGCCGTAGGACACCCAGCGCGGGAGACCCAGCGCCGTCAGCGCCTCGGCGATCGTGACGAACAGGTAGATGCCGGCGAACGCGGCCAGCACGCCTGCCGCCCCGAACAGGCCGACGCTGATGCCGGCCTTCTTCGCCGATTTGCCGACCTCGGCCTTGGCCAGCTCGATCTCGCTGCGGACCAGCGTGGAGATGTCGGCCATGGCGCTCTGCACGAGGGTCCCGACAGAGGGCTCCTCCGTCCCCGCGGGACGGACGGCGGACGACGAGCTGGGCGTGCCGGAGACACTGTGTGCCACGGGTGGCTCCTTCTTCGACTGCGGTGCTGGTCAGAGGAATCGTGCCGCACGACGGCCGGACGCGCGCCTCCGCATCCCCCGGAGGGGACGCGGAGGCGGCGCCTTCAGTCCTCCGACGGTGCTGCCGGCAGCTTCTCCTTGATCAGGTTCATCACCGACGAGTCGGTCAGCGTGGTGACGTCGCCGAGCTCGCGGTTCTCCGCGATGTCGCGGAGCAGCCGGCGCATGATCTTGCCCGAGCGGGTCTTCGGCAGCTCCTGCACGACCATGATCTGGCGGGGCTTGGCGATCGGGCCGATGTCCCGGGCGACGTGGTTGCGCAGGGTCTGCACGAGCTCGTCACCGGAGTCGACGCCGCTCTCCCGCAGGATCACGAAGGCGACGATGCCCTGGCCGGTGGTGGGGTCGCTGGCGCCCACGACCGCAGCCTCGGCGACCGAGGGGTGGCCCACGAGGGAGGACTCCACCTCGGTCGTGGAGATGCGGTGGCCGGACACGTTCATCACGTCGTCCACCCGGCCGAGCAGCCAGATGTTGCCGTCGGCGTCCTTCTTGGCGCCGTCGCCGGCGAAGTAGACGTTCTTCCCGAACCGCGACCAGTAGGTGTCGACGTAGCGGTCGTCGTCGCCCCAGATGGTGCGCAGCATCGACGGCCACGGCTCGGTGAGCACCAGCAGGCCGGTGGAGTCGTCGGAGAGCTCGTTGCCCTCGTCGTCGACGACCTTCGCGGAGATGCCCGGGAAGGGGACCTGGGCGGAGCCGGGCACCAGCGAGGTCACGCCGGGCAGCGGGTTGATCATGTGGCCGCCGGTCTCGGTCTGCCACCAGGTGTCCACGATCGGGCAGCGGCCGCCCCCGATGTGCTCGTGGTACCAGAGCCAGGCCTCGGGGTTGATCGGCTCACCGACGGAGCCGAGGACCCGCAGCGAGGAGAGGTCGAAGCCGGCCGGGACGTCCTCGCCCCACTTCATGAAGGTCCGGATCACCGTCGGCGCCGTGTACAGGATGGTGACCCCGTACTTCTGGACGATCTCCCACCAGCGCCCGCGGTGCGGGGTCTCCGGGGTGCCCTCGTACATCACCGACGTCGCCCGGTTCGAGAGCGGGCCGTAGACGATGTAGCTGTGGCCGGTGACCCAGCCGACGTCCGCGGCGGTCCAGAAGACGTCCTCGTCGGGCTTGAGGTCGAAGCTCGCCCAGTGCGTGAAGCTGACCTGCGTCAGGTAGCCGCCCGAGGTGTGCAGGATGCCCTTCGGCTTCGCCGTCGTGCCCGAGGTGTACATGATGTACAGCGGGTGCTCGGCGTCGAAGAACTCGCAGGTGTGCTGGGGGGACTGGCGGCCCACGACGTCGTCCCACCACAGGTCGCGGCCCTCGGTCCACTCCACGTCCTGCTCGGTCCGCTTGACCACCAGGACGTTGCGGACGCCGGGGGAGCGGCTCACGGCGTCGTCCACGGCCGGCTTGAGGGCGCTGGGCGCGCCCCGGCGGTAGCCGCCGTCGGCGGTGATGACCAGGACGGCGCCGGCGTCGTCGAGTCGGCTGGCCAGCGCGTCGGCGGAGAACCCGCCGAAGACGACCATGTGGACGGCGCCGATGCGGGCGCACGCCAGCATCGAGATGACCGCCTCGGGGATCATCGGCAGGTAGATGGCGACGCGGTCGCCGGCCTGCACCCCGAGCTCGGTCAGGGCGTTGGCGGCGCTGCTGACCTCGTCCTTGAGCTGGGCGTAGGTGATCGTCCGGGTGTCGCCGGGCTCGCCCTCCCAGTGGTAGGCGACCTGCTCGCCGTGGCCGGCCTCGACGTGCCGGTCGACGCAGTTGTAGGCGACGTTGAGCTTCCCGCCGACGAACCACTTGGCGAAGGGTGGGTTGCTCCAGTCGAGGACTTCGTCCCACTGCCGGTCCCAGGACAGCCGGCCCGCCTGCTTCGCCCAGAACGCGAGCCGGTCGGCCGCCGCCTCCTCGTAGACCGCTGGCCCCACGTTGGCCCGGGAGGCGATCGCCTCGGGCGGGGAGAAGGTCCGGTCCCCGGTCGACGACTGGGTGTCGCTCATGCGGTACCTCCGGTGTCCGGCGTCGCTCGGCACCCGGCGACGCAACGTGCCTCGGGTCACACCGTATGGGCAGCGCGACGGCGTCGTCTGCCCCGGTACGGCGGGCGGCCGGTTCCGTGCGACGGCCGGTCAGACTGGCGGGGTGAGGACCCCGGAGCAGGACGCCGTGGCCCGGCGGATCCGCGGCGCCGGGGCCCTCGGACTGCTCGTCCCGGCAGGGGCCACGACCCTGCCGGCCGCCACGCTGGCCGACCCGGGGTGGACGGCGGAGGTGCTCGCCCGCCGCGCCAGGTCCCAGCGGACGACGGACCGGCGGGTGCTGGCCACGACCTGGTGGTACTCCGCGTCGTCGGTGCTGGTCACCCCGCCGCTCGCGGGGCTGGTCGCCGGGATCCCGCTGTCGGCCCGGCTGGAGGACCTGACCGTGGCACTGCTGCCCGGGCTCGTCCCGATCGCGGCGGTGGCGGCCGGGGGTACCGCCGCCCCGGCGGCGGATCTGCGGGCGTCCCTGGCGGCGGTCGTCGCGGCCGTCGCCGAGGCCGGCGGGGTGCGCGAGCGACCGCTCTGGGCCATCGCCACCGACTCGCTGGCCAACCGGCTGCTCGATCTGGGCCGGGCGGTGGGCGACCCGGCGGGGGTGACGGCGCTCGCGCGCCCGCTGGCCGAGGCGATCGGCGCTCCGCTGCCCGCGCCGAGGTACGAGGACGTCGCGGGCGCCCGGTTCACCCGCCGGGCGTCGTGCTGCCTGCTGCACGAGCTGCCGTCGGGCGCGCTGTGCACCTCCTGCCCCCGCCGTCCGCCGGCCGAGCGGCGCGCCCTGCTCGAGCGCGCCGCCCGCCACTGGTGAGGCCCGGGCCGCTCAGGAGGAGTGCCGCACGTCCTGGAACGGGACGTCCCGGTCCACCTCGGGTTCGCGGGGGAGGCCCAGCAGCCGCTCGCCGATGATGTTCCGCTGGATCTGGTCGGTGCCGCCGCCGATCGAGGTGAACCAGGCGTTCATCGCGGCGAAGTTCGCGTCGTCGCCGTCCGGGTGGTCCGGGCCCTCCAACAGCGCCTGGGCGCCGACGATCGCCGACTGCACGCGGCCGGTCTCGTGCACGATCCGCGACATCGAGAGCTTCCCGAGCGAGGCCAGCGGCGAGGAGCTGCCCTGCTCGAGCTGGGCCTGCGCGCGCTGGTTGTTCCAGCGGTTGACCGCGCGCAGCGCGAACACCCGCGCGATCTCCCGCCGGAGCAGCACGTCGTCGGCCCGGCCGTACCGCCGCGCCAGCTCGGCCAGATCGGCCTCCGCGCGGCCGTTCGCCCGGGTCATCGCCCCGAGGTTGGCCTGCCCGAGGGCCACCCGCTCGTAGGCCAGCGCGGTCTGCAGCACCCGCCAGCCCTGTCCCGGGTCGCCCAGCATGTTCGCTGCCGGGACCCGGGCGCCGCTGAGGAACACCTCGTTGAAGTGCGCCTCGCCGGTGATCTGCCGCAGCGGCCGGACCTCGACCCCGGGCTGGTCCATGGGCAGGAAGAAGAAGCTCAGTCCCCGGTGCTTGGGCACGGCAGGGTCGGTGCGGGCCAGCAGCATCCCGTAGTCGGCGCCGGCCGCGTTCGACGTCCACACCTTCTGCCCGTCCACGACGTACTCGTCGCCCTCGGGCACCGCGCTGGTGCGCACCCCGGCCAGGTCCGAGCCGGCGCCCGGCTCGCTGTAGAGCAGACACATCCGCAGCCGGTTCTCCAGCAGCGGCCGCAGCAGCCGCTCCCGCAGCTCGGGGGTGCCGTGGGAGAGCAGCGTGTTGGCCCAGAGGTTGGTCCGGTCCTGCCCGCTGCCGGGTGCGCCGGCCCGGGCGAACTCCGCCTCGACGATGCCGGCCTGCTCGTCACTGAGGGCTGCGCCGAAGGCGGAGCGTGGCCAGCGCGGAACGGCGTACCCGGCGTCCACCACGGCGGCCAGCCACCGGGTCCGGTCCGTCCCGGGCTCCCAGTGCGCGGCCAGCCACGCACGCACCTCGTGGCGCACCTCGTCGTCGCTGCTCATCCGCTGTCCTCCCGGGTCGAGGGGCGCCGACCGTAGCGGTCAGGGTCGCAGGACGACCGTGGCCAGCGCCATCACGCCGACGAGGAGGATCAGCCCGGTCACCGCCAGGTACAGCCTGGCGTCGGGCAGGGCCTCGTCCCGGCGCAGCCGCGCGTCGGCCGCGCGGGAGCGCAGCGCTGCCCGGACGCCGATCACGGTCACCAGGACGGTGGCGGCGGTGGCGAGCGCGACGGCGGCCGCCACCGACCGGTCGAGCAGCAGCCGACCGATGAGCAGCGCCGCGCCGTAGCCGGAGAGGACGGTCCGGCGCCAGGCGAGCGTCGTCCGCTCGAGCTGCAGCCCCGGGTCCCAGGGCGCGGGCCGTCCGGGGCCGGAGGGGCGAGCCTGCTCGGGGCGGAGGAGGCGGGGACGGATGCGCCCGGCGAGGCGGGCCATCAGAGCACGATCAGCAGCGCCAGGCCGAGGGCGATGACCGCGATGCCCACCGCCAGGACGGTGCCCATCCCCAGGCCGGGCAGCGGCTCCTGCCGGCGCATGGCGCGCTCGTTGGCCATCCACCGGACGAAGGCGGTGGCGCTGGAGGCCATGCCGAGGACGATCAGGGCGGCGGCGAGCGGCCGGTAGCCGCCGGCGTCGGCGTCGCCCGACTCGGCCAGGACGTCGACCGCCACCCCGGCGACCACCAGCGCCAGCGACGTCCGCAGCCAGGCGAGGAACGTCCGCTCGTTGGCGAAGGTGAACCGCGGGTCCGGCTCGGCCCCTTCCCGGTAGACCCGGCCCGGCCAGCGCCCCACTAGTCCTGCGTCGGCGCCAGCAGCCGCGCCGACGGCCCCGCCTCCGGACCGGTGCCCTCGGTGACCTTGCGCGACTCGGCCGCGGCCCAGGTGAAGATGCCGCGGGCCATCAGGGACTCCTCCGCCGCGGCACGGGCCGCGTAGACCTCGGCTCGGGCGGCGTGGGCGGTCGCGTCGTCGGCGTCGGCCTGCACGGCCAGCTCGGCGAAGTGCGCGGCCAGCCGCAGCTCCCCGGCGCCGGCGTAGCGGCGGGCGGCGTCGGCCAGCGCCGTGGTGCCACCGGCGAGCTCGGCCACGGCGGCGGCGAGCTGGTGGTCGGGGGCCGGCTTGAGGTTGGCCGGGTTGCCGTCGTACCAGCCGGCGTACCGGCGCCAGAGGTTGCGGACGATGAACTCCGGCTCGTCGTAGCGGGCCCGCAGGTAGGGCCGGTCGGCCAGGTGCGCCGGGGGCCTCACCGTGTGCACCAGCTCGTCCAGCCGCGCTCCGGCGTTCATGCCGTCCAGGGTCTGCTCGACCAGGCTCTCCAGCCACTCGGCGGTCTCGGTGAGCGCCTGCCGGATGCGCTCGGCGCCGAAGATCGGCGCGCCGTGGGAGGGCAGCATGATCTCCGCGTCCAGCGCGGCCATCCGGCGCATCGCGATCGCCCACTCGCGGGGGTAGCGCTGCACCTTCTGCGGGTTGCCGCAGTTCGGCGTCACCCAGATGAACATGTCGCCCGGGCACAGGATGCGCTGCTGGGGCAGCCAGGCCACCGTGGCGTCGTCGGTCTCCCCCTGGACGTGGAAGAGCTCCATGGTCAGACCGTTGCGGGTCACGGTCATGCCGTCGCGATAGGTGATGTCGGGACGGCGGTACTCGGCGGGCCAGGTCAGCTGCGGTGCCTGGAACTGGCGCTGGTTGATCACCGCGTTGTAGCCGTTGGTGAGGATGTAGCGGTCGAACCGGTCGCCGATGAGCTCCTGGGCGATGACCGTGGGACGGGGGGAGTCCTCGGCGTCGAAGGGCCCGACGCCGAACACGTGGTCGATGTGCCCGTGCGAGAACACCACCGTGCTCACCGGGTCCGCGCTCCACCGCCGGACCGCCGCGTGCAGGGCCTGCGCACCCATCGGGTTGCCGCTGTCGAAGAGGACCAGCTCGCCACCGGCGCGGAACGTGACCACGTTGCCGAAGCCGGGGTGGAACCCGACGCCCTCGGCCACGTCGAGGACACCGGACCCACCGGATCCGCTCTGGGCGATGTTGTCGTCGGCGGCTCCGCGCCAGACGTCGTCGGCGTAGTCGACCAGAGAGCGCGTCATGCCGTTCACCGTGGCGCCTCCGACCGGGGCGGGCAACCGGCCGGAGAGCCAGTCCGACGTCGGTATCGTTGTGACATGTCACAACCTGTGGGCGATGCGCAGACGGCCGCGCTGGCCGCCCGGCTGGTCCCGCAGGTACCCCGGCTGGCGCGCCGGGTGGTCGAGCGGATCCGGAGCGAGGTACCCGGCTTCGACCGGCTCCCCAGCGACGTGCAGGACATGGAGGTCGCCGCGACCGCGCGAGCGGCGATCCGGGCGTTCCTGCAGCACGCGCAGGGCCTGCCCGGCCGGAGCGCCGATCTGTCCCGGCAGCGGGCCGTGCAGCGGGCCGAGGAGGGCGTGCCGCTGGCCGCCCTCGTGCAGACGTACTCCGTGGGTGCCGAGGTGGTCGTCGACGCCCTCGCCGAGGCGGCCCTGCCGGGCGAGGAGGGCGCCCTGCTGCGGCTGACGCGCCAGCAGATGCGCGCGGTGGGCGCGGCGGTGGCCCAGGTGACCGAGGCCTACGTCGCGGGCGCCGGCGACCAGCACGTCGCGGTCCGCGAGCTCACCTGGGCGCTCGTCCGCGGGGAACGGCCCGCGGACGTCGCCGCGCGCTACGGGCTGGCGCTCGAGTCCGGATACCTGGTGCTCCGCGTGCGCACCGCCCGCTGCGGGAACCCGGCCGCGGCCCGGGCGGCGCTGCGGTTCGTGCTGGCCCGGACCGCCCCCCGGGCCGACGGGCGCGCGCTCAGCCTGCGCGACGACCTGGGCGGCTTCGTGCTGCTGCCCGGCTCCTGCCCGGTCGAGGACGTGGTCATCCCGGCCGACGCGGCGGCTGCGCCGGTCGTGGGCATCGCGACGGCGGCGTTGCCGGAGGACGTGCCGGCGGCCGCGGCGCGGGCCGACCGCATCGCCGCCGTCGCCGGCCGACCGGGGGCGCACCAGCTCTCCGACGTGCTGCTGGAGTACCACCTCACCCACCAGGTGGACAGCGCGGCGGAGCTGGTGGCGGTGCTCACCCCCCTGAGCGGGCACCCCGAGCTGCTGCCCACCCTCACCGCCTTCCTCGACGCCGACCTGAACCGGCGGAACGCCGCCCGGGCGCTGGGGGTGCACGCCAACACCGTCGACAACCGGCTGGACCGGGTGGGCGAGCTGACCGGGGTCGATCCCCGCTCGGCCCGGGGCATCCAGCTCCTGGGGGCGGCGATCGTGGTCCACCGGACCCTTGCCCGAGGTCCGCAGGGCCTCGCGGCCGGGGTCCGCGCGGAGGATGATCGGTAGGTCTGGAGCCGGGGGGAGTCGCATGACGGAGCTGCCCGCCGCGTTCGTCGGACACGGCAATCCGATGAACGCCCTGGAGAGGAACCGCTACACCGAGGCCTGGCGCGCCTTCGGCCGGTCGGTGCCCCGCCCGCGGGCGGTCCTGGTCGTCTCCGCGCACTGGTACGTGCAGGCCACCGCGGTGACCGCCATGCCGCGGCCGCGCATGCTCCACGACTTCTACGGCTTCCCGCCCGAGCTGTTCGAGGTCCGCTACGAACCGCCCGGCCTGCCGGAGCTCTACGACGAGATCGCCGACGTCGTGCACCCGACGTGGGTCGGCGCCGACGTCGACAGCTGGGGGATCGACCACGGAGCCTGGGCGGTGCTGGTGCACGCCTTCCCGGATGCGGACGTCCCGGTGGTGCAGCTGTCCCTCAACGCGCTCAAGCCCTTCGACTACCACCTGCAGCTCGGCGCGGCCCTGGAGCCGTTGCGGAGGCGGGGCGTCCTGGTGATCGGCAGCGGCAACGTCGTCCACAACCTCGGTGGGGTCAGCCGGGCGATGCCGGACGCCGGCTTCGACTGGGCCCGGCGGTTCGGCGAGCAGGCCAAGGAGTGCATGCTCACCGACCCGGCGGACGTCCTCCGCCTCGACGGGCACCGGGACTTCGATCTCGCCGTCCCGACGCCGGAGCACTTCCTCCCGCTGCTCTACCTGGCGGGGCTCGCCGGCGCGGCAGGGCTGCCGGCCGAGGTGCTGGTCGACGGGTACGCCCACGGCTCGCTGTCGATGGCGTCCTACACGGTCGGCATGACGCCGCCGGCCCTGTCGGCGCCGGGTGTCGCCGCGGCGCTGCCGGAGGTGCCGCCCCCCGACGGCGCCAACATCTAGGCGGTGCGGGGTGGCTCCTCCGCCCGGCGGTGCAGGTCGGTGATCCGGGGGAACGGGCGGGTGGAGAAGACGGCCTCGACCGGGACGCCGAAGAACTCGGCGATGCGCAGCGCCAGGTGCAGGCTGGGGTTGTACTCGCCGCGCTCCAGGTAGCCGACCGTCTGGTAGTGCACGCCCAGGGCGTCGGCGAGCTCGCGCCGGGTCACCTGCTGCTCGGCGCGCAGCAGGGCGATCCGGTTGTGGACGCCGTCGCCGGGGCGTTCGCTCGTGGGATCGGGCGTCACGGGATCAGCGGACCCACTGCAGCGAGGCCTCGCGCGCCGCCTCGACCGTCGATCCGGACTGGCGGCGGGCCATCCGGCGCAGCACCCGCGGGGTCACCAGGGCGCCGAACGCCGCCCAGGCGAGCAGGACGGCGACCGTCGTCCCCGTCCGCCAGGAGTCGCCGAGCTCGAGGGTGACCGCGGAATCGGGGAGGAAGGCCGAGCGCAGCCCGAGCCCGATCCAGTAGGTCGGGAAGACCTGGGCCACGGCCTGCACCCAGCCCCACAGCGCCTGGATCGGGAAGAAGATCCCCGAGATCGCGGTGAGGAGCATGACGGGGAGCATTCCCCAGGTGCCGACCTTCTGCGTGCTCGGCACGACCGAGCCGATGATCATGCCCAGCGGCAGCGTGGCCAGCAGCCCGAGGACGACGACCCACGCAACCGTCAGCCAGCCGCCGGCGCCGCGGTGCATCAGGTCGTCGAAGAGCAGGAAGCTCGGCACGAGGATGGTCAGCAGCGACGGGAACAGGCAGAGCGAGTGGTAGGTGATCTGACCGGTCACGTAGCCCTGCATGCCGTGGGGGAGGGCCTTGTGCCGCAGCAGCGTGCCGTCCTCGCGTTCCATGGCGAGCGCGAAGGCCGGGCCGATGACGACGCCGAAGGCGAGCAGCGCACCGAGGATGCTGGGCAGCGCGTAGGTGGGGTACATCAGCTCGGTGCCCTCGAGCTCGTTGTCCCGGTTGAACCAGAGGAACACCAGGGCCCCGACGGCGGTGAAGAGGTAGAAGGCCTGGTCCTGCGGGCTGCGCAGGCTCAGCACGAACTCGGTCCAGCCGCGGCGGAGACCGAGGCCGGTCGCATGCCGGGTGCGGTTCACCGGGCCACCTCCTGGAGTCGGGGCGTCGTCGTGGGGTCGGACTGCGAGCGCTGCACCATCGCCAGGTAGGTGTCCTCCAGGCTGGCCTTGCGCACCTCGAGGTCGGTCAGCGCGTCGCCGTCCTGCTCGAACAGGCGTCGGACGAAGCCGACGACGTCGTCCGTGGGGTGCACGAACCGCTCCCGGCCCCGCGCCCAGCGCACCTCGGACGTGCCGGCCACCTGGCGGGTCAGTTCCTCGGCGCTGCCGTCGGCGACGATCCGGCCGCCGTCGAGGATCAGGATCCGGTCGGCCAGCTTCTCGGCCTCGGCGAGGTCGTGGGTGGTCAGCATGATGCTGGTGCCCTCGAGGTCGGAGAGCCGGTGCACGAGGTCGTGGAAGTCCCGCCGTGCCTGCGGGTCGAACCCGGCCGTCGGCTCGTCGAGGAAGAGCAGCTCGGGGCGGCCGATGATGCCGACGGCGACGTCGAGACGGCGCCGCTGGCCGCCGGACAGCGTGCCGATCCGCCGGCCGGCGTGCTCGCCCAGGCCCACGGTCTCGAGCAGCTCGTCGACGTCGTAGGGGCGCGTGCGGTCGGGGGTGGAGTAGGGGACGAAGTACCCGCCGAGCGACTGGAGCAGGGCGCGCGGGGTCCACCGGCCGTGGTCCCGCCAGGACTGCAGGACCACCCCCACCCGGGCCCGCCAGGCCTCGCTGGCGTTCGCCGGGTCCTCGCCGAGCACCCGCACCTCGCCGTCGGAGGGGAGCCGGAAGCCCTCGAGGACCTCGATGGTCGTGGTCTTGCCGGCCCCGTTCGGGCCCAGGAGGCAGACCACCTCGCCGGAGCGGACCTCCAGGTCCACGCCGGTCAGGACGTCGTGCGAGCCGTAGGACATCCGCAGTCCGCGGACGGAGACGACCGGATCGTCGGAGTCGGGGTTCATGCGCCTCACCTCTCGGGTCGGCGCTGATAGTAGGAGTGCTACATCGACAGCACAACCACGTAGCGCCGTGACGTCAGCGAGGGCCAGGGGCGCGGCGACGCTCGTCGGGAGTGGGAACGGTCCGTCTCGCTCCGCCTGCAGGCAGTGACGGCACACCCGGGCTCACAGCAAAAGCCCAGGTCCGGACTGGCGGGCACGGGTGGCCCTTCGGACAGTGAGTGCGCTCACTCACCTGTTCGTAACCGGGAGTCACACTTGTCTCAGCGCCGCCGCCCCTCCAGTCCGCGACGCGGGCACCGCGTCCTCGTCGCCTCCGGCCTCACCGCCGCGCTGGTCACGGTCCCCGGAATGGC
Source organism: Blastococcus sp. SYSU DS0617 (assembly GCF_054051075.1). Classification (NCBI taxonomy): domain Bacteria; kingdom Bacillati; phylum Actinomycetota; class Actinomycetes; order Geodermatophilales; family Geodermatophilaceae; genus Blastococcus; species Blastococcus sp. SYSU DS0617. The sequence goes on from NZ_JBJHAO010000001.1 coordinate 318,664, forward strand.
CGCCGCCAACGAGGCCGAGCCGGTCGAGCAGGTGACCGCCTTCCTGGAGGGCCTGGCCGCCGAAGCGCCGTCGGACGGGGCGGCCCCCGGTCTGCCGGCCTTCGAGGTGCCCCCGGAGATCCGGGCTGCGTTCCAGCAGCTGGCCGATGCAGCCATGCTTCCCGAGAACTGCGTGGACGGCGTCGCGGACGCGATCGAGCTGATCCTGGGCGGCCTCATCGCACTGCCGCTCGAGCTCGCCGACGCGCTCGCGGCGCTGCTGGAGCTGCTCGGCGGTGGCGAGGGCCTGCCGCTGCCCGACGAGCTCGCCGTCATCGAGGACCTTCTCGACCAGCTCCTCGGGGGCCTGGCCGGCGCCGCTCCGGGAGCTGTCGACGAGTCCGCGGCCGCTGACCAGTCCGCCGCCGAGGGCGAGGCGGCCCCGGAGGGCGCCGCCCTGCCGCTGGTCGGAGACGTCGAGGGGCTGCTCGGCGGGGAGGGTGCCCCGGAGGGCGAGGTCCCGGCCGAGGAGACGCCCGCGCCGGAGACCCCTGAGCTGCCCACGCTGACCCTGGTCGACGGCCTGGTGGCTCTCGGCGAGGCGCTCGCCGCGTGCATCCCCGCTCCGCCCACCGAGGAGCCCGAGCCGGAGCCGGAGACGCCGGTCGTCCACCCCACGCCCGCGCAGCCCGCGCCGCACGCCCCCGAGCCGGTGGCCCAGCCGGTCGCCTACCTGGGTTACGCGCCCACGGGTGCCGACGCCCCCCGGGCCGACGACACCTCGGTGCCGCTGACCGCCCTGGGTGGCGGACTGGTGCTCGTGGCCGCCGGTGCGGCTGGATACGGGATGCGGGGCCGTGCGGTTCGTACGCGGGATTGATCTCCGCGCCGCCGGCGCCTTCCTGGTGGTGCTGGCGGCCGGACTGGCACTGCTGCTCGTCGTCTCCGGGCGCCCGGACGCGGACACCGCTCCGCGACCGGCTCCCGGGGCGTCGGCGCCGCTCGCCGGCGAGGCGCCGGCCCTGGCCGGCGAGATGGTCGCCACCGGTGCCATCCAGCCGGCCTCGCTGAGCATCCCGGCGATCGACGTGGACACGATCGTGGAGTCCCGCGGCACCGTGCAGTACGAGAACCCGTTCACCGGCGCCCAGGTGGACGGCTACGGGGTGCCGGAGTCGATGCGCACCACGTCGTGGTGGTCGGACGGCCCGCTGCCCGGCTCGGGTCAGATGGCGGTCATCCTGGGGCACCAGCAGGCCTCCGGGGGTGCGGTCTTCGATCGGCTGCACACCCTGCGACCCGGGGACGAGGTCAGCCTGCGCGACGCGAACGGTGCGGTGCTGCGTCTGCAGGTGCTGGGCGAGCCGGTCACCGGGCTGGACAAGGCGACCTCCGCGCTGGCCGACACGCTCAACGGCCACCCGCCGGAGGCCGACGTCGCGCTGGTGACCTGCGGCGGCGAGTTCGTCGAGGACGCCGGCACCAGCACCGACAACACGGTGGTGTTCGCGACCGTCGTTCGCTGAAGCCGTGGGGCCGTGGGGCCGTGGGCCGTGGGGCCGTTGGCCGTGGGGCCGTGGGGTCGTGCGGTCCTGAGGTCGTGCGGTCGTGAGGTCGTGCGGTCCTGAGGTCGTGCGGTCCCGAGATCGTGCGGTCGTGCGTCGATGGAGCCGTGCGACCGAGGTTCGCTGAGCCGTGAGGCGGCCGCGCTCTTGGCGTGAGCGCGGTCAGAACTGTCATACCCCGAACGTATGTTCGACCCGTGCCGACGAACCTGCTCCAGCGCTCCGTGGTGGAGGGTGCGCTGCTGGGCCTGCTGCTGCAGCGGGCGCCGTCGGTGCAGCGGTTGCCGGTCGGCCTGATGACCGCCGACGAGGCGGCAGCCGAGCTGCAGCGGGTGCAGGCGCGCAAGGCCATGGACGCCGCCTACGAGGCCGAACTGGTCATGGCGCTGGCCGCCGCCCGGCCCGACACCGATGACCCGCCGCCCGGGCATCCGGGTGCGCGGCGGCGCGGTGGTGGCTCGCCGGTGCCGGGGACGTCGGAGTTCCTGCCCGACGAGCTGGCGATGGTGCTCAACTGCTCCCGCGCCTTCGCCGCCGGGGTGCTGTCGGACTCCTACCAGCTGGTGGAACGGATGCCCGCGGTGCACGCCGACTGCACCGCCGGCCGGTTGGATTGGTACCGAGCGCGGGTGTTCGCCGACGTCCTCGGTACGGCCACCGACGAGGTCGTCGCGGTCGTGGTGCCCGCGGTGCTGCCCCTGGCGGCCGGCCTGTCGGCGGGGAAGCTCCGTAAGCGGCTGGTCGCCGCCGCCGAGGCGGCGGACGAGGAGTTCGCCGAGCAGCGGCGCATCGAGGCCGAGCAGCGCGCGGCGGTGCGGCTGTACCAGACCGGCGACGGCATGTCGGTGCTGACCAGTGAGCTGCCCTCGCCGGTGGCCGCGGCGATGTGGTCGGTGATCGACCAGGCCGCCCAGCTCGCGAAGACCACCGGGGACGACCGGCCCATCGGGATGCTGCGCACCGAGGCGCACGCCGCGCTGGTGCTGCGCACCTGGGACACCTCCCGCCCGGCCATGACCGGCCACCTCACCGTGACCGCACCACTGTCAGCCCTGCGCCCGCCGAACCAATCCCGCACCGCGGCCCAGGAGACGCCGGCCCAGGTGGCGCGGACCCAGCTGATGCCGACCTGCGAGATCCCGGCCCGAGAGGCGCCGGCCCGGTCGGCGCCGGCCGACGAGGCGCCGAACCGGGCGGTGGAGCGTGCGGCAGCCGGCGCGGCGACCCCGGCCGTGAACGGCACCGCCATCACCGCCGCCCACCTGCGCGAACTGCTCACCCAGCTCGGCGCACTCGGCGTCCAGGCTCCGCCGGGCGGCAGCCTGGAGGCGGCGCTCGTCGACGACGACGGCGCGCTGCTCGCCACCACCACCGCCGCAGAACTCACCCGACTGGCCACCCGCGGCTGCCCCACCCACGGACGTGAAGCCACCTGCCGGTGCCCGGTGGTGGGCCCGCCGCCCGAGGCGCGCGGCTACGACCACACCCCCGCACAGGAACGGTTCATCCGCCTCCGCGACCGCACCTGCCGGCACCCCGGCTGCGGCCAACCCGCCGGACGCACCGACGCCGACCACGTCGTCCCCCACGACTGCGGCGGCCGCACCACCTGCCAGAACCTCTGCTGCCTGTGCCGCACCCACCACCGGCTCAAGACCTTCGCCCGCAACTGGCGCTTCCGGATGCACCCCGACGGCACCCTCACCGTCACCACCCCGTCCGGCATCACCCGAACGACTCGACCACCGGGCCTGCGCGCACAACCCGCGCTACCGGGGCCGCAACCGGTGCCGGTTGTGGAGGAACCGCCGCCCTTCTGAGCGGGACCCGCACGGCCACGTCGCCGACACCCCACACCCGCTCGACCACGTGCTCCAGGCGCCGTTCCGAGCAGACTCGGTGCCCCGGGCTGCCGTTGTGAGGAGACGTGATGCCCCAGGCTCGCCCTTCCGAGAAGGCCTGTCGCCCCCAGGCCGCCCTGCCGAGGACGCGACCCGGGCCACTACCCAGGAGGTGGGCGAGAGCTCAGCTGGGCGTGCTCGGGTCCGGTGACAGCGACACGACGGGTCCGACCACCCACACGGCCGGCGGCCGGATGTCGGCCGTCGCCAGGGTGGCGGGCAGCTCGGCGAGGGTCGTCCGCACGGTGCGCTGCGTCGGTGTCGAGCCGTCGCTGACGATCCCGACGGGCGTCGAGGGTGCCCGGCCGTGCTCGACCAGCGCCGCGGCGATGGCCGGCGCGGTGTCCACGCCCATGAGGACCACGACCGTGCCGCGCAACCGCGCGATCGCCGACCAGTCGACCAGCGACTGGGGATGGCCGGGCGGCAGGTGGCCGGAGACCACGACGAACTCGTGGGTCATCCCGCGGTGGGTGACCGGGATGCCGGCGAGCGCGGGCACGGCGATCGCGCTGGTCACCCCCGGCACCACCTCGACGGGCACGCCCGCGGCCAGGCAGGCCTCGACCTCCTCCATGCCCCGGCCGAAGACGAACGGGTCGCCGCCCTTGAGTCGCACCACCCGCTTGCCGGCCAGCGCACGCGTCACCAGGAGGTCGTTGATCTGCTCCTGGGCCATCGAACGGCCGCGCGGCAGCTTGGAGGCGTCGATGACCTCCACCTCGTCCGGCAGCGACGCGAGCAGGGACAGTGGCGCCAGGTGGTCGGCCACGACGACGTCGGCCTGGGCCACCGCCTGCCGCCCGCGCACGGTGATCAGCGCCGGGTCACCCGGGCCCCCGCCCACCAGCACGACGCCGCCGGCGCGGCCGGACATCACGTCCCGCGAGGCGCGGTCGGCGATCGTGCCGTCGGTCAGCCCGGAGACGACGGCGTCGCGGACCGCGATCGCCCGCTGGGGGTCGCCGCCGCCGTGGACGCCGACGACGAGATCGCCGTGCCGGCCGGTCGCAGGCGTCCAGACGCTGGAGGAGGCGCGGTCATCGGCGCGCGCGCAGAAGATGCGGGCGCTCTCCGCCTCCGCGGCGACGGCCGCGTTGACATCCGCGTCGTCGGTCGCCGCCACGGCGTACCAGGCGCCGTCGAGGTCGCCCGGCTCGTAGCGCCGGCGCAGCCAGGTGAGGGAGCCCGGCGCGACGAGCGCCTCGAGGGCGGGGGTGACCTCGGGGCTGACGACGGTGACGCGCGCCCGCGCCTCCACCAGCCCGGCCACCCGGCGGTGCGCCACCTGCCCGCCGCCGACGACGACCACCCGCCGGTCCAGCAGCCGCAGGCCGACGGGGTAGACGGGGCCACCCGGGCCGCTGGGCCCGGCAGCCCGCACGGGGTCGGCTGCACCGGCGGGCCCGGGAGCCCGCTCGGGGTGGGCAGGACCGGCAGGTCCGGGAGTCCGCGCGGGGTCGGCAGGAGTGGCCATCAGCTCTTCTCGGTCACGCCGGCGGAGTCGAAGGTGGCGACGTCCCGCAGCGCCCGCGCGGCGCTGGTGACGAGCGGCAGGGCCAGCAGCGCCCCGGTGCCCTCACCGAGTCGCAGGTTCAGCCCCAGCAGCGGGCGCAGGCCGAGCGCGTCCAGCGCGACGGCGTGCCCCGGCTCGACCGAGGTGTGCCCGGCCAGCGCGTAGTCGAGCACCGTGGGACACAGCGCCGCGGCGACCAGCGCCGCCGAGCCCGCGATCGCGCCGTCCAGCAGGACCGGCACCCGTGCGGCTGCCGCGCCGAGCACGAAGCCGGCCAGGCCCGCGTGCTCGAGGCCGCCCACCTCGGCGAGCACCGCGAGCGCCGCTTCGGGGGTCGTCGGCCGCGCGGGCACGCGGGCCACCGCGCGGCTCACGACCTCGACCTTGCGTGCCAGCGTGGGGTCGTCGATGCCGGTGCCCCGCCCGGTCGCGGCGGCCGGGGTGGCGCCGGTGAAGGCGCAGACCAGGGCCGCCGAAGCGGTGGTGTTGGCGATCCCCATGTCTCCGGTGATCAGGCAGCCGCCGTCCGCGGCCAGCGTCGTGGCGACCTCGATGCCCGCCTCGACCGCCTGGCGCGCCTCGTCGACTGTCATGGCCGGACCGACGGAGAGGTCGGCGGTGCCCGGGCGCACCTTGCGGTCGAGCAGCGACGGCGTGGCGTCCAGCGGGACGGCGACGCCGACGTCCACGACCACGACCCGCGCGCCGAGCCCGGCGGCGAAGGCGTTCACCACCGCGCCGCCGGCCACGAAGTTGGCCACCATCTGCGCCGTCACCTCCTGCGGCCACGGCGTCACGCCCTGGGCGTGCACCCCGTGATCGCCGGCGAAGACGGCGACGGTGGCCGGCTCGGGCAGCGGCGCGGGGCAGACGCCCGCGATGCCGGCGAGCTGCGTCGCAACGTCCTCCAGGACGCCGAGCGAGCCCGGGGGCTTGGTCATCCGGTCCAGCCGCTCGCGGGCGGCGCGTTCGGCCGCCGCGTCCCGCGGGCGGACGGCGGCGATGGTGTCGCCGAGCAGCGTGCCGGCGAACGGGGCGGGATCGGTGCTCAGCGGAACTCCTCGGCGGCGGCGGTGTCGGGGTCAAGGATCGCAGCGAGCGCGGACCCGGGCGTCAGGTGGTGCAGGGGACGCATGAGACCACGCCCGTGTGACACGCAGGTGACACGGTCAGCCCGGCCGGGCCGGGCGGTGTCCGACGCACGTCTCCGAGCTCCGGCGCATCACCGGCGGCTGACCTCCCCCGGGCGGCCGTGCGCGCCTACCCTGGCTGGTCGCGGAACGAGCGAGGGAGCGCTGAACTGTCCGAGGACGCTGGAACCGGGGCCGAGCCGGCCGACGACGACGCCGTGCTGCTGTTCGTCGGCGGCCCGCTGGACGGCCGCGTGGAGATCCGCAAGGCCTGCCACGGCGAGCCCCTGCCCACGGTCACGCACGTGCACCTGCACGGCGGGCCCAAGGTCGTGCACCGCTACGACCTCGAGACGCTCGCCGACGGCGCCGGTGTCTACACCGTCCGCCCGCGCGCCGAGCACGCCGCCCGCGACGAGTCCGTCGCCGACTGAGCCGCGCTCACCAGCCCTGCACGCGACGGGCCTCGGCGACGACGCGGTCGAACCGCGCCCGGTCCAGCGCGGCGCCCTCGCGGCGCACGCTCCCGGGCGCGAGCTGCAGCAACCGGTCCAGGCGGACCTCGCTGGGGCGCCCGCGCGCGTCCCAGGCGCCGGTGCCCAGGTCGGTCCACACCCGCCCGTGTCGCGCCTCGTCCGCGGCGTCGCGGTCGTGGTCCTGGCTGCTGAGCATCAGGCCGAGCAGGTCGTCGCCCCGTCGACCGATGACCAGCACCGGGCGGTCCTTGCCGCGCCCGTCGCCCTCGTCGTAGGGCACCCACGCCCAGACGATCTCGCCGGGATCGGCCGCGTCGTCGTCCCGGGGCCGGTACTCGACGTCGGGGGCCGGGGCACCGGTCCGACGACGGGGGCGGTCGGGCGACCGGCGCCCCGGCGCCGCACGGCTCTCGCCGCCGGCCTTCAGCACCAGGTCGAGCATCGACCGCGCCGCCGCTCGGAGCCTCCGCCGCGCTGCCATGCGCCGCACGCTACGGGCCCGCCTCGCGGCCGCCGCTGGTGCCCATGTGTCCTCTGTGACACATGGGCACCCTCCGGTCACTCAGTGGTTAGCTCGCCCGATTGCGGGGAAACCGTTCCGGCACGGGATCGGCCGTGACAGGCAGTCGGGGGCGGGTTCCGGGGAAGAGGGGTCCGCATGACGTCGGCCGAGCCGGTGCGCCCCGCCGTCCCGCGGGCCGGAGAGGTGCAGGCCAGCGTGCTGGCCGCCTTCCAGCTGGTCGAGGACGCGCGCTACCTGGGCAACGGGCGCAGACCACGAGCCCAGCGGGCCCGCATCCTCGCCGAGCGGGCGGTGGCCGATCGCAGACTGGAGCGTGACCTGCCCCCCGACTGACTCAGGCGACGCAGAACTCGTTCCCCTGGGGGTCGGCGAGGGTCGCCCACTCCATCGGCCCCTGCGAGCCGCGCCAGAGCTCGGTCGCGCCGAGCGAGAGCAGCCGGGCGATCTCGGCCTCCCGGCCCTCCGGGCCCACGTGCACGTCGAGGTGCAGCCGGTTCTTGACCGTCTTGGCCTCGGGACGCGCTGGAAGAGGACGCGCGGCCGGCCCGGCTCGGGCGAGGTGATGGCCGCGCCGAGCGTCCACACCAGCGCGCCGCGATGCCGCATCGTGTCGGCCTCGCTCGCGGCGCCGGCCTGCACCATGCGGGTGATGAACGACTCGTCCTGCGGCTCCACCTGCCAGCCCAGCGCCTCGGCCCACCAGTCGGCGAGCTCGTGCGGAGCCGTGGAGTCGACGACGACCTGGATGTCGAATGCCATGACCGGACCGTAGGCCGCGGTACCGACGGTCCGGGCCGGCTAGAGCTCCTGGGCCAGGTCCGCCCAGATCGTCGCGTCGTCGGGGAGGTCGGTCTCCAGGGCGCAGTGGTCCTTGATGACGCGGCCGAACGGGGTGAGCGTTCCGGGCTCCAGCCGCTGCGCCGGGTCCCACAGCCCCGAGCGCATCACCGACTTCGGGCACTGGAAGAACGCCCTGCGGACCTGCAGCACGAGCACCGACAGCGGCGCGCGGCCGAACTCGGTCAGGTCGAGGTCGAGCTCCTCGGGCCGCAGCAGCGAGGTGGTCCCGTAGACGCGCAGCGTCTGGTCGACGCCCGGGACGAAGAACATCAGCGCCGCCCGCGGGTTCGCCGTCAGGTTGCGCAGGCTGTCGACGCGGTTGTTCCCCGGGCGGTCGGGCAGCGCGAGCCGGTGCTCGTCGAGCACGTGCACGAAGCCCCGGTCGCCGCCGCGAGGAGAGATCTCCGGCCAGCCGTCGGCATCGGCGGTGGCCAGCGTGGCGAAGGGGGAGTGGGCGATGAACTCGCGGCAGTGCGCGTCGAGGTGGTCGATCACCTTGTCCAGGACCAGCCCGCCGGGCGCCCGGTAGCCGGCGACGACGTCCCGGCCGGCGGGGTCGGTCAGCGGGAGGGCCGGGTCGGGGTTGAGGAGCGCCGGGTCGGGGTTCGGAAGCGCCGGGTCGGGACGGGGGACGTCCGGAGCGGTGACGGGATCCACCCGACGACCGTAACCGGCCACGCGGATAGCGTGGCCCTCCGTGTCCCAGGTGTGGAGTGCTCCCGTCCGGTTCGCCGAGTGCGACATGCAGGGCATCGTCTTCAACGCCCACTACCTGGTGTGGGCCGACGAGGCGCTGACCCCGTGGTGGATCGAGCGGGGCGTCGACTGGGGCCGGTTCGGAGCCGAGGGCTTCCAGTACGTCGTCGTCGCCAGCACCCTGGAGTGGACGTCCTCGGCGCGGCACGGCGACACCGTCGAGGTGGACGCCGAGCTGGAGAAGCTCGGCCGCACCAGCCTGACCGTGCGCTTCGTGATCCGGGTGGGCGAGCGGCTGTGCTGCACCGTGCGGACGACCTACGTGTGCCTCACCGGTGGCGCCCCGACGGCCTGGCCCGACGACCTGCGGGCGTGCCTGGCCGGCTGAGGCCGATCAGCGCGCCCCGAACCCGGACCCCGGCGGCAGCAGCGGGAGGCCGGCGGGCGGCCCCTGCTCGACGAGCCGCCACAGCGCGTCGGTGTCGGCGTGCTCGGCGACCAGGTCGCCCAGTCGGTCCAGCCGCGCCTCCCGGACACCGGCGAAGTCGGTGTCCGGGGCGGGCACGAACCGGCGTCCGGCCAGCGCGGCCGTCTCGCGCAGGAACGCCCGGCGGAAACCGTCGTTCTCCAGCGCCCCGTGCCACGTCGTCCCGAAGACCGACCCCGCCCGCGCCCCGTCGAGGAAACGTTCCGCGTCCTCGTCCACCGTGGCGACGCCGTGGTGGATCTCGTAGCCGGTGACCGGCTCGCCCAGCGCGGAGCCGGCCGGACGACCCAGCGTCTTCTCCGGCGCGAACCGCACCTCGGTCGGCAGCAGCCCCAGCCCGGCCACGACACCGGCACGTGACTCGACGTCGTCGCGGATGGTGCGCGCCAGCATCTGGAACCCGCCGCAGATGCCCAGCACCGGCAGCCCCGCCGCGGCCCGCCGGCCCACCGCCTCGGCCAGCCCGGTGGTGCGCAGCCAGGCCAGGTCGGCGACGGTCGCCCGCGTGCCGGGCAGGACCACGAGGTCGGCGTCGGCGAGCTCCTCGGGGCGCGTGGCGTACCGGAGCAGCACCCCCGGCTCGGCGGCGAGCGCGTCGAGGTCGGTGAAGTTGGAGATGCGGGGCAGCCGCGCCACCGCCACCCGGAGGACGTCCTCCCCGTGCGCCGGCCCGGCGGGGGAGCGCGGCACGTCCAGTCCGAGGGAGTCCTCGACGTCGACCTCCAGGTCGGCCAGCCAGGGCAGCACGCCCAGCGTGGGACGGCCGGTCAGCGAGGTCAGCTGGTCCAGCCCGGGGCGCAGCAGCCGGACGTCGCCGCGGAACTTGTTGACCAGGAAGCCCGCGACCAGCCGCTGGTCCTCCGGTGGCATCAGCGCCACCGTGCCGTGCAGCGCCGCGAAGACCCCGCCGCGGTCGATGTCCCCGACCACCACCACCGGGAGCCGGGCCGCCGTCGCCAGCCCCATGTTGGCGATGTCGTCGGCCCGCAGGTTGATCTCGGTCGGGGAGCCGGCGCCCTCGCAGACGACGACGTCGAACCGTGCCCGCAGGTCGGCCAGGCTGGCCAGCACCTGCTCCATCAGGGCGGCCTTCCGCGGCCGGTAGGACAGGGCGGTCACCTCGCCCACGGCGCGGCCGAGGACGACGACCTGGCTCGAGTTCTCCCCGCCCGGCTTGAGCAGCACCGGGTTCATCGCAGCCTCGGGCTCCACCCGGGCCGCGGCCGCCTGCACGACCTGGGCGCGGCCGATCTCCGCGCCGTCGGCGGTGACCATCGAGTTGTTGCTCATGTTCTGCGCCTTGAACGGCGCCACCGAGACGCCCTGCCGGACGAGCCAGCGGCAGATCCCCGCGGTGACGAGGGACTTGCCGGCGTCCGAGGTCGTGCCGGCGACCAGCAGTGCTCCGCTCACGCGGGCGCCTCGGGAGGGGTGCCCCACCCGGCCTTCTCCTGGCCGGAGAGGGCCGCGATCTGCTCCATGACCGCGTCGGTCACCTCGCGCCGGGCCTTGCCCTTGCCGGCCAGGCCGCGGTGCTCGGGGAAGGTCAGCGGGGCCCCGAAGGTCACCGAGACCCGGGCGGGCCGCGGCCAGCGGGCCCCGACGGGCTGGATGCGGTCGGTGCCGTGGACGGCGACCGGCACGACCGGGCAGTCGGCGGTGAGCGCCAGCCACGCGACACCGGTCTTGCCGCGGGCCAGCCGGCCGTCGCGCGAGCGCGTGCCCTCCGGGTACAGGCCGAAGGCGTCGCCCTGGTGGAGCACCGACAGCGCGGTGTCCAGCGCGGCCTGCGCGGCGCGGTGGGTGTCTCGCTCGACCGGGTACGCGCCGAGCGCGGTGAACAGCACCCGGGTGAACCAGCCGGAGATTCCGCTGCCGGTGAAGTACTCGGCCTTCGCCAGGAGCCGCACCCGGCGCGGGGCGACGGTGGGGATCACCAGGCTGTCGATGAACGACAGGTGGTTGCTGGCGATGATCACCGGCCCGGTGGGCGGCACGTTCTCCTTGCCGGTGACCCGCGGGCGGAACAGCACCCAGAACACGGGCCGGATGACCAAGCGGGCGATGACGTAGAACACCGGGTGCTCCCTCCTCGGCCCGCCCCGCCGTCGGCGGGACCGACGGCTCGTGCGGCGTCCGCATTGTTCCGGACCGCCCGGGGCGGCAGCGCGCAGGCCCGGTTCAGCGGCGCCGGCGCGCGCGGACCAGGCGGGCGGCGACGGCGACGGCGGCCGACGTCGTCCACACGGCACGCGAGAGGCGCACCGCCCGGCGGATGTCCCCGGGCTCCGGCGGCCGGCCCGAGCCGAGCGTCGGCCGGTCCTCCACCCGGGAGCCGTAGACGTTGCGGCCACCCAGGCGCAGCCCGAGGGCGCCGGCCAGCGCCGCCTCGCACCGTCCCGCGTTGGGGCTGGGGTGCGCCGCGCCGTCCGCGCGCCAGGCGCGCAGCGCACCGGACGCCGAGCCGTCCACCAGCGGCGCGCAGGCGACCGTCAGCGCGGCCGTCGTCCGGGCCGGCGCCCAGTTGGCGACGTCGTCCAGCCGGGCCGACGCCCAGCCGAAGCGCTCGTACCGCGGCGAGCGGTGCCCGACCATCGCGTCCAGCGTGTTCACGGCGCGGTAGGCGAGCAGGCCCGGTACGCCGGCGACCGCGCCCCAGAACAACGGGGCGACGGCGGCGTCGGAGGTGTTCTCCGCGACCGACTCGACCGTCGCCCGCGCCAGCTCGGTGGCGCCCAGCCCGCTCGGGTCGCGGCCGGCGAGGGCGGGCAGCACGGCCCGCGCCCCGGGCAGGTCGTCCGCTGCGAGGGCGGCCGCCATCCGCTCCGCGGTGCGGGACAGCGACGTGCCACCGAGCACCGTCCACGTGGCGGCCGCGGTGACCAGCGTGCGCGCACCCGGCCGGGAGCCGGTCGCCCGCTCCAGTGCGGTCCCGAGCGCGGCCACCGCCGTCGTCAGCAGCAGGGCGTGCCCGGCGCCGGCGAGGCGCTCGTCCCGCCACAGCCGGCGCTCCAGCGCGGCGGCTGCCGATCCGAAGCCGGCCACCGGGTGGTGGCGGCGCGGGTCACCGAGCAGCAGGTCGGCGACGGAGCCGAGGGCCAGGCCGGCGGCGAGTGGGACGTCCACGGGCGACATGGTGCCCGCACGCCCGCGGGCGGCCTCCCTAGGATCGGTCGTCATGCGTCTGCCCGGCCGTTACGACGGCGTCGCCCGGCCCATCGTCACGTACGGAAGCAACCCCGTGCTGCACCGTCCGTGCGCCCCGGTGACCGAGTTCGACCGCGCCCTCCGCCACCTGCTCCTGGACATGTTCGCCTCCATGGCGGCCGCCGACGGGGTGGGCCTGGCGGCCAACCAGATCGGCGTGGACGCGCGGATCTTCGTCATCGACTGCCCCGACGCCGCCGGTGAGGACGTGGTCGGGTACGCGATCAACCCGACCCTGACGATCCTCCCGGCCGAGGGTGAGGACCCGGCCGAGGAGGTCACCGAGGAGGGCTGCCTGTCGGTGCCCGGCCCGTACGCCGAGCTGCCCCGTGCCTTCCGCGCGCGGGTCGACGGCGTCGACGTCCACGGCGACCCGGTGTCGATCGAGGCGACCGGGATGGCCGCGCGTTGCCTCCAGCACGAGGTCGACCACCTGGAAGGAATCGTCTACGTGGACCGGCTGCCCGAGGACGTGCGCGAGCGGCTGCTCGCCGAGGCGGCGGGTCCCGGCGGCGACCTGCCCGCGTGAGCGGCGACCTGCCCGCGTGAGCGGGGACCTGGGCGGCCGCCTCGTCCTGTTCGACCTGGACGGCACGCTGGTCGACTCCTCGCCGGGCATCTCCTCCTCCGTCCGGCACGCCGCGGCCGCGCTCGGCCTCCCGGAGCCGACGCCGGACCAGCTGCGCGACATGGTCGGGCCGCCGCTGCAGGACGGCTTCGCACTGGTCCTCGGCCTCGCGGTCGACGACGTGCCCGGCGCCGTCGCCGCCTACCGGGCGCACTACGCGGCCGGTGCGCTGCTCGACGTCACGGTGCACGACGGCATCCCCGGGCTGCTCGCCGACCTCCGGGCGGCGGGGGCGACGTTCGCCGTCGCGACCAGCAAACCCGAGCCGTTCGCCGTGCGCGTGCTCGACCACACCGGCCTGCTCCCAGCGTTCGCGAGCGTCCACGGCGCGACTCTGGACGGCGCGGTCCGGCACAAGGAGCAGGTGGTGGCCGCGGCGCTCGGGGCGCATCCACGGGGGCGCGCCCCCGTCCTCGTCGGCGACAGGTCGCACGACGTGCTGGGCGCGGCCGCCCACGGCCTGCCGTGCATCGGGGCGGGCTGGGGCCCGGCCGAGGACGGCGAGCTGGCCGCCGCCGGTGCGGCCGCGATCGCCGCCGTCCCCGCGGACGTGCCGGGCCTGCTGGCGAAAACGGGGTGAACCCCGGGCCGGCGTCGCGCACCATGGGCCGCCCCCCGTAGCAAGGAGTTCGATCGTGCACGCCCTCACCGAGCAGCAGGTCCGCCGCTCGTTCGTCAACTGCTCCCAGGGCGAGGCCAAGGGGCTCGCCCTCCCCAGGGACTTCGCCGACCTGGACTGGCCCGCCCTCGAGCTGCTCGGCTGGCGGGACCCGAAGGCTCCGCTGCGCGGTTACCTCGTCGTCGAGGACCCGGACGGTGCGGCCGGGCGCCCGGTCGGGATCGCGGTGCGGGCCGCGGAGTCCCGGATGTCGGCCCGCACGACCGCGATGTGCCTGCTGTGCCAGACGGCGCAGAGTGGGGACGCCGTCTCGCTCTTCACGGCCAGGCGCACCGGCGCGGCCGGCCGCAACGGCAACACCGTCGGCACGTACATGTGCGCCGATCTGGGCTGCGCCGCCCGCGTGCGCACGGAGATCCCGCCGTGGTTGCAGGACCGGAATCCGGACGAGGTCGTCGCCGAACGGGCCGCCGAGCTGCGGCAACGGGTGCAGAGCTTCGTCGAGGCGGTCCGCCGCTGATGTGTGGCGACGGCCGGTGGTGGGGCATCTGACGGTGCATGACCGAATCGACGCCGCTGCGCGCACTCGCCCTCGTCTGCAGCCTCAAGCCCACGCCCGCGCCGTCCAGCAGTGACCTCATGGCCCGTCAGATCCTCGGGGAGCTGGGCAGGCACGGGGTGACCGGCGACGTCGTCCGCGTCGTCGACCACGACGTGAAGCCCGGTGTCGAGGTGGACATGGGCGCCGGCGACGCCTGGCCGGCCCTCCGCGAGCAGATGATGGCCGCCGACATCCTGATCGTCTCCACGCCCACCTGGGTCGGGCACATGAGCAGCGTCGCCCAGCGGGTGCTCGAGCGCCTGGACGCCGAGCTGTCGGAGACCGACGACTCGGGACGGCCGCTGGTCGCCGGCAAGGTGGCCGTCTCCGCCGTCGTCGGCAACGAGGACGGCGCGCACAAGATCATCGCCGACCTCTTCCAGGCCCTGAACGACATCGGCTTCACGATCCCGTCGCAGGGCGGCACCTACTGGAACGACCAGGCCATGGGTGGCACCGACTACATGGACCTCGACGAGACCCCGGAGGCGGTCGCCTCCACCACCGCCACGCTGGCCGAGAACGCCGCGCACCTGGCCCGCGCGCTGAAGGCGAGCCCCTACCCGGGCAGCTGAACCGGGGCGCGCCGATCGGACCGCTCGCCCGCGGGTGCCTCGCCGGCGGCCAGCGACCCGGCGGTCCGCCGGGCCCGCAGCAGGCCGGCCACGGCCAGCAGCGCGAGGACGACGACCGCGATCCCGTAGACCCCGGTCGTCCGCGTCAGGCCGGCGTGCCCGGCGGCGACGCCCGCGGCGATCGCCGGCACGCTGAACGCCAGGTACCCGACGACGAAGATCGCGGCCATCAGGCCGGCCCGGTGCCCTGGCTCGATGCCGTGCGTGATCGTGGCGACCGCGCCGAGGAACGCGGCACCGAAACCGAAGCCGGTGCCGACCGCCGCGGCGAACAGCAGGGGTGCCGAGGTGGTGGCCAGGGCGCCGAGCGTGCCGCTCACCCCACCGGTGAACACCAGCGCGCCGACCAGCATCGCCCGCTCGGGCGGGGAGGTGCGCAGCGCCAGCGAGCCGATGATCCCGGTGCCGTTGAGCGCCAGGATGAGCAGCCCGCCGACCAGGTGGTTGTCGATGGCGAAGACGTCGGCGACCAGCGACGGGCCGAGGGAGGCGTAGAGGCCGCCGAGCGCCCAGCAGGCGACCAGCAGCGGCAGCGCGACGACGTAGGCCCTGCGGTGCGCGGCCGGCACGTGGACCCGCGGGCGCAGCGAGGCCGCGGCACCGGGCACCCGGGCCGAGGTCTCCGGGAGCCACAGCACGCCCAGGGCGGCCAGCACGAACACCACCGCCAGCACGCCGAACACCCACGTGTCCGGTGCGGCGACCGATTGCACGAGTAGACCGGCCGCGACCGCCCCGATGGAGAGACCGAGCCCCGGGGAGGCGCTGTTGATGAAGGCGCCGTGCGGTCGCTCCGGGCGCTGCAGGTCCAGCAGCGAGGCCCCGAGCGTGCTGGTGAGCGCCCCGGTCGCCAGCCCCTGGACCACCCGCGCGGCCAGCAGCCACCCCACGCCGTCGGCGGCCAGGAACAGCACCATCGCGACGGCCTCGAGGAGGAACGCCACGATCAGCACCGGCCGCCGGCCCACGTGGTCGGACAGCCCGCCCACCACGAGCAGTGAGGCCAGCAGCGCGAAGGCGTAGATGCCGAACACCGTCGTCAGCATCCCGGGGCCGAAGCCGAACTCCTCCTGGTAAACCCGGTACAGCGGGGACGGCACGCCCGACGCCGCCAGCATGAGCACCAGGAGGACGGCCACCGACCAGAAGGCGGGGGTGCGGGGCAGACGGCGAGACTCGGGCACGACAGACAGCAAGGCCCACGCCCGGGAGCCGATTCCCGGGCCGCGTGTCGGAACGGGGCGTGGCGGGCCAGAGCGCCGGGTACGGGGCCGGACATGGCGCTTCCCCGGGTCCTCGTCCTCGTCCTGGCCGGCGGAGCGGGGGGCCGCCTGGAACTGCTCACCGACCGGCGGGCCAAGCCGGCCGTGCCCTTCGCGGGCGTCTACCGGCTGATCGACTTCCCGCTCAGCAACTGCCTGCACTCCGGCATCGCCGACGCCTGGGTCTCCATCCAGTTCCACCCGACGTCGCTCGCGGAGCACCTGGCCAACGGCCGGCCGTGGGACCTGGACCGCAGCGTGGGCGGGCTGCTCACGCTGCCGCCCTACCGGGGGACCGAGCGGGGTGGGTGGAACACCGGCACCGCGGACTCGTTGTGGCGCCAGGCCGACCAGATCCGTGCCTTCGCGCCCGACGCACTGGTCGTGGCCAGCTCCGACGCGGTCTACAAGCTGGACTACCGGGAGGTGGCCGAGGCCCACCTCGGCTCGGGTGCCGAGGTCACCATGGTCACCACCGAGGTCGCTGCCGACGACGCCTCGCGCTACGGCATCGTCGAGGTCGGCGAGGGCGGCCGGGTGACCGGCTACGCCTACAAGCCCGACGAGCCGGCGACGACGACGGCGACCAACGAGGTCTTCGTCTTCTCGCCGACCGAGACCCTCGACCGGCTCGAGGCGCTGGCCCGGGACGCGGGGGAGGAGGGGCTGGAGGACCTCGGCACGCAACTGCTGCCCGCCCAGACCGCCGACGGGCTGGCCCGCGCCCATCCGCTGGAGGGGTACTGGCGCGACGTCGGCACCATCCCGGCCTACTGGGAGGCCCACCGGGAGTTCATCCAGGAGGAGCCCCCGCTGGACCTGGACGACCCGCTGTGGGCCATCCGCACCCGGGGTGGCCGGCACAGCGCGGCACGGCTGCTGCGCGGGGCCGCGGTGGAGCACAGCCTGGTCTCCGGCGGTACGCGGGTGGGCGGTGAGGTGCGCGGCTCGGTCCTGTCCCCGGGCGTGATCGTGGAGGAGGGGGCCACCGTGGTGGACTCGGTGCTGCTGCCCGGGGTCAGGGTGCGCGCGGGGGCGACGGTGACCCGCTCCGTGCTCGACGACCGGGTGGAGATCGGGGAGTCGGCCACCGTCGGGGGTGACGGCGAGATCACGCTGGTCGGCCACCAGGCGGTCGTCGACGCCGGCACGCACCTCGCCGCCGGCGCCCGCTTCCCCGAGCCCGAGGACGACTGAGCTCAGTCGAACTCCATCCACACGCGGCGCCGGTCGCCGCGGGTGTGCACCTGCGCCATGGCCTCGACCCGGCGGCGCTGGTCGGGCGTCGCGACGTGGTTGACCACCGCGATCTCGGCCTCGCGCATGGCCCGCTCGGCAGCGAACTCCGCCGGCGTCGACGGGACGCCGTCCGTGCCGTCGTCGGTTTCCTGCGGGCGGGCGTACGGACTGTCGGACGGGAGGTTCCCGCTCACCCGGCCGAAGGCGCCCAGGAGCAGCAGGACCAGCCCGGCCACCTCGGAGAAGACCACGTTCTCGATCTCGAAGGCCAGCACGTTGGCGTCGGTCCGCAGCACCGCGAGGCTGCCCAGACCGGCGACGAGGAAGAGGATGCCGACGACGATCATCAGCGTCGAGGCCGTCCGCGGGCTGCGCAGCGCGGCGAGGACGAGGACGGCGGCGGTGAGCACCGAGATCGTCGACAGCAGGCCGTTGGACGACATGCCGAGGATCGGCTCGCCGTCGGTCGAGAAGAAGTCCAGGCCGCCGGCGAACCCGAGCAGTCCGAAGACCAGGATCACGGCGGCGACGGCGAGGGCGCCGATCCGCTGGACGGCGAAGACCCGCGGGTCGTGACGGGGGCCGTCGTCGCCGTCGTCGCCGACGGCGGGGGCGGCGAGGGCGGTGCCCTTCGCCGTCCGCAGGGAGGGAAGGTGGCGAAGCTGCATGGGGGCTCCTCGGTCGAGGTGGATGCCCCCTCTTCGCCGGCCGGAGGTGGTTCGGATGCGACGTGCGCACACGGCCGGCCCGGCTGCAGGGGCGGGAAGGCGTGCCGGGTCCGCTGCGTTGATCCGTGCGTGAACGAGCGGTTCGAGATCGACCTGCACTCCGAGTTCCTGCGCGCGGACCTCTTCCTCGCGATGGGCCAGCCCGTCGAGGCGGCCCGGATCCTGGCAGCGGTCGTCGAGGGCGAGCCCACCAACCAGGCCGCCCTGGAGGCCCTGGCGCGCGCCTACTTCGGCTCGGCCCAGCTCGCCCGTGCCGAGGAGGCGCTGATCCGTCTGGTGCACCTGGCCCCGGCCAACGGGTGGGCCCGGCGTGCGCTCGCCCGCACGCTGGAGCGGCAGAGCCGGCACGCCGAGGCGGTTCCGCACCACCGGATGGCCGACGCCCTCGGCGCACGGTGACCCGGCCGGGCGTCCGGTCGGCTCGTGCTCCTCGACGCGGAGTCACGCCACGCCGGGGGGTGCCCGACGGTTCGCGTCGGGCGCCCTCCGGTGGGCACCCACGTCCCATGAGCATTCTCGGACGACTGATGGGTTCAGCAGAAGGCGCAGCGCGCGGAGCAGCCCGTGGCGGACGCGGGACCGCACGGCCCGGACGAGGGATGGGCAGGTCCACCGCCAAGGGTGCGGTCGGCCGGCGCGGCATGGGCCGTGGGCGTGGCACGCCGGCGTCCTCCGGCGGGCTCGGCAGCATGGTCGGCGGACTGCTGCGACGCCGCTGATCGCCGGCCGCCCGCGGCTGAGCGGGTAGACGGCTACCAGAGGGCGGCGGCGGCCAGCAGGGTCGCCGCCGTCGCGACCTCGCCCATGGCCCCCATGACGTCGCCGGTGGTCCCACCGAGCCGGCGGAGCGCGCGGCGGTGCAGCGCTTCGGCAGCGACGACGCCGGCCGCGAGGGCACCGACGAGCACGGCGGCCCGCCCGGTGCCGCCCACCGCGGCCGCGGCGAGGGCGGCGAGGGCCAGGGTGAGGACGGCGGCCGAGGCCAGCCACGCGGCGGAGACGGTGCCGGCCACGGTGCGGCCCAGTGACGACCCGTCCGCGACCGCCACCCCGGGCAGGCCGGTGCGGGTCATGACCAGCCGGGCCACCACCACCGCCGCCCAGAGCACCAGCCAGCCGCCGTCCTGGGGCAGCAGCGCCGACAGGCAGGCCACCTGGAGCAGCAGCGTCAGCACCAGCGTGGCGACGCCGAACGGGCCGACGTCGCTCTGGCGCATGACCTGCAGGGCCCGCTCAGTGCCGCGCAGCGGACCGAGACCGTCAGCGGTGTCGGCCAGCCCGTCGAGGTGCAGCCCGCGGGTCAGCAGGGCCAGGACGGCGACGGCGAGCACCGCTCCGGTCAGGGGCGAGACCGCCCGGGCGCCGGCCTCGGCGACCCCGGCCGCGATCCCGCCCAGCAGGACGCCGACCAGCGGAGCCCAGGGCAGCACGCCCCGGGTCGAGGTCGCCGCGCCGGCGGGCACCGGCAGGGCGGTGAGCAGCGCCGCTGACTCCAGCGGGCCGGTGAGCCTCATCCCGGCTGCTGGACGGGCCGCGCACCGACGGGCCCCGCACCGACGCGCCGCGCGCCGACGGGCCGCGCGCCGAGGGGGCGCCGCCGGACCCGGGCGATCACGGGCAGAACTCCAAACGGGTGATGCTGCCGTTGTGCGGTGTCACCGCCGGCATCGCATCGGGGCCCAGACCCGCGACCACGGCCTGGATCGCGCGAATCGTGTCGCCGTGGGTGACCAGGGCGATCACGTCGGCGGGCGGCTCGGCGCAGAGGTCCTTGAGGTAGGCCTCGACCCGGCCGTGCAGTTCCGCGAGGCTCTCCCCGCCCTCGGCCGACCACTGCGCGTCGCTCCAGTCGACGACGTCCCACAGCTCCTGCGACGGCCGGCCCTCCAGCACGCCGTACCCCTGCTCGCGCAGGGCCGGCGTGGTCACGATCGGCAGGCCGGTGGCCCGCGCGCACGACTCCGCGGTCTGGACGGCCCGCAGCAGGTCGCTGGTGATGAGGGCGCCGGGGGAGAGCCCCGCCAGTTCCTCGGCCGCGGCCTCGGCCTGGCTCCGGCCGAGATCGGTGAGCGGGATGTGGGCCGTCTGCCCCTGCATCAGGCCCGCGGCGTTCCACTCGCTCTGCCCGTGGCGGACGAGCAGCAGCGTCAACGGGTGAGCCATGGTGGATGAAAGCGTAACCAGGTGGTCGGCGGCGCGGAGAGCGAGCCTCGTACCGTCGTCGTCGCGGCCGCTCCGAGGAGGCCGCGCACCCGCACAGCAGCGCCGGTCGGCCCGACCGACGGGCGCAGCGAGGAGAGCACGTGAGCATCCCCGTCCGTCCCGGCGCCACCCGTCCCGCCGACCGAGCGGGCGCACCGGACCCGCTCGCGCCCGTGCTCGAGCTGCCCGGCGTCCGGGTGGCCGCCGACTCCGCCCGCGCGGCCGTCGACCGGCTGCTGAGCCACAAGGTGCTGCGCCGGGAGTCGGCGGGTGTGAGCACGGAGTCGGCCCTGCGCGGCGCCCGCGCCTCGGCCGCGCTCGAAGGTGTGGACGTGCCCCTGGCCGAACTCCGGGCCGGTGCGGTCGACGATCCGGTCGTGCAGGGCGCGCTGCGGGTGTCGGCAGGTCTGGGCGGCATGGTCGAGACGTGGCCCAAGGCCCCCGGTCAGGTGCTCGCCCGCCTGCACGTGCTGGCCGCCAGCGACCGGGTCGACAGCGCGGACCTCGGCCGGCCGGCGCCCCACGTCGGGCCCCGGCTGTCGGGCCTGTTCTCGCTGGTCACCGGCGCGACGTCGGCGCCGGCTGTGGTCGTGGCAGCGCTCGTGCACGGTGAGCTCGCCGCGATGGCTCCCTTCGGGGTGGCCGACGGCCTGGTGGCCCGCGCGGCCGGCCGGCTCACCGGCATCAGCCGTGGGCTGGACCCCAAGGCGGTCTCGGTCCCGGAGGTCGGTTTCGCCGAACTCGGCGTCGCGGCCTACGCCGAGGCGCTCGCCGCCTACACCTCCGGGGAGCCCTCGGGCGTGGCCCGCTGGCTGGTGCACTGCTGCCAGGCCACCGAGCACGGAGCCCTGGAGGGTCTGGCCATCTGCGAGAGCCTGCTGCGCGGCTGACCGCTCGCCGCGGGTCAGCGCGGCGCGGCTCGTCGGAGTGTGGGTGAGCGCGGCGCGGGTCAGCGGGGTGCGAGCAGCAGTCCCGTGAGCGCGACGGTGGTCACCGCGATCGCACCGGCGGCCGCGGCCGGTATCCAGGCACCGGTGAGGTACCCGTAGGCGAGCGCCGCGAGCACCGACAGCCACGGGCCGGACAGCGAGAGGAAGAGACCGATGCGGGCGGCCCGCCGGCGCCGACGGCGCCGCGGTGCGGTCCGCACGGACTGGCCGAGGAGCACGGCGGCCACGCACACGGCCAGGGCCGCGAGCCAGGCGAGGACCGCGGTGAGCACGTCCGCAGGATGGCCGACGCGTCGGCGGTGCGGCCGGTGCCTCGCCGGGAACGGGCCCAGGGCGCCGGGGTGGCGCTCCGGTGGCCGGGGAGGTCAGGCCCCGCGGCGGCGCCGTCGCCCGCTGAGCGGACCGGGCGTCCCGGGGGCGACCGGTCGGGCCGTCCGGTGCCGGGCGTACCAGGCCATCCCCACCACGGCGGCGCCCACGCCCATGGCCGCCGCGCCGGTGACCACCGGAGCCGCCGGCACCGAGAACCGGGACCGCATCCTCACCGGCCGCTCGAACCTGAGCATCGGCCAGCCGTGCTGCAGGGCGGCCTTGCGCAGGCCGCGGTCGGGATTGACCGCCGTGGGATGACCGACCGCCGCGAGCATGGGCAGGTCGGTGACCGAGTCGCTGTAGGCGTAGCAGTCGGCGAGGTCGTAGCCGCCCTCGGCCGCCACCTCGCGCATCGCGGCGGCCTTGTTCTCCGCGTAGGCGTAGAACTCGATCTCGCCGGTGTACCGGCCGTCCTCGACCACCATGCGGGTGGCGACCACGCGGTCGGCGCCGAGCATCTCGCCGATCGGCTCGACCATCTCCGCCCCGCTGCTGGAGACGATGACGATCTCCCGGCCGGCGGCCTTGTGCTCCTCGATGAGGTCCGCGGCCTCGGCGTAGACCAGCGGGTCCACGATCTCGTGCAGGGTCTCCCGGACGATGTCCTGCACGGCGGCGGCGTCCCAGCCGGTGACCATGGCGGTCATCTGCGCGCGCAGCCGCTCCATCTGCTGGGCGTCGGCGCCGGCGAGGGAGAACACGAACTGGGCGTACGCGGTCTTGAGGACCGTGCGCCGGTTGATCAGCCCGCCCTGGAAGAACGGACGGCCGAAGGCCAGGGTGCTGGACTTGGCGATGATCGTCTTGTCCAGATCGAAGAACGCCGCTCCGCGGGTCACGAGGCATGAGGCTAGTAGGCCCTCCCGGGGGTGACAGGCCGCGCGCGCCGTCCACACCCGAAGGAGTCATCCACAGTTCGGCCGCGGATCTGGCACAGTTCGCCCACGCTCCGGTGGGCTCGCTGACGTGCCTGCCGCTCCCGTGACACCCGACCCGTCGCCCCGTCCGCTGGTCGTCAGCCGTGACGAGCACCTGCTCGACGACCTGCTGCGCGTGCTGGCCGCCGCCGGCACCGAACCCGAGATCGCCGTCGGTGGTGCCCCGCTGCTCCGGGCGTACCGCGCCGCGCCGCTGGTCGTGCTGGGTGCCGACGTGGTGGGCGCGGCGGTGGTGCGGGCGCTGGGGCGTCGACCCGGCGTCGTGGTCGCCGCCCGCTCGGAACTGCCCGCCGAGGAGTGGGCCGCGGCGGTCGAGGTGGGCGCCGAGCGGGTGGCGCTGCTGCCCGCCGACGAGGCCTGGTTGCTGTCCCGGGCGGTCGCCGCGGTCCGCACCCCGGTGACGCGTGGGTGGTTGCTGGCCGTCGGCGGCGGGTGCGGGGGCGCCGGCGCCAGCACCGTGGCCGCCGCGCTCGCCGTGGCCGCCGCCCCGGGTGCGGTCCTGGTCGACACCGACGGGTGGGGTGCCGGCCTGGACCTGCTGCTCGGTGCCGAACGGGCCGAGGGGCTGCGGTGGCCCGAGCTGACCGGGCTCCGGGGACGCGTCTCCGGCGACGCGCTGCTCGCCTGCCTGCCCGAGGTGGCCGGCGTGCACGTCCTCGCCGCGGCGCGCTCCGGTCACCCCGGGCTGCCGGAGGAGGCGGTCCGGGCGGTGGTGGAGGCCGCGCGGACCGACGGCGCGCCGGTCGTGGTGGACCTGCCCCGCCCGGGTCCGGACGGGTTCTGCGCCACGACGCACGCCGTGCTCGCCGAGGCCGACCTCGCGCTGCTGGTGGTGCCGGCGCGGCTGCGCGCGGCCAGTGCGGCGCGCCTGCTCGTGTCCGCGGCCGGATCGCCGTGGGCGGGAGCGCAGCTGGTCGTGCGTCCGGTGCCCGGCGGCCTGTCCACCGACGAGGTCGCCGACGTCGTGGGCCGGCCCGTGCTCGCCGAGTTGCCGCACGACCGCGGCGCCGTGCCCCGGGGTGAACGCGGTGAGGTGCCGGCCGTCGCGCCGCGCACCCCGCTGGGCGGCGTCGCGCGGCGTGCGCTGGCCCAGGTGCGCAGGGCCGCCGGATGAGCGCCGGGCTGCTCGACCGCGTCCGTGCCCGGCTGGCGCTCGAGCCGGGCATGCCGACGCAGGCCGACGTCGCGGCGGTCGTCCGCCAGGAAAGCGGTGGGCTGCTCGGGGACGACGACGTGCTGCGGGCCGTGCGCGACGCGGTGGACGAGCTGGCCGGTGCCGGGCCGCTCGAGGCGCTGCTCCGGCTGCCGGACGTCACCGACGTGCTCGTCGCCGCCCCGGACCGCGTGTGGATCGACCGGGGGGCGGGGCTGGAGCTCACCGGCGTCCGCTTCCCCGACGACGTCGCCGTGCGGCGCCTCGCCGTCCGCCTGGCCGCCGCGGCCGGACGCCGGCTGGACGACGCCGCGCCCTGGGTGGACGTCGGGTTGCCCGACGGCACCCGCCTGCACGCGGTGCTCGCGCCCGTGGCGCACACCACCTGCCTGTCGCTGCGGGTGTTGCGGCGCTGCTCCCGGAGCCTCGCCGACCTGGAGGCGCTCGGCGCGCTGCCCGGGGAGAGCCCCGGGCTGCTGCGGGCGCTGGTGGAGCGGCGGCTGGCCTTCCTCGTGACCGGAGGGACGGGGACCGGGAAGACGACGGTGCTCTCCGCGCTGCTGGGCGAGGTCGGGCCGGCCGAACGGGTGCTGACCTGCGAGGACGCCGCCGAGCTCGCGCCCGCGCATCCGCACGTCGTCGCCCTGCTCACCCGACCGCCGAACGTCGAGGGCGTCGGCGAGGTCACCCTGCGCGACCTCGTGCGTCAGGCGCTCCGCATGCGGCCGGACCGGCTGGTCGTGGGCGAGGTGCGAGGAGCCGAGGTGGGGGACCTGCTGGCCGCGCTCAACACCGGCCACGAGGGTGGCTGCGGCACCCTGCACGCCAACCGGCCGGCCGAGGTGCCGGCCCGGTTGGAAGCCCTGGGCGTGGCCGCGGGACTCGACCGCGCCGCGGTGCACAGCCTGGCGGCCGCGGCGCTGCACGTCGTCGTGCACCTGCGCCGCACACCCGCGGGCCGGCGGGTCGACCAGCTCGGTGTCCTGCGGCGTGCGGGCGACCTCGTGGTCGTGGAGCCGGGCTGGCGGGCCGACGGCGGGGCGTGCCCCGCCGCCGACCTCCTGCGCGCGTTGCTGGACGGAACGGCCCGCCGGTGACCGGGATGCTGCTCGCGGCGGCTGCCGCACTCCTCCTCTGGCCGGACCGGCGGGCCGCCGGACGGCTGCCGGGCCGGGACGCGCGTCACGCACCGCCCGGTGGCACGCCCGCCGCCGGTCCGCCGACGGCCCTGGTCGCCGTGCTGGTCGCGGGGGCCGCCGCCGCCGTGAGCACTCCGCTGGTCGCGGTCCTGGCCGCGGTGGCGGCGGTGGCCGGCGTGCGGGCGTGGGCCGGGCGGCGGGCCGCCGCCCGGGACGACGCCGCGCTCCGTGGGCTGGCGGACGGGCTGGGAGCCCTGGCGGCCGAGCTGCGCAGCGGCCGCTCCCTGGCGGTGGCCGCGGCCGCCGCCGGTGACGCCTGCGGGGACGCCGGGGCCGGCCGCCTGCTGGCCCGTGCGGTGCAGACGCCCGAGGTGCCCGTCCGCGAGGCGCCCGGCGACCTGGGGGACGCCGTCGGCAGGATCGCCGCCGCCACCCGGCTCAGCATGCGCACGGGATGCTCGTTGGCGGCCGTGGCCACCGCGGTGGAGGACGACCTGCGCGCCCGCGCCCGGCACCGGACGGAGCTGCGGGCGGCGACTGCCGGCCCGCGGGCGAGCGCCGCCGTGCTCGCCGGCCTCCCGTTGCTCGGACTGCTCATGGGCAGCGGGGTGGGAGCCGATCCATGGCGGATCCTGACGACGACCGGCGTGGGGCAGGTGCTGCTCGTCGGCGGGGTGGCCCTCGAGGCGGCCGGCCTGGCCTGGTCGCACCGGCTCGTCCAGCGGGCGCTCCGGTGACGCGTCCCGGCTCCCGGTCATGACCCCGGACCGGGTCGGGCCGGCCCTGCTGGTTCTCGCGGTAGCGCTCGCGGTGTGGCCCGTCGGCGGCGGAGCCGGCGCCGCGCGGTGGTCGGCCCTGCGGCCGGCCGAGGACCCCGCTCCTGCCCGCGCGCCGCGGCGGGCAGCGACACGCGAGCGGCTGCGCCGGTGGCTGCTCGCGGCGGCCCCGGGTGTGGCCGGCGCCCTGCTCGTGGGCGGGTTCGACGGGTTGGTGGGTGGCATCGCCCTCGCTGTCGTCGTCGAACGGATGCTGCGCGCGCGGGCCCCTGACGACGCCGGGGCCGAGCGGGCGGCGCTGGTCCGGGACCTGCCCCCGGCATGCGATCTGCTGGGGGTCTGCCTGGTGGCCGGGCTGCCGGTCGAGGGGGCGCTCGAGGCGGTCGGGGGTGCGGTCGGCGGGCCGTTGGGGGCGCAGCTGCGCTCGGTCGCGGCCCTGTCGCGGCTGGGTGCCGATCCGCGGCGTGCCTGGGCGGACGTACCGCCGGAACTCGCCGCGCTGGGGAGGGTGGTCGTGCGGGCGGGGGAGTCCGGGGCCATGGTCGCCGGCGCGCTGCGCACGCTGGCCGCGGAGAGCCGGACCACCGCACGCGCCGACACCCAGGTGGCCGTGCAGCGGGCGGGGGTGTGGGTGCTCGCCCCGCTGGGGGCCTGCTTCCTGCCGGCGTTCGTCTGCCTCGGTGTGGCACCCCTGGTGATCGGCATCGCCGGCGACGTCTTCGGCTGACGGCGCCCGAACCGGCCGACGGGGTGGCCGTCCACAGCCGTGGGTGCCCTCCACAGATGGCGGCAGGCCATGGGCCGGCCGGCCGGGGGACCCGAGGCTCGGTGCACGGCCCGACCCGCGGGCCCCGACGCCAGGAGACGACCATGTCCAGCACTCCCACATCCACGCTCGACCCGGCCGGCGATCAGCCGGAGCCGCCGACGGCCGGCACCCCGGCGCGCTGGGCCCGGGCCCGCGAGGCTCTCGCCCGACGGCTCGCGGTGCTGCAGGAGGAGCCGGAGGCAGGCATGAGCACCGCGGAGTACGCCGTCGGCACGGTGGCCGCGTGCGCCTTCGCGGCCGTCCTGTACCGGGTCGTCACCGGGGACTCCGTCGTCGACGGCCTGACCGACCTGGTCGACCGCGCACTGGCCACGCTGGCCTGACGTGCGGGGTCCGGGGGACGTCCGGCGGGTGCACCGCCGGGGCGCCGACCGCGAGTCCGGGATGGTCACCGCCGAGACGGCGGTCGTCCTGCCCGTGCTCGTGCTCGTGCTGCTCTGCGCGGTCGCGGCGGTGAGCGTGGTCGGCGCCCAGTTGCGCTGCGTCGACGCCGCCCGCGAGGGCGCCCGCGCCGCCGCACGCGGGGAGACCGCCGCGGTGGTGGCCGAGCTGGCCGGCCGGGTGGCGCCCGACGGGGCGGTCACGAGCCTGCGCACGGCGGAGGACCGCGTCCGGGTCACGGTGAGCGTCCAGGTGTCGCCGCTGGGACCGGTTCCGCTGCGCACCCGGGTGTCGGCCGAGGCGGTGGCGCAGCGCGAGCCCGGTGGGCCGCCGTGAGGGACGACGGCGAGCGCGGCTCGGCCACGGTGTGGGTGCTGGCGCTCGGCGGCGTCCTGGCGCTGGTGGGTCTGGCCGGCGTGCTGGTGGGTGCGGCCGCGGTGGCCCGGCACCGGGCCGGCAGCGCGGCCGACCTCACCGCGCTGGCCGCCGCCGGCCGGGCGGTGCTCGCCGATCCCGGGGCGTGCGCCGTCGCCGGGGAGGTCGCCGGCGAGAACGGTGCCCGGCTGGACGCCTGCACGGTCGAGCCGGGCGGCCTCGCCGACGTGACGGTCAGCGTGCGGGTGCAGCTCGGCCCGGTCGGCTCCCGGACGGTGGCCGCACGGGCCCGGGCCGGTCCCGTGGTGGCGGCCGCGGACGCCACCATCTCGGAAGACGGCGCCTCAGAAGACCAGGTCCGGCTCCGGGTCGGCGGCGTCGGGCGCCGCGGCCTCGTCGTCGGCGACCAGGTCGCCGGCGGCGGCCAGCTCGTCGAGCACCACGTCCAGCACGCGCACCGCCCCCGCCTTGTCCAGCGGGTCGTTGCCGTTGCCGCACTTGGGCGACTGGACGCACGAGGGGCAGCCGCTGTCGCACTCACAGCTGGCGACGGTGGCCCGGGTCGCCTGCAGCCACTCGCGCAGCACGTCGAAGCCGCGCTCGGCGAAGCCCGCACCGCCGGGATGCCCGTCGTAGACGAAGATCGCCGCGGTCCCCGTGTCGGGGTGCAGCGCGGTCGACAGGCCGCCGAGATCCCAGCGGTCGCAGGTCGCCAGCAGCGGCAGGATGCCGATCGCGGCGTGCTCCGCCGCGTGCAGCGAGCCGGGCAGCTCGGTCTCGTCGAGCTCGGCGCGCTCCACCCCCCGGTCGCTGAGGGTCAGCCAGACCGCGCGGGTCCGCAGCTGGCGGGCGGGCAGGTCGAGCGGGAACTCGGCGAGCACCTCGCCGGTGCCGAGCCGGCGGCGCTGGTAGGCCACCACCTGGTTGGTCACGTCGACCACGCCGGTGTGGGCGGTGACCGTGCCCAGCCGGTGGCTCCGGCCGGGGGACACGATCGAGAGGTCGGTGACGTCGCGCGCGACCGTGGTCCACTCCGGGCTCTCCGGGTGCACCGCGGCGCAGGCGTCGTCCACGTCGAACTGGTCGACGACGAAGGTCTCGCCCCGGTGCACGTACAGCGCGCCCTCGTGCACCGTGGCATGGGCGGCACCGCCGTCGACGGTGCCGAGCAGGCGCCCCGTGGCGCCCTCGATGATCGCCACCGGCTCCGCGCCGCTGCCGCGGATGTCGACGTCGGGACGTCCGCGCCCGGCCCAGTACCAACCCGCGGGCCGCCGCCGCAGCTGCCCGTCGGCGACGAGCTGCTCGAGCGCCGCCTCCGCGACCGCTCCGCCGAAGTCCGGCAGGTCCGCAGGAACCAGCGGCAGCTCCGCGGCGGCGCAGCACAGCTGCGGGCCCAGCACGTAGGGGTTGGCCGGATCGGTGACGGTGGCCTCGATCGCCCGGCCGAACACCGCTGCCGGATGGTGGGCGAGGTAGTGGTCCAGCGGGTCGTCCCGGGCGACGAACACCACGAGCGACTCCCGCTGCGCCCGGCCCGCCCGCCCGGCCTGCTGCCACAGCGATGCCAGCGTCCCCGGGTAGCCGGCGAGCACGACCGCGTCCAGGCCGGCGATGTCGATGCCGAGCTCCAGGGCGTTCGTGGTCGCGACCCCGAGCAGGTCGCCGGACGACAGCGCCCGTTCCAGCTCCCGCCGCTCCTCGGGCAGGTAACCGCCGCGGTAGGAGTCGACCCTCCGCACGAGGTCCTCCCGGCCGCGGTCGCGCAGCAGCCGGCGGGCCTGGTCGGCGACGGACTCCGCGCTGCGCCGAGAGCGCACGAAGGCCAGCGTCCGGGCGCCCCGCTCCACCAGGTCGGCCAGCAGCCCCGCCGCGTCGGCGGCGGCGGACCGGCGCAGCGGAGCGCCGTGCTCACCGGTGTGCTCGGTCAGGGGTGGCTCCCAGAGAGCGAAGGTCGCTCCCGGGCGAGGGGAGCCGTCCTCGGTCACGGCGACCACCGGCTCGCCGACGAGGCGCCCGGCGGCCCCAGCCGGGTCGGCGACGGTCGCGGACGCCAGCACGAACACCGGCTCCGCGCCGTACCGCCGGCAGATCCGGCGGAGCCTGCGCAGCACGTGGCCGACGTGGGAGCCGAAGACCCCGCGGTAGGCGTGGCACTCGTCGATGACGACGTAGGCGACGCGGCGCAGGGTGCTCGACCACTTCTGGTGGGCGGGCAGGATCCCGCGGTGCAGCATGTCGGGGTTGGTCACGATCCACCGCGAGTGCCGCCGCACCCAGTCGCGCTCCTCGCCCGGGGTGTCGCCGTCGTAGGCCGCCGGGCGCACCGAGGGGTCGGCCAGGGCCGCCACCGCGGCCAGCTGGTCGCGGGCCAGCGCCTTCGTCGGGGCCAGGTAGAGCACGCAGGCCCGGGGGTCCTCGGCCAACCGGCTCAGCGCGGGCAGCTGGTAGGCCAGCGACTTGCCCGACGCCGTCCCCGTCGCCACGACGACGTGCCGGCCGTCGTGGGCGAGCTGCGCCGCCTCCACCTGGTGTGCGTACGGGGCCGCCACGCCACGCTCCTGCAGGCGCTCGCGCAGCGGCTCGCTGACCCACGCCGGCCACGGCAGCGTCCGGCGCTCGCGCACGGGCACCGAGTGCACGTGGGTGACCGGACGGTCCTCCTCCACGGTGCCGGCGAGCAGGGTGGCCAGCAGCTCGGCACCGGGCGGCGGACCGTCCGGGCCGCCGAGCGGCGGCGCTCCGTCGGTCGCGGCGGGTGCCCCCGACCGGGCCGGGTGGAGCGTGGTCACCGGTCCTCCTCGCTGGGCCGGCCCGTCAGGTGGCCGACTGCTGCTGTGCCTGGGCGGCGGTGCGGCCGCTCCGGACCTCCACTGTCACACCTCCCGGCAACCCCGCCCGCACACCTCCCGGCAACCCCGCCCGCACACCTCCCGGCGACCTCCCCCCGTACACCTCCCGGCACCCCCGCCGGGCCGGTCATCCGGCCTGGTCGCCCCGCGGGAGAACGCAGCGTTCGAGGGGGATGCACATCGTGTGATCTCCCTTACACTTCGCACCCGTTGCGGTGCGCCACCGTCCGCACCGCATCGGCACCTCCGCCGCACCGGGGAGCACCGGCGCTCCCCGGCGGCAGTCGACGCTGGGAGGAACGCATGCCCGACAGTTCGCTGTCCGGGGGAGATACGGCGCTGGTCGTCGTCATCCTCGCCATCTCGCTCGCCGCCCTGGCCTTCGCCGCCTATCTGGTCAAGGCCGTGATGGCCGCCGACCAGGGCACGGTGAAGATGCGGGAGATCGCCCAGGCGGTCCAGGAGGGTGCGGCCGCCTTCCTGCGCAGGCAGTTCCGGACGCTGGGCATCTTCGCCGTCATCGTCTTCCTGCTCCTGCTGGTCCTGCCGGTCGCCGACGGTGGCTGGGAGACCCGTATAGGCCGCGCGATCTTCTTCCTCGTCGGTGCGCTGTTCTCGGCATCGGTCGGCTTCATCGGCATGACCCTGGCCACCCGCGCGAACGTGCGGGTCGCCGCTGCCGCCAACGCCGGGGGCTACCTGCCGTCCTTCCGCACCGCGTACCGCACCGGTGGCGTCGTCGGGATGATCACCATCGGGCTCGGCCTCTTCGGCGCCGCGCTGGTGCTGCTGCTCTTCGACGAGACCGCACCGATCGTGCTGGAGGGCTTCGGGTTCGGCGGGGCGCTGCTGGCCATGTTCATGCGCGTCGGTGGCGGCATCTTCACCAAGGCGGCCGACGTCGGCGCCGACCTGGTCGGCAAGGTCGAGGCGGGGATCCCCGAGGACGACCCGCGCAATGCCGCGACGATCGCCGACAACGTGGGCGACAACGTCGGCGACTGCGCGGGGATGGCTGCGGACCTCTTCGAGTCCTACGCCGTCACGCTGGTCGCCGCGTTGATCCTGGGGCAGGTCTTCTTCGGCTCGGTCGGCATGGTGTTCCCGTTGATGATCGCCGCGATCGGCGTCATCGCCTCGATCGTCGGGGTGCTCGCCACCCGGCCCGCGACGACCGACGCGAGCGGCATGGCGCCGATCAACCGCGGCTTCTTCACCTCCGCCGCGGTCTCCCTCGTGCTCGTCGCGGCGGCGTCCTTCACCTACCTGCCCAGCATCTCCGACGGCGTCGACATGGAGGTCAGCCCCCAGGTCCTCGGCTTCGTCTCCGTGCTCATCGGCGTCGTGCTCGCCGCGGCGATCCAGCAGCTCACCGGCTACTTCACCGAGACCAGCCGCAAGCCGGTCAAGGACATCGGCCGCAGCTCGCTCACCGGCCCGGCGACCGTCATCCTCTCCGGCATCTCGCTGGGCCTGGAGTCCGCCGTGTACGCCGCGCTGCTCATCGGCGGCGCCGTCTACGGGGCGTTCCTCATCGGCGGCGGTGCGGCGCTCTACGCCGTCGCCCTCGCCGGCTGCGGCCTGCTCACGACCGCGGGCGTCATCGTCGCCATGGACACCTTCGGTCCGGTGAGCGACAACGCGCAGGGGATCGCGGAGATGTCCGGCGACATCGACGAGGAGGGCGCTCGCGTCCTCACCGACCTCGACGCCGTCGGCAACACGACCAAGGCCATCACCAAGGGCATCGCGATCGCGACCGCCGTCCTGGCGGCGACGGCGCTCTTCGGCTCCTACAACGCCCAGCTCGAGGCAGCCCTCGAGGACGCCGGCGACACCGCGGGAGAGACGCTGCAGGAGGCCTTCAGCCTGGTGAACCCGAACAACGTCGTGGGGGCCGTCATCGGCGCCGCGGTGGTGTTCTTCTTCTCCGGCCTGGCGGTCAGCGCGGTCTCGCGGGCCGCCGGCCGGGTGGTCTTCGAGGTCCGGGAGCAGTTCCGCACCAAGCCCGGGATCATGGACTACAGCGAGAAGCCCGACTACGGGGCCGTGGTCGACATCTGCACCAAGGACTCGCTGCGCGAGCTGGCCACGCCCGGCCTGCTCGCCGTCCTGGCTCCCGTGGCGGTCGGCTTCGGGCTCGGGTTCGGGCCGCTCGCGGCGTACCTGGTCGGGGCCATCGCGGCCGGCACCCTGATGGCCGTCTTCCTGTCCAACTCCGGCGGCGCCTGGGACAACGCGAAGAAGATGGTCGAGGACGGCGCCTACGGCGGCAAGGGCAGCGAGGCGCACGCCGCCACCGTCATCGGCGACACCGTCGGGGACCCGTTCAAGGACACCGCCGGGCCGGCCATCAACCCGCTGATCAAGGTGATGAACCTGGTCGCGCTGATCATCGCCCCGGCCGTCGTCAGCCTCTCCGTGGGCGAGGACGCCAACGACGTGGTCCGGGTGGCCATCGCCCTGGCGGCGACCCTGGTGATCGTGGGCGCCGTCGTGGTGTCCAAGCGGCGCTCGGTCGTGGTCGGGGAGGTCAGCAGCCAGCCCGACTCGGGATCGCTCACCACCACCGCTCCCTGATCCACCCACCCCGCGACCCTCCCGCCGAGAACCCCTCGGCGGGAGGGTCGCGGTGCGCGTTGTGGACGTCGTCCTCCGCTGTGGACGTGCGGCGGCCCGCCGTCGTCGTTCCTGCCTAGCGTCGCCGCCTCCCGTCCGCACCGACGGGTGACGACCGACCCGGGAGGCAGCCCATGGCGCCGAGCATCTCCGTGCAGCCGGACGCGCTGGCCGCGCTCGCCGACGAACTGGCCGGGCTGGCGGCCGAGCTCGCCACGGACGGGGACCGCTGCCGGTCCGCCGCCGGTGCCCTGGACTCCGTGCTGGGCGGTCGGGAGGGCGCGGCCGCCGGGGCCGTCGGCACCGCCTGGGCGGCGGTGGCCGCTGCCCTCGCGCAGGGGACGGAGGCAGCTGCCGGCACGCTGCGTGCCGCGGTGCTCGCCTACCGCTCGGCCGACGAGGAGCTCGGCGGGCGGCTCGGCGGGCCGGTGCTGCCGGACGGGGACGCGGCGTGCTGAGCGGTCCCACGCAGGAGAAGCCGTGACGAGCCCCGTCGCGCCCCAGGACGACGTGCTCCGGCTGCAGGCGCTGGCCGCCTGGGACGCCCCTGCGCTGCGGGCGGGACTGCGCGCCCTGACGGCGCTGGACGACGGCTTCCCGGCCTGGCGGACCCGCCTGGACGCCGTCGTCCGGGCCCTGGAGGACGAGGGGTGCTGGCAGGGCCCCGCCGCGGCGCAGGCCGGCCGGCTGCTCCTGCGCCTGTCCAGCGCCGCGGCCGCCGCGGACGCCGGGTTCGCCACCTCCCGTGCGGAGTGCGCGCACCTGGTGCGTTCGGTGGACACCGCGTCCGGGCGCGCGGCCACCGCGCTGGCCCTGGCGCCGGAGCTGCCGGTGCCCCTGGAGGCCGCACTCGCCCACGAGGGCACGCTCGCCGCGGCGGTCGACCGGCTGGTGCTCGGCCCGGAGTCGGTGGCCCCCGCGGTCGCGATGGCGAGGGAGGCGCTGGCGGCCGCGGCCGATGCGGAGGCCGCCGCGGTGCGGGCCGAGGCCGCGCTCGCCTCCGCAGGTGCGCACGCCGGATCCGCCGGCCGGCTCGACGAGCTGGGCAGCGGCTCCTTCCCGCTCGAGCCGCCGACCGGTGCCGACCCACGGGAGGTGGCCCGCTGGTGGGCGTCCCTTCCGTCCGCCGCGCAGCTCACGCTGGTGGACACCGCCCCGGCGACCGTCGGCTCGCTGGACGGCGTGCCGGCATGGGCCCGGGACCGCGCGAACCGGCACGCGCTCCGGCAGGCCATCGAGGACCCGCGCGCCGACGACGGCCAGCGGGCGACGGCCCGGGTCGTGGCGGAGCTGCTGGCCGCCGAGGAGGCCGCGGGCCGGACAGCACAGCTGCACCTCCTGGACCTGGCCGGTGAGCGCGTGGCGGTCGCGTTCGGCGACCTCGACGCCGCGGCCGCGGTGGCGCTCGTCGTCCCCGGCATGAACGTCTCCCCGGGCGACGACCTGCACGGCGTGGCCGGCAACGCGCGGGACCTCGCCGCCTCGGCCTCGCGAGCCGATCCAGGACCGGCCGTGGCCGCGGTGGCCTGGCTGGGCTACCGGGCGCCGCACACCATCTACTCGGTGACCAACCGCCGAGCCGCCACCAGGGGAGGCGCCGCCCTGGACGCGGCGCTGGACGGGCTGGCCGCGGCACGCACCTCTGCGGGCGTGCCCCGCTCGCGGACGACAGTGGTCGGGCACAGCTACGGGACGGTGGTCCTGGACGAGGCGGCCGACCGGCCGGGCCGGCTGGCGGCGGACGCCGTCGTCCTGCTGGGCAGTCCCGGCATGGAGGACGACGCCACGGCCCTGGAGGCGCCCGAGGTGTACGACGCGGCATCACCGGCGGACCCCGTCTCGTGGGTCGGCTGGTTCGGCACGGAGACGTGGGCACGCAGGTTCGGGTCCACCGGGCTGCCCGCCGACCTCGGCACCGGTCACTCGGACTACTTCGACCGCGACCGGCCGACGCTGGCCGCCATGGGGGAGGTGGTCGTGGGGCGGCGGCCCGACTGACCCCAACGCGGGACCGCTCTTCCCCGCCCGGGAACAGCAGCGCACCATGCACGTTCGGTAAGGAGAACGGCACGCCCACGGGAGGTCGTCCCCGGCTCCAGTTCGGCCGGGTGGCTTACCGTGGCCCGCCGAGGGGCCCTTTCGCGGCCGCGCCGCCTGGCGCCGGGCCCCGCGCGGGGAGCGGAGCACCGTCCGGACAGGCCGCACCCCAGCACCACCAGGCACCACCGACAGGAGCACCGTGCCCACGAAGACCACGCAGACCGAGAGCACCGAGCCCAGCGCCGGGGGCACCAAGACCCCGCGGCGCAGCTCGGCTGCGGCCGGCGGCAAGCCGCTGGTCATCGTGGAGTCGCCCACCAAGGCGAACAAGATCGCCGGGTACCTGGGCAGCGACTACGTCGTCGAGGCCAGCGTCGGGCACATCCGCGACCTGCCGCGCAACGCCGCCGACGTCCCGGCCGAGCACAAGGGCGCCGCCTGGGCGCGGCTCGGCGTCGACGTCGACAACTCCTTCGAACCGCTCTACGTGGTCAGCCCCGACCGCAAGCAGCAGGTCAGCCGGCTCAAGCAGCTGGTGAAGAACGCCAGCGAGATCTACCTCGCGACAGACGAGGACCGCGAGGGCGAGGCCATCGCCTGGCACCTGATCGACACGCTCAAGCCGCAGGTGCCGGTCCGTCGGATGGTCTTCCACGAGATCACCCCCGAGGCCATCGCCCGCGCCGTCGCCAACCCCCGCGAGCTCGACACCGCCCTGGTCGACGCGCAGGAGACCCGCCGCATCCTCGACCGCCTCTACGGCTACGAGGTCAGCCCTGTGCTGTGGAAGAAGGTGCTGCCCAAGCTCTCGGCCGGCCGCGTGCAGTCGGTGGCCACCCGCATCGTGGTGGAGCGCGAGCGCGAGCGGATGGCCTTCCACTCCGCCGACTACTGGTCGCTGGAGGGCACCTTCGCCGTCCCCGGCAAGGCCGCCGGCGCCGACGAGGGCGAGCCCACCACGGTGCGCGCGAAGCTCGTCAGCGTCGACGACAGCCGGATCGCCACCGGCAAGGACTTCGACGCCGCCACCGGCCGGACGACCGGCGAGGTCGTGCACCTCGACGAGGCGGGGGCCCGCGGCCTGGCCGCGCGCCTGGAGGGCCGGCAGGTCGCCGTCAGCAGGGTCGACGAGAAGCCCTACCGCCGGCGGCCGTACGCGCCGTTCACCACGTCCACGCTGCAGATGGAGGCCGGGCGCAAGCTCGGCTGGTCGTCGGCGCAGAGCATGCGCGTGGCCCAGCGGCTGTACGAGAACGGCCACATCACCTACATGCGCACCGACTCGACGAACCTGTCCGAGGAGGCCATCAACGCCGCCCGGCAGCAGGCCCGCGAGCTCTACGGCGACGCGTACGTGCCGGCCGAGGCCCGCCGCTACAGCAAGAAGAGCAAGGGTGCCCAGGAGGCGCACGAAGCCATCCGCCCCGCCGGTGACAGCTTCCGGACGCCCGGGCAGCTGGCTGCCGAACTGGCCCGCGACGAGTTCCGGCTCTACGAGCTGATCTGGCAGCGCACGGTCGCCTCGCAGATGGCCGACGCCGTCGGTCAGACGGTGAGCATCCGCCTGGCCGGCCGCAGCGCCACCGACGAGGCGGTCGAGTTCACCGCCAGCGGCCGCACGATCACCTTCCCCGGCTTCCTGCGGGCCTACGTCGAGTCCCGCGACGAGGGTGCGGCGAACACCGGCGACGACGACCACGGCAGCGACGACGCCGAGCGCCGGCTGCCCCGCCTGGAGCGCGGGCAGCAGCTCGACACCCGGGAGCTCGACGCCAAGGGGCACACCACCAGCCCGCCGTCGCGCTACACCGAGCCGAGCCTGGTGGCGCGGCTCGAGGAGCTGGGCATCGGGCGTCCGTCGACGTTCGCCTCGATCATGCAGACGATCCAGGACCGCGGGTACGTCTGGAAGAAGGGCAACGCGCTCGTGCCCTCCTTCGTCGCGTTCGCCGTGGTCAACCTGCTCGAGCAGCACTTCGCGCAGCTGGTCGACTACCAGTTCACCGCGTCGCTGGAGGAGGAGCTCGACGAGATCGCCGGCGGCACCCTGCAGCGGGTCGACTGGCTCACCGAGTTCTACTTCGGCGGCGAGGGCCGGCACGCCGGTGCCATCGCGCAGTCCGGCGGACTCAAGCACGTGATCGGCCAGCGGCTCGAGGAGATCGACGCCCGCGGGGTGAACTCGATCCCGCTGCGCGCGACCAGCCCCGAGGGCGAGCCGGTCGTGGCCCGGGTGGGCCGCTACGGCCCCTACCTCCAGGCCGGTGAGGACGGTGCGCGGGTCAGCATCCCGGAGGACATCGCCCCCGACGAGCTCACCGAGGAGAAGGTGCGCGAACTGCTGGAGGCCCCGTCGGGCGACCGGGAGCTGGGCACCGACCCGGAGTCGGGTCTCCCGGTGGTCGTGAAGGCCGGCCGCTACGGCCCCTACATCACCACCGTCGTCCCCGAGGGCAGCAAGGAGGCTCCCCGCACGGCGAGCCTGTTCGCGTCCATGTCGCCGGAGACGGTGACCATCGACGACGCGCTCAAGCTGCTGACGCTGCCCCGGACCGTCGGCGTCACGCCCGAGGGCGAGGAGATCCAGGCGCTCAACGGCCGCTACGGGCCCTACATCAAGAAGGGCACCGACTCCCGGTCGCTGGAGGGCGAGGAGAAGCTCTTCACGATCACCCTCGAGGAGGCGCTGGCGATCTTCGCCCAGCCCAAGCAGCGGGGGCGCGCGGCGGCCAAGGCGCCGCTCAAGGAGCTGGGCCCCGATCCGGTGACCGAGGGCGTGGTCACGGTGCGCGAGGGCCGGTTCGGGCCCTACGTGACCGACGGCGAGACGAACGCCAGCCTCCGCAAGGGGGACGACGTCGAGTCGATCACCATCGAGCGCGCCGCCGAGCTGCTCGCCGACCGCCGGGCTGCCGGCCCGTCCAAGAAGAAGAAGGCCGCGAAGAAGACCACGGCCAAGAAGACGACGGCCAAGAAGGCGCCGGCGAAGAAGGCGGCCGCGAAGAAGGCGGCCGACCCGGTCGCGACCAGCTGAGCGGTCCCGGGCCCCTCGTCCAGGGGGTCCGGGATCCGACACCGGGGGCACGGCCTCCCTCCCGGGATGCCGGTCGGCAGCGGTGTGCCGCCGTCGGGCCGCACGCACCGGGCTGCATCGTGCCGGCCCCGCTCGTCGTCGCGAACGCCGGGCCTCCGGCAGGTGAACGCGACCGCACGGTTCCGCCTCCCGGATCGTTCCGGGCGGAAACCGGTCCGATTCGTCGGCGGCGGCCGGTACCGTGACCCCGCTGGGGGCCGGCCTCCGCCCCCGTTCCCACGACCAGGGGAGCCGAGATCCAGTCCGACCCGACGCCTCCGGTGCCGCCGCGCGAGGAGCCGGCGGCACCCGACGAGGGGACCACGCCTCCGCCCGACGGGCTGCCGCCGGCGAACACGCCCGTGCCCGCGGACGCGGCCGTGCCGCTCGGCGAGGTCGACGCCGACCGGCCGGGCCCCTCGCCCACCGCCGCCGGGACGGAGCGCGACGCGGACGGTCCGCCGTCGGGCGGGGTGGCGTCGGTGGGTCTGGTCGCCAGGATCCGGGCCGTGCTGCGGGTGCGCGACTTCCGCAAGCTGTGGCTGTCGATGTCGCTGTCCAGCTTCGGTGACTGGCTGGGGCTGCTGGCCATCACGGCGACCGCCACGTCACTCGTGGACGGCTTCGCGGCGGCCAACTTCGCGCTCGGGGGCGTGCTGCTGTTCCGCCTGCTGCCGGCGATCGTGCTGGGGCCGCTGGCCGGCGCCTTCGCCGACCGGTTCGACCGCCGCAAGACGATGGTGGTCACCGACGTCATCCGCTTCGGGCTGTTCGCATCCATCCCCATCGTGGACACCCTCGTGTGGCTGTTCATCGCGCAGTTCCTCATCGAGGCGTTCAGCCTGTTCTGGATCCCGGCCAAGGACGCCGCCGTCCCCAACATGCTGCGCAAGGACCAGCTGGAGCCGGCCAACCAGCTCTCCCTGGTCACCACGTACGGGCTGACCCCGGTGCTGGCCGCGATCGTGTTCGCGCTGCTCAACTCCACCGGCGGGCGCCTGCAGTCGCTCTTCCCGGCCGTCGACCAGGTCGACGTCGCGCTCTACCTGAACGCGCTGACCTTCCTCGTCGCCGCGTTCGTCATCTGGAACCTGCCCTCGATCAGCGGCCGCCGGGCGGCGGACGCCACGACCGAGCAGGAGAGCTTCCTGGGCTCGCTGAGGCACGGCTTCTCCTTCGCCGGGCACACCCCGCTGGTCCGGGGCCTGGTCGTGGGCATCACCGGGGCCTTCGTCGCGGCCGGTGTGATCATCGCGACCGGGCAGGCGTACGCGAACGCGCTCGGCGGCGGCGAGGCCGCCTACGGCCTGCTGTTCGGCGCCGTGTTCATCGGGCTGGGGCTGGGCATCGCGCTGGGGCCCAGCGTGGCGCACGACCTGGCGCGCGAGCGGATCTTCGGCCTGGCCATCGTCGCCGCCGGCGTCATGGTCGTGCTCATGGCGTGGACGCTGACGCTGTGGTTCGCGCTGGTCCTGGTCGTGCTCATGGGCTTCTTCGCCGGCATCGCCTACCTCGCCGGCTTCACGTTGCTGGGCACCGAGGTCCAGGACGACGTGCGCGGCCGCACCTTCGCGATCGTGCAGTCGCTGGTCCGGGCGGCGCTGATCCTGTCGCTGGCGGTCGTGCCGTTCGGGGTGGGCCTGATCGGCCGGCACTCGGTGGACCTCGGCGCCGTCACCCTTCCGGTCACCGGGGAGCGGGTCATGCTGCTCGTGGCCGGGCTGCTGGCCGTCGGTGTGGGCGTGCTTGCCTACCGGCAGATGGACGACGGCCGGCCCGTGCCGCTGCTGGCCGACGTCGTCACCGCGCTGCGCCGGGACACCACCGCCCGACGGCGGCTGGCCGGGGGCGGCGTGCTGATCGCCTTCGAGGGTGGTGAGGGCGCCGGCAAGTCCACCCAGGTCAAGCGGCTGCAGGAGTGGCTGACCAACGAGGGGCTGGTGGCACGGACGACGTTCGAGCCGGGCGCGACCGCGTCGGGCGCGGGCATCCGCGCGATCCTGCTGGACCGTTCGCACACGGCCATCTCCCCACGTTCGGAGGCGCTGCTGTACGCCGCCGACCGGGCCCAGCACGTGCACGACGTCCTCCGGCCGGCCCTCGAGTCCGGCGAGGTGGTCATCACCGACCGCTTCGTGGACAGCTCGCTGGCCTACCAGGGCGCGGGCCGGACGATCCCGCTGGACGACGTCCGGATGCTCTCCCGGTGGGCCAC
The DNA here is from genome assembly GCF_054051075.1 of Blastococcus sp. SYSU DS0617. Taxonomy (NCBI): domain Bacteria; kingdom Bacillati; phylum Actinomycetota; class Actinomycetes; order Geodermatophilales; family Geodermatophilaceae; genus Blastococcus; species Blastococcus sp. SYSU DS0617. The sequence continues at coordinate 358,610 of NZ_JBJHAO010000001.1, forward strand.
CGGTGGGCTGGAACCCGACCTCACCGTGCTGCTGGACCTGCCGCCGGAGACCGGCCTGGCCCGGGCCCGTGGGCGGTCGGTGGCCGACCGGATGGAGTCGGAGTCCCTGGAGTTCCACCAGCGGGTGCGGCAGACCTTCCGGGTGCTCGCGGAGGGCGACCCCGACCGCTACCTCGTCCTGGACGCCACCCGGCCCGCGGACGAGCTGGCCGCCGCCATCCGGGTGCGGGTCACCGACCTGCTGTCGGGCCTGCCCCTGCAGACGCTCCCGCAGCAGGCGGGGGCGCCGGGTACGGCGACGACGCCCGTGCAGCGCCATCCGCACGCCCAGACCGGCGCGACCCCCCAGCTGCACCCATGAGCGTCGCGGCGGACGAGGGGGTGTGGGCGCGGGTCATCGGCCAGCCCGCGGTGGTGCACGAGCTGCGGGCCGCGGTCGACGACCCGGCCGCGATGACGCACGCCTGGCTGTTCACCGGACCGCCCGGATCCGGGCGCTCGGTCGCCGCGCGGGCGTTCGCGGCCGCGCTGCAGTGCCCCGCGGGCGGCGACGGCACCTGCCACGAGTGCCGGACCGTGCTGGCCGGCACGCACGCCGACGTCAACGTGATCGTCCCGGACGGGCTCTCGATCGGAGTCAACGAGGCGCGCGAGCTGGTCCGCGTGGCCGGTCGCTCGCCGTCGCAGGGTCGCTGGCAGATGATCATCGTCGAGGACGCCGACCGGATGAGCGAGTCAGCGTCCAACGCCGTCCTCAAGATGATCGAGGAGCCCCCGCCCCGCACCGTCGTCATGCTGTGCGCGCCGAGCCTGCACCCCGAGGACGTCCCGGTGACCATCCGGTCCCGCTGCCGGGTGGTCGCGCTGCGGACGCCGACGGTTCCCGCGATCGCCGACGTGCTGGTCCGCGACGGCGTCGACCCGGCGCTGGCCTCCTGGTCGGCCGCGGCGTCCGGTGGTCACGTGGGCCGGGCTCGCCGGCTGGCGCGGGACGAGGAGGCGCGGCTGGCCCGCAAGGCGGTGCTCGACGTCCCGCTGCGGCTGGTGTCCCTGGCCGCCTGCCTGGACGCCGCCGACGACCTCGTCGGTGCGGCCAAGGAGGAGACCGAGGCCGCGACCGAGGTCCTCGACGGCGCCGAGACCGACGCCCTGAAGAACAGCCTCGGCGTGGGCGCCCGCGGTCCCGGCGTGGTCGCGGCGAGCCGGGGGAGCGCCGGTCAGCTCAAGGAGCTGGAGCGCCGGCAGAAGTCGCGGGCCACCCGCATCGGCCGGGACTCCCTCGACCGCGCGCTGGTCGACCTGGCCGGCCTCTACCGGGACGCGCTGGTGCTGGCGTCGGCGCCCGCGGGGGAGCTGCCGCTCAACCACCCCGACCGCCGCGCCGACGCCGACCAGCTGGCCCGGCTCATCGGTGCCGAGGGGGCGCTGCGGCGGATCGACGCCATCCTCGAGTGCCGCACGGCGCTGGAGCAGAACGTCAAGCCGCAGATCGCGCTGGAGGCGCTGACCGTGGCGCTGCGACTGCCCGCGTGACGCCCCGCCCCTGCGCCGGAGCGCTGCGAGGGTGCCGTAGTCTGTGTCGGCACGTCCGCCGCCTTAGCTCAGTCGGTAGAGCATCTCACTCGTAATGAGAAGGTCGTCGGTTCGATTCCGACAGGCGGCTCACTCACCGCAGCGGGTCCGTCCTCCGGGACGGGCCCGCTGCGTCGTTCCGGGGCCCGGGCCGCCGGTGCGCCCTCGGGTCGGCGCGGCGTTGCTCGCCCCAGCCGAAAGAGGTCTCCGGCACCCAGTCCTCGAGGGCGTCGGCCAGTCGCTGCGCCAGCTGGTCGTCGCCGGCACGCTCGACGCCCTCCCACGAGGCGCTGCTCAGCAGCAGCGCGAAGACGTCGTCCCCGACCGTCATCTGCAGCCAGATGTCGGCCGGTGCGTCGTCGTCCACCAGCCGCAGCCGGGCGCTGACCGTCTCGCCGTCGCGCAGGATGCTGCGTGCCACGGGCAGCACCACCTCGTCGCGCAGCCGGGACAGCGCCGCATCGGTCGCGTCGGTCACCGACGGTGGCTCGGGATCGGGGTCCGTAGCACCGAACTGCAGGCGCAGCTCGCTGGTGTACGCGCGGTCCGGTGGTTCGGTCATGCGGGCAGCCTGCCAGCGCTGCGCTGTCCCAGGACATGGCTGACGGCGGCACGCCGTCAGGAGTGGCGTGCCGCCGTCAGGTGTGCTCGGCGACGTCCGGGGCCCGGAGGACCCGGGGGAGTCAGTGAGCGGGGGACTCGTTCTTGGCGCGCTCGAGCGAGGCGATGATCTCCGCCTCGGCCTCTTCGCGGCCGACCCAGTTGGCGCCCTCGACCGACTTGCCCGGCTCGAGGTCCTTGTAGGTCTCGAAGAAGTGCTGGATCTCCAGGCGGTCGAACTCCGACACGTCGGTGATGTCCTTGAGGTGGGACATCCGCGGGTCGGTCGCCGGGACCGTGAGGACCTTGTCGTCCCCGCCGGCCTCGTCGGTCATGCGGAACATGCCGATGGCCCGGCACGTGATCAGGCACCCGGGGAACGTCGGCTCCTCGAGCAGCACCAGGGCGTCGAGCGGGTCGCCGTCCTGTCCCAGGGTGCTCTCGATGTAGCCGTAGTCCGCCGGGTAGCGGGTGGAGGTGAACAGCATCCGGTCCAATCGGATGCGTCCGGTGGCATGGTCCAGCTCGTACTTGTTCCGCTGGCCCTTCGGGATTTCTACCGTCACGTCGAACTGCACCCGCCTAGTCTGGCCCATGGTGTCTCCGCGCGATCCGCGGAGGTCACTTTCTGGGGGGTGGGCAGCATCGCGTCGAGTGGTTCGACGATCGTCACAGCCAAGACCGGACGGTTCCGTCGGCGCATCGCACTGGGCGTCATCGCGCTGGTCCTGGTGCTCGTCGGCGGTGGCCTCGCCCTCGCTGGTGTGCTGGACGGCAGCGGGGACGAGACCGCCGGCGGTGAGACGGTGACCGTCTCCGACGCGGTCCTCCCCGAGCTCGGCGCGGCCGAACCCGTGCTCGCCTCGCTCGACTCCGCGGCCCCCGCCCCCGAGCCGGCGGTCCTGGCCGCGACGCTCGGTCCGCTGCTGGCGGACCCGGGCCTGGGCGGCGGCGTCTCCGCCGAGGTCGTCGACGTGCAGACCGGTGAGGTCCTGCTCGATCTCGACGCGGACGCCCCGGCCGTGCCGGCGTCCACCGCGAAGCTGCTCACCGCGGCGGCCGCGCTCACCGCGCTGGATCCCGCGCAGACCCTCACCACGAAAGTCGTGGCCGGCTCGGCACCCGGCGAGGTCGTCCTCGTCGGCGGCGGCGACCCCACGCTGTCGCGCACCTCGCCGTCGCAGAGCTATCCCGGTGCCGCCACGGTCGCCGACCTCGCTGCGCAGGTCGTCGCGGCCCTGCCGCCGGGCACCTCGGTCACCCGGGTGGTCGTCGACAGCTCGCTGTTCACCGGCCCGCTGACCGCCCAGGGCTGGGGGGCGTCCGACGCGCCGTCGAGCTACGCCGCACCGGTCACGGCGACGGCCGTGGACGGAGCTCGCGTGAGTCCCGGCTCGCAGGCCCGCAGCGGCCAGCCCGGGATCGACGCCGGGGTCGCCCTCGCCGACGCCCTCGGGGCGCCGAACGCCACCGTGGTCCTCGGGGAGGCACCCGCCGGCGCGGAGCAGCTCGCCGCGGTCGAGTCCGCGCCGATCGCCCGGCTGGTGGAGCAGGCGCTGTCGATGTCGGACAACGTGCTCGCCGAGGCGCTGGCCCGTCAGGTGGCGCTGGCCCGCGACCTGCCCGCCTCCTTCGAGGGCGGGGCCGACGCGGTCGTGGGCGCGCTCGCCGACGCCGGCGTCGACACCACCGGTGTCAGCCTCGCCGACGGCAGCGGGCTCTCCCGGCTGGACCAGGTGCCGGCCGGGGTCCTCACCGATCTCGTGGCCGGTGCGGCGGACGGCTCGCTGGAGGACGCGTCCGCGATGCTGTCCGGCCTGCCGGTGGCCGGCTACGACGGCACGCTGTTCGACCGGGGGGACGCCGACACCGCCCCGGGCGTCGTCCGGGCGAAGACGGGCACGCTGATGGGGGTGCACGCCCTCGCCGGCACCGCGGTGACCGCGGAGGGCCGGCTCCTGGCCTTCGCCGTCATCGCGAACGGGTCGGACAGCGAGGCCCGTGCCGAGGCGGCCCTCGACGACGTCGCCGCGGCGCTGGCCGCCTGCGGCTGCAGCTGACCGCCCTTCTCGTGGCCCGGGCCGCGTCGGTGCCCGCGGGTACGGTGAGGCGATGAGCAGCGCCTCCTCGATGGTCGACTGGGACCTCGCCGGCCGCACCGCCCGCCGCCTCGCCGGGCCCGGTCCGCGGACCACCCGTGAGGACGCCGCGGCCGTCGTCCGCGAGCTGCACGAGGCCGCGGCCGTCGCCGTCGCGCACGTCGAGCGCCTGACCGGGATGACCGCCGTACCCGGAGGTGCGCCGCCCGAGGTCGCCGTCGTCGACCGTCCCGGCTGGGTCGACGCCAACGCCCGCGGCATGGCCGCGCTGCTCGATCCGCTCGTCGACGCGCTGGCCGAGCGGACCGGCAACCGGCCCGGTGCCCTGGCCACGGCCATCGGCTCCCGGGCGACCGGCATCCAGGCCGGCGGCGTCCTGGCGTTCCTCAGCTCCCGCGTCCTCGGCCAGTACGAGGTGTTCGGCACCGGCGGGCGGCTGCTCCTCGTCGCCCCCAACATCGTGGCGACCGAGCAGAAGCTGGGCGTCGACCCGTCGGACTTCCGGCTCTGGGTGTGCCTGCACGAGGTCACCCACCAACTGCAGTTCACCGCCGTGCCGTGGCTGCGCACCTACCTCGAGAGCCAGATCGAGGAGTTCGTCGCGGCCACCGACCTCACCACCGACGTCCTGCGCGAGCGCCTTCAGGACGTGCTGCGCGGCCTCACCGACGCGGTGCGCGGGGACGACGGTGAGTCCGAGGGCCTCATGGCGCTGATCAAGGACCCGCGCCAGCGCGCGGTGCTCGACCGGATCACCGCCGTGATGAGCCTGGTCGAGGGGCACGCCGAGTACGTGATGGACGGCGTCGGGCCGGACGTCGTGCCGACGGTGCGCACGCTGCGCAAGCGGTTCGCCCAGCGCCGCAAGGGCCGGGGGCCGATCGACCGCGTGCTGCGCCGGCTCCTCGGGCTCGAGCAGAAGATGAAGCAGTACGCCGACGGGCGGGTGTTCGTCGGCGGGGTGATCGACCGGGCCGGGATGGACGGCTTCAACCAGGTGTGGGCACGGCCGGAGAACCTGCCGCTCATCGAGGAGCTCACCGCTCCGGAGCGCTGGGTCGAGCGGGTGCTGGGGCGCCCGGCCATCCCCGCCTGAGCGTGGCCGGTCCCGATCCGGCGGTCGCGCAGGTGCGCAGCGCCGTCCGTCCGGGCCTGACCGCGGACGGCCGGCCGGTGCTCGTCGCCTGCAGCGGGGGAGTCGACTCCCTGGCGCTGGCGGCCGCCGTCGCGTTCGAGGCGCCCCGTGCCGGGGTGCCGGCCGGCGCCGTCACGGTCGACCACGGGCTGCAGGCCGGCTCGGCGGAGCGTGCGCAGCAGACCGCCGCGGTGCTGCGGGACCTCGGTCTCGCGCCCGTGCTCGTCGTCCGGGTCGACGTCGGGGCGGACGGCGGGCCGGAGGGCGCGGCGCGCACCGCCCGGTACGCCGCCCTCGCCCACGCCGCCGCCGAGCACGACGCGCGGGTGACGCTGGGGCACACGCTCGACGACCAGGCCGAGACGGTGCTGCTCGGCCTGGGCCGGGGCTCCGGCCCCCGCTCGGTGGCCGGCATGGTCGAGCACCGCCGCACCGCCGGCACCGCCTGGTGGCGCCCGCTGCTGGGCGTCCGGCGGGCGACGACGCGGGCCGCCTGCGCAGCCCAGGGTCTGGCCGTCTGGGACGACCCGTGGAACGGTGATCCCGCCTACACCCGCGTGCGCCTGCGGACCGAGGTGCTGCCGCTGCTGGAGCAGGTGCTCGGCGGTGGGGTCGCGCCGGCCCTGGCCCGCACCGCCGCGCTGCTGCGGGCGGACCTCGACGCGCTCGACGCCTCGGCTGCCGAGCACCTCGACGCGCTGAGCTGCGACGACGGGCTGCCCGCCGCACCCGTCGCCGAGCTGCCGGCGGCGCTGCGCACGAGGGTGCTCCGGGGGTGGCTGCGCGCTGCGGGGGTCCCGGACCTGCAGGCGGTGCACCTGGACGCCGTCGATGCGCTGCTGGTGCGCTGGCGGGGGCAGGGCCGGGTCGACCTGCCGGGCGGCGCCGGCGTCGTCCGGGCGTCTGGCACCCTGAGGCTGGTGTCCGTGCGCGACGACGGCGGCCCGCCCCCTGCACCACACGACCGCGAGGAGCCCGACGCGTGAGCGAGTCTGCGACCAGCACCGGGGCCCTCGGCCCCGACCACGGCTACGGACCCGACATCGACCACGTGCTCCTGAGCGAGGAGCAGATCCAGGCCAAGATCGGCGAGCTCGCCGCCCAGATCGCCGACGACTACGCGGGCAGGGAAGTGCTCCTCGTCGGTGTCCTCAAGGGTGCGGTGCTGTTCATGAGCGACTTCGCCCGGGCGCTGCAGCTGCCGACGCAGATGGAGTTCATGGCCGTCTCCTCCTACGGCTCGGCCACCAGTTCCTCCGGCGTGGTGCGCATCCTCAAGGACCTCGACCGCGACATCACCGACAAGCACGTGCTGGTGCTCGAGGACATCATCGACTCCGGGCTCACGCTCTCCTGGCTGCTCAAGAACCTCGGCGGCCGCTCCCCGGCGTCGCTGGAGGTCTGCGCGCTGCTGCGCAAGCCCGACGCGGTCAAGGTCGAGGTGCCGGTGAAGTACATCGGCTTCGACATCCCCAACGAGTTCGTCGTCGGCTACGGCCTCGACTACGCCGAGCGGTACCGCGACCTGCCCTACATCGCGACCCTCAAGCCCGAGGTGTACACGTAGCTCTTGTCGTCCCTCCGGGCCGACGACCGCCACCAGGAGCCGTTCCCCTCCTGCGCTGAGCCCCTCCGTCGCACCGCCCGGGGAGCCTGCGGCCCCGCCGCGCGGCACGACCCCCGCGGGGCGGCTCGCGCTGCGGCAGCGACTCGGTCGCGTCCCGGCTCGCGCGCGGCCTCTCCCCGTGTCGCGGTCGGGGACCCTCCGGGCCCCGCGACCGCCCCACTCGACCGGGCCACTCGTCAGGGCGTAAGCCCAGGGAATGCACAGGTGCGCCGGTGTACCTTCGGACCCGACGACGCTGCACGGAGCGCCGGGGGCCCTGCCCGGGTCGCAGGCAGCGTCACCGGACGATCAGGAGGGTCGACGGGCAGACCGGTCTCGCCGGTGCCCGGCATCGGTGTATGGAACGTAAGAAGTTCTACCGCTCCGTGTGGTTCTGGGTCGTCATCGTCGTCCTCCTGGCCCTCACGCTCTCCTCCCTGTTCCGCGGCGGCAGCGAGTACCAGGAGGTCTCGACCTCCGTGGCGCTCGAGCAGCTGCGCGGGGACAACGTCGAGAGCGTCACGATCAACGACCGCGAGCAGACGGTCGACCTCGACCTCGCCGAGGCCGTCGACGGCAGCGAGCAGATCACCGCCTCCTACCCGATCGGCGCCGAGGACGAGATCTTCGACCTCGCCTCCGGTGCCGGCGAGGGTGACGCCGAGTTCGACACCAACGTCACCCAGGACAGCCTGCTGGCCAGCCTGCTGATCAGCTTCCTCCCGATCCTGCTGATCCTGCTGCTGCTGTTCTGGCTGTTCAACTCCATGCAGGGCGGCGGCCGCGGCGTCATGGCCTTCGGCAAGTCCAAGGCCAAGCAGGTCACCAAGGACACCCCGAAGACGACGTTCTCCGACGTCGCCGGCGCCGACGAGGCCATCGAGGAACTGCACGAGATCAAGGACTTCCTGCAGAACCCGGTCAAGTTCCAGGCCGTGGGCGCGAAGATCCCCAAGGGCGTGCTGCTGTTCGGCCCGCCCGGAACCGGCAAGACGCTCCTCGCGCGCGCCGTGGCCGGCGAGGCCGGCGTGCCGTTCTTCTCCATCTCCGGTTCGGACTTCGTCGAGATGTTCGTCGGCGTGGGTGCCAGCCGCGTCCGCGACCTGTTCACCCAGGCCAAGGAGAACGCCCCGGCGATCATCTTCGTCGACGAGATCGACGCCGTCGGCCGGCACCGCGGCGCAGGAACGGGCGGCGGGCACGACGAGCGCGAGCAGACGCTGAACCAGATGCTCGTCGAGATGGACGGCTTCGACGTCAAGGGCGGCGTCATCATGATCGCCGCGACCAACCGGCCGGACATCCTCGACCCGGCGCTGCTGCGCCCGGGCCGCTTCGACCGGCAGATCGCCGTCGACCGCCCCGACCTGATGGGCCGCAAGAAGATTCTCGAGGTGCACGCCAAGGGCAAGCCGCTCGCGCCCGACGTCGACCTGGAGACCGTCGCCCGCCGCAGCCCCGGCTTCACCGGCGCCGACCTCGCCAACGTGCTCAACGAGGCCGCGCTGCTCACCGCGCGCAACAACGGCTCGCTGATCACCGACGAGACCCTCGAGGAGGCGATCGACCGCGTCATCGCCGGCCCCGAGCGCAAGACGCGGGCGATGAGCGAGAAGGAGAAGAAGGTGACCGCCTACCACGAGGGCGGGCACGCCCTCGTCGCCCACGCGCTGCCGAACCTCGATCCGGTGCACAAGGTCACGATCCTGCCGCGCGGCCGCTCGCTGGGGCACACGCTGGTGCTGCCGACCGAGGACAAGTACACCCAGACCCGGTCGGAGATGATCGACACCCTGGCCTACGCCCTCGGCGGGCGCGCGGCCGAGGAGCTGGTCTTCCACGAGCCCACCACCGGTGCCGGGAACGACATCGAGAAGGCCACCGCGATGGCCCGGTCGATGGTCACCCAGTACGGCATGAGCGCCAAGCTCGGTGCGGTCAAGTACGGCAGCGGTGACGCCCAGCCGTTCATGGGCCGGGACATGCACTCCGGGCCCGATTACTCCGAGGCCGTCGCCGCCGACATCGACGCCGAGATCCGGGCGCTGATCGAGGCCGCCCACGACGAGGCCTGGGAGATCCTGGTCGAGCACCGGCACGTCCTCGACCAGCTCGTCCTGGAGCTGATGGAGAAGGAGACGCTGTCCAAGGAGGACATGGCGCGGATCTGCGCGCCGGTCACCAAGCGTCCCTCGCTGGCCCCGTACAACGGCTTCGGCAAGCGCACGCCGTCGGACCAGCCCCCCGTCCTCACGCCGTCGGAGCGGGCCGGCCAGAACGGATCGGCCGGTGGCGACCCGATGCCGGTCGGGGACGTCGGCGCGCCGGTCCAGCGGTGAGCCCGGTGACGGCCGTGGGGCACGCGTGAGTGAGATCCCGGTCGAGCCCGAGGACCAGGTCGCGCCCGCGTTCGACCGGATCGACTCCGCCCGCGCGGAGGCGGCCGTCCGGGAGCTGCTGGTGGCCGTGGGGGAGGACCCCGACCGCCCCGGGCTGCAGGACACCCCTGCGCGAGTCGCCCGCGCCTACGCCGAGACCTTCGCCGGGCTCTGGCAGGACCCCTACGAGATCCTGGCGACGACGTTCGACGAGAACCACGACGAGCTCGTGCTGGTCAAGGACATCGCGATGTACTCGACCTGCGAGCACCACCTGGTGCCCTTCCACGGGGTCGCGCACGTCGGCTACATCCCGGGCGCCGACGGCCGGGTGACCGGCCTGTCGAAGGTCGCCCGGCTGGTCGAGGTCTACGCCCGCCGCCCCCAGGTCCAGGAGCGGCTGACCCGCCAGATCGCCGACGCGCTGAACGACGTCCTCAAGCCGCAGGGCGTGATCGTCGTCATCGAGGCCGAGCACCTCTGCATGGCCATGCGCGGGATCCGCAAGCCCGGCACGAGCACGGTCACCTCCGCGGTCCGGGGGATCTTCCGCGAGAGCGCCGCGACCCGCGCCGAGGCGATGAGCCTCGTGCTGGGCCGCTGAGGGAGATCCCGGTGATCCCGCTGCCCCGCCCTGGCCGGTGCGTGGTGATGGGCGTCCTCAACGTCACGCCCGACTCGTTCTCCGACGGCGGCTGCTTCTCCGACCCGGCGACGGCGATCGAGCACGGCCTGGCCATGCACGCGGCCGGGGCCGACTACGTCGACGTCGGCGGGGAGTCGACCCGCCCCGGCGCCGACCGCGTCGACGCCGGCGAGGAGTGCAGCCGGGTGGTGCCGGTGATCCGCGAACTGTCGGCGGCGGGCGTGCGCACCAGCGTGGACACCACCCGGGCCGAGGTCGCCGAGGCGGCGCTGGCCGCCGGAGCGGAGCTGGTCAACGACGTCAGCGGCGGCCTGGCGGACAAGAACATGGCCGACCTCGTCGCCGAGGCCCGCGTCCCGTGGGTGCTCATGCACTGGCGCGGGCACAGCCGGGAGATGTACGCGGCCGCGCAGTACGGCGACGTGGTCACCGAGGTCACCGCCGAGCTCACCGCCCGGGTCGAGGACGTCGTGGCCGCGGGCGTCGCCCCCGAGCAGCTGGTCCTGGACCCGGGACTGGGCTTCGCCAAGCGCGCCGAGCACAACTGGGCGCTGCTGGCCGGGCTCGACCGGCTGACCGCACTCGGCCTGCCGGTGCTGGTCGGTGCCTCCCGCAAGACGTTCCTGGGCCGGCTGCTCGCCGGCGCCGACGGTGCCCCGAGGCCGGCCGACGAGCGCGACGCCGCGACGCTGGCGACGACGGTGCTGGCCGCCCAGGCCGGCGCCTGGGGCGTGCGGGTGCACGACGCCGGCGCGTCGGTGGACGCGCTGCGCACACTGGACGCCGTCCGCGCTTCCCGAGGAGCCCGTCGTGGCTGAGCGCCCCCTTTCCCGCCGTCCCGACCGCATCGAGCTGCGCGGCGTCCGGGCCCACGCCCACCACGGCGTCTACGCCTTCGAGCGCGAGCGCGGGCAGATCTTCACGGTCGACGCCGTCCTCGAGCTGGACACCGCGCCCGCCGCGGCGGGCGACGACCTGGCGCTCACGGTCAACTACGCCGACCTCGCCCAGCGGCTGCACCACGTGCTGGCCGGCGACCCGGTCGACCTGCTGGAGACCCTGTGCCAGCGGCTGGCCGACGTCTGCCTGGCCGACCCGCTCGTCGAGGCGGTGGAGATCACCGTGCACAAGCCGCAGGCCGAGCTGGGCGTGCCCTTCGACGACGTGACCGTGAGCATCCGGCGCGAGCGCGCATGAGCCGGGTCGTCCTCTCGCTGGGCGCCAACCTCGGCGATCGGGCCGGCACCGTCCGCGCGGCCCTCGCCGCGCTGGCCGAGGAGGGCCCGTTGGCGCACTCCGGCCTCTACGAGACCCCACCCTGGGGGCCGGTCGAGCAGCCCCCGTACCTGAACGCGGTCGCCGTCCTGGAGGGCGACCGGAGCGCCCGGGGCTGGCTCGCCCGTGCCCACGAGCTGGAGCAGGCCGCCGGGCGTACGCGGGAGGTCCGCTGGGGTGCGCGCACCCTCGACGTCGACGTCGTGACCGTCACGGGGAAGCACGGGGACCCCGTGCTCGCCGATGACCCGGAGCTGACGCTGCCGCACCCCCGGGCGCACGAGCGGGCGTTCGTCCTCGTGCCGTGGCTGGCCGTGGACGCCGACGCCGAGCTGCCCGGGCGCGGACGCGTCGGCGACCTGGTCGCGACCCTGGACCCCGCCGAGGTCGCCGCCGTCGTCCCGTGGCACGAGGGGTGACCCGCCGCCGATGACCCCGGTGCGCCGTCGTGATCTCGTCGTCCTCGCCGGAGGGCTGGCCGTGGCCGCCTGGCTGCTGGTCCGCGCCTGGTACGGCGAACTGCCCGCCCTGGACTGGTGGCTGCCGGTGTCACTGGCGGTGCTCGCCCTGGTGGAGGCGCTCGGTGCGCGCACCCTGCGGGCCCGGCTGGCCGCCCAGCGCGCGGCGCGCGCGGGCCGCGCACCGCGGGCGGGGGAGAGGGCTGCCCGCCCGGTCGAGCCGCTGCTGGTCGCGAGGGTGGCGGTGCTCGCCCAGGCCAGCGCCTACGTCGGCGCGGTCTTCACGGGCGTGTGGGCAGGGGTTCTGGCGCACGCGGGTCCGCTCGCCGCCCGGGTCCAGGACGCACGCAGCGACACGGTCACCGCGGTGATCGGGGTGCTCTGCTCCCTCGCCCTGGTCGCCGCTGCGCTCTGGCTCGAGTCGGTCTGCCGCATCCCGCCGGAGGACCAGGAGCCCACCGAGGGCGTCAGCGCCTGAGCACCTCGTCGTCCTCCGGACGACACCGCGGCCGCGAGCCGTCCCCCGTGCCGCTGAGCCGCTTCGTCGTCCCTGCGCGGACCCCTCCGGGGCCCACTCGGGACGACACGGATCAGACCAGCGTCGCGCCCGCGGTCTCGGGAACGGTGCCCTCGACCGAGCGGCGCAGCGCGGCGTGCAGCGACTCGGGGGTGAGGACGCCGAGGAAGCGGTCCCCGTCGAGCACCGCGACCCAGCCGGCCTCGTGCTGCAGCATCGTGGCGAACGCGGCCTTGAGCGAGGAGTCGGCGGGCACCCACGCCTCCATCCGCCGGGCGGCGGAGCCGACCGTCCCGGCGCCGACGGTGCGCTCCAGCGAGAGCCAGCCGTGCAGCTTCTCGTCGTCGTCGAGGACGACGGCCCAGCGGGCGCCGGCGCGCTCCTGCGCGGCGCGGGCGTCGGCCAGCCCGTCGGCGACGTGCACGACCGGCGGCCGCTCCAGGTCCCGCGGGTCGATGCCGGTGACCGCGAGGCGCTTGAGGCCGCGGTCCGCGCCCACGAAGTCGGCCACGAAGTCGTTGGCCGGGCGGCCGAGCAGTTCGGCGGGGGTGGCGTACTGCTCGACCCGGCCCCCCTGGCTCATCACGGCGATCCGGTCGCCGATCCGGACGGCCTCCTCGATGTCGTGGGTGACGAACACGATCGTCTTCCGGACGGCCTGCTGCAGCCGCAGGAACTCCGACTGGAGGCGCTCGCGCACCACCGGGTCGACGGCGGAGAACGGCTCGTCGACGAGCAGCACGGGGGGATCGGCGGCCAGCGCGCGGGCGACGCCGGCCCGCTGCCGCTGCCCCCCGGACAGCTGCGCGGGGTAGCGGTCGCCGTGGGCCGCGGGGTCCAGCCCGACGGTGGTCAGCAGCTCGTCCACCCGCGTGCGGATGCGGTCCTTGTCCCAGCCGAGCAGCCGCGGCACGGTGCCGACGTTGGCGCGCACCGACTGGTGCGGGAAGAGTCCGATGCTCTGGATGACGTAGCCGATGCGCCGCCGCAGCTGCTGCGCATCGGCCCGGGTGACGTCCTCACCGCCGAGCAGGATCCGGCCGGTCGTCGGCTCGATGAGCCGGTTGATCATCTTCATCGTCGTGGTCTTGCCGCACCCGGACGGGCCCACCAGCACGGTCAGCTCACCGGCGGCGAAGGTCAGGTCGAGCTCGGCCACGCCGACGGTGCCGTCGGCGTAGACCTTGCTGATCCCCTCGAGCCGGATGTCGACTGCAGGGGCGGCGTCCTTCGCACTCGCCGGGCGACCGGCCTGCGCAGTAGCGTCCACGTCGTGGCCTTCCTGGACGGCGCCCGGTGCTGAGCGCGGGGGCGGATGCGTTGCTCGCGGTGGAGGCTGCACCGAATCCGTGGTTCGACGGCTCCTACGTGGCCGACAACTGGGACACCATTCTGCGGTACCTGGGCGAGCACGTGCGCCTCACGATCGGCGCGGTCCTCATCGGCGCGGCGATCGCGCTGCCGCTGGCCCTGCTCGCCCGCCGCCACCGCCTGCTCGGCGGGGCCGTCCTGGGCCTGTCCACGATCGTCTACACGATCCCGTCCCTGGCCATGTTCGCGCTGATCTTCCCGTTCACCGGGCTGTCGGCGACCACGGTGCTCGTCGGGCTGACCGCGTACTCGCTGGTGATCCTGGTGCGCAACTTCCTCGTCGGCCTGCAGGGGGTGCCCGCCGACGTGCGCGAGGCGGCCCGCGGCATGGGGTACGGCAGCCTGCGCCAGTTCTGGCAGATCGACCTCCCGCTGGCGCTGCCTGCGTTCATGGCCGGGCTGCGGATCGCCACCGTCTCGACCGTCGCGCTCACGACGGTGGGCGTGCTGGTCGGCCACGGCGGCCTCGGACAGCTCATCTACGGTGGGTTCAACGCCAACTTCTACCGGGCCGAGATCGTCACCGGCGCGATCGCCTGCGTGCTGCTCGCCCTCGTCGCCGACGTGCTGCTGGCCGGCGTCGAGCGGCTGCTCACCCCCTGGGCTCGGGCGGTGCGGTCATGACCGGCTTCTCCGACGCGCTGGTCTACCTGAACGACCCGCTCAACTGGACCCGCCGCGGGGGGATCCTGGAGCTGCTCCGCGAGCACCTGGCGATCTCCGCCGTCGCGGTGCTCGCTGCCCTCGTGCTCGCCGTGCCCGTCGCGATCGGGCTGGCCACCTCGGGCCGGGGGAGCGGCATCGTCGTCGTCCTGTCCAACGTCAGCCGTGCGGTCCCGACCCTCGCCCTGCTGACGCTGTTCGCCGTCAGCCCCATCGGGTTCGGCAACGAGGCGACGACCATCGCCCTGGCCGTCTTCGCGGTCCCGCCCATCCTGACCAACACGTTCGTCGGGTTCCGCGGCGTCGATGCCGACGTCCGGGAGGCAGCGCGGGGCATGGGCATGAGCCGGTGGCAGGTGGTCGGCCGGGTCGAGTTCCCGCTCGCCCTCCCCCTGGTCATGACCGGCCTGCGGACGGCGGCGGTGCAGGTCGTGGCCACCGCGGGACTGGCCGCCCTCGTCGGGGGCGGTGGGCTGGGCCGGATCGTGAACCTCGGCTTCGGCCAGCAGGACTACGGCCAGATCATCGCCGGGGCGGTTCTCATCGCCGCCCTCGCACTGCTCACCGAGCTCGCCCTGGTGCTCGTCACGCGGGCGGTCACCCCCGGCCCGAGGCGACGGCCGTTCGCCCGGCTCCGCGAGCGCACGTCGGCAGGAGTGCCCGAACCGACGGCGAGCGGCGTCCCGCTCTGACCTGGGGGTGTCACGGTTCGACGGCGAGACGCGGAATCGGATTGCGTTGCGCGCAACGGAGCGGTTCGATCAGGGCTGCGGGAGTTCTCCCGCCAGACACGCGTGGTTGCAACAGGGCAGCCACGGGACACAGAAGGCGGGCACATGCGCACGCGTATCCGGGTCGTAGCTCCTCTCGCGATGGTGGTGGCGCTCACCGCCGGCTGCGGGGAGTCCGGCTCCTCCGGTTCCGACGACGGCGGCAGTGGCGGCGGCGGTACGGCCTCCGGCGAGGCCTGCGCCCCCATGGAGGACGACCAGCTGGTGGTCCTCGAGGACGACCAGAACCTGCAGAACGCGGACAACATCATCCCGGCGGTCAACGCGGCCACCGCCGAGGCGAACCCGGCGCTGCTGCCGGCGCTGAACGCGGTGTCCGAGGCGCTGACCACCGAGGAGCTGATCGAGCTCAACGCCGCGGTGGACGTCCAGCGGCAGAGCGCCGAGGAGGTGGCCGCGACCTGGGTCGAGGAGAACGGCGTCACCGACGGGCTGCAGCAGGGCAGCGGCGCGATCGTCGTGGGCGGCGGCAACTTCACCGAGTCCACCGTGCTCGCGACCATCTACGCCGACGTCCTCACGGCTGCGGGCTTCGACGCCTCGGTCCAGGAGGTGGGCAGCCGGGAGCTCTACCTGCAGGCCCTGCAGGACGGGCAGATCCAGGTGTTCCCGGAGTACCTCTCCACCGTGACCGAGTTCCTCGAGGGCGACGACGCCACCCAGGTGGCCTCCCCCGACGTGGACGAGACGCTGGCCGCCCTCCAGCCGCTGGCCGAGGCCAACGGGCTGGTGTTCGGCGAGCCGTCGGAAGCCGCCGACCAGAACGCCTTCGCCGTGACCCAGGCATTCGCCGACGAGCTGGGGGTCAGCACCCTCTCCGAGCTGGCCGAGGCCTGCGACGACGGGTCGCTGATCCTGGGCGGGCCCACCGAGTGCCCGACCCGGCCGTTCTGCCAGCCGGGTCTCGAGGAGACCTACGGGCTGGAGTTCGAGAGCTTCCGCGAGCTCGACCCCGGCGGCCCGCTGACCAAGGCGGCCATCCAGCAGGGTGAGATCTCGATCGGCCTGGTGTTCAGCTCCGACGGCGCGCTCGCCCAGGGCTGAGTCAGTACCAACCGCCGCCGGGGGGCAGCTGCTCCCCGGCGGCGACCGGTTCCTCGACCCGGTTGCCCTCGGGCGCCAGTGGGCACGACCAGCGCGGGTCGTAGGCGCACGACGGGTGGTACGCGAGGTTCAGGTCGACCACCAGCCGGTCGCCGTCCGCGCCGAGATCGGCGCCCTTGACGGTGTCCAGCAGGTAGCGGCCGCCGCCGTAGGTCGTACGGCCCGCCGTCCCGTCGCGCAGCGGCAGGAACACCCCACCGCCGTAGAGCGCGACCCACCACACGTCCAGCCGGCCCAGGCCCGGCAGCGTCACCGCACCGATCCGCTCCAGCGGCACGCTGCCGTCGGCGGCGGTGGGGATCTCCAGCCGACCCGGGGGAGCGGCCTCCAGGACCGGCTCGAACCGCAGCGCCGGGTCGTAGGCGGAGAACGGCAGCCCGCGGAACCCCCCGCGCGCGGTGTCGTCCAGCGGTGAGTCGGGGTGGGTCGCGAACAGCTCGTCCCGCCCGTCCCGCCAGGTCCGCCAGCCCACCTCCGGGTCGGTGGCCGAGCGGGCGGCGGCGTAGAGCGCGGCGGTGCGGCGGCGCCAGTCCAGCAGCGACAAGGTCACCCGCCCACTGTCGCAGCAACGGGCGACGGGACGACCGCGACGTCGGCCCTCGGAGAGTGGGACAGAGGGTCGCGCGCCGCTACTCTTGGTGCATGCCCCGCCGCCCGGACGACGACGCCGCAGGGGGGTCAGCCCTCGTTGGCCGACGCGCCCTGGTCGTCGCCGGGGGGTTCCTGCTCGCGGTCGGCGCCACCCTGGCCGTCTTCCTCACCGACAACCCGCAGTACCTGCGGATCGCCGTCGTCGCCGTGGCCTGGGCCTTCGTGCTGGCGACGTTCGCCGCCGGTCGCCGCGGCGGGGACCGGGAGGTCGCCGCGGCCCGCGAGGCGGAGCTCCGCCGGGCCTACGAGCACGAGCTCGACCGCGAGGTCGCCGCCCGGCGCGAGTACGAGCTGGAGCTGGAGAACGAGCTGCGCCGCGAGACCGAGCAGTCGATGCGCGAGGAGGTCGACGCCCTCCGCGGCGAACTGGCGGCGCTGGCCGACCTGCGGGACCAGGTCGCGGGCGTCGCGGCGCTCCGCTCGGACATCGCCGGGCTCTCCGCGCTGCGGGACGAGGTCGCGCGCGTGGCCGCGCTGCGCGAGGACATCGTCGCGCTGGGTTCGCTGCGGCAGGAGCTGGGCCAGCTGCACGAGCTCCGCGACGACATGGGCCGGCTGCGCGTGGAGCTGACCGAGCAGCTGTCCTCGGAGATGCTGGTCGAGCGGATCGTCATGCGCACCCAGGCCAGCCGGTTCCCGGGCGAGCCGGGCCGCCTGGACGGCCCCGCGCGGACGCTGGACGGGCAGCCGTGGAGCCAGGAGCCGCCGCGGGAGCTGACCGGTGGCTGGCCGGCGGTCCACCTCGACGAGCCGCGGGAGACCCGCCAGTTCGAGCAGATCCGGGTCGAGCGGACCGACGCCCGGTCGGCGCCGGCTGCCGAGCCCCGCGCACGCGAGACCCACACGACCGGATCCTGGACGCCGTCACCCCCGACGGCGATGTTCGCCGGGCCGCAGCCCTCCCGGCTGGGGCCGCCGCCGTCGCCGGCCGGAGCGGCGCCGACCGCGACGCCCGCGCTGCCGGACCCCGCCCCCGCCGCGCCGTCGACGGCGTCGTTCCCGCTGTTGCCCCCGGCCGCCCCGGAGGAGCTCCCGCCGCCGCCCCCCGTCGAGCCGCCGCCCTCGCCGCTGGACTGGCTGGTGGCCCGCGAGCTGCTCGACACCCCGGCCGCCCCGCAGGACCTGGACATCCCGGACGCGCCACAGGCCTGGCAGCCGCCGCCACCGCCCGCGCCGCGTCGCCGGCGCGGTGACCGGCCGGAGCTGCCGGACGCGCAGGCCAGGACGGCGGAGCGGCCGAGCCCGACGCCCCGCACGCGCATCGAGGACCGGGGCGGCTACCGCGTCGCGGTACCGGACCCGGCGCCGACCCCGCCGCCCGCGCCCGTGCACCCCGCCGCAGCCGATCCCACGACCTCACCGGGCAGCGGGAACCGGCTGGCCGAGATCCTGGCGGAGAACGGCGTCAGCCCGGTGACCGGTGGCCGCCGGCGCCGGCGCTACCGGGACGACGACGAGTCCGACGACGTGCTCTCCCGGGTGCTCGGCCGGGACTGAACGAGGGCCCCCTCGCCCCCCACCCCTCGCAGGCTCGGGGTGGACCCTGCGAGGGGGCCGGCGGCTGCCGGTGGGACGGGCGAGCGGCGGTCCGGGCGATCAGCGGCCGCGCGACCCCGAGCCGCCGTCCAGTACCAGCGTCTGGCCGGTGACCCAGCCGGCGCCGTCGCCCAGCAGGTACGCCGCGGCCTCGCCGATGTCCTCGGGAACGCCGAGCCGGCCCGCCGGGTAGCCGGAGGCGACCTCGGCCTCCCGGCCCTCGAAGAGAGCCTCGGCGAAACGGGTCTTCACGACGGCCGGGGCCACGGCGTTGACCCGGACCTTCGGCCCCATCTCCACCGCGAGCTGGGTGGTGAGGTTGATGACCGCGGCCTTGCTGACGCCGTAGCCGCCGATGTTCTGCGAGGAGCGCAGCCCGGCCACCGAGGCCACGAACAGCACCGAGCCGCCGTGCTCGGACATCCACGCCCGCCACGCCTGCTGCACCAGGTCCAGCGACGCGACGACGTTGGTGTCCAGGATCTTGCGGAAGGCGCCGAGGTCGAGGTCCATCATCGGCCCGTAGACCGGGTTGATCCCGACGTTGCCGACCAGCACGTCCAGGCTGCCGAAGGTGTCCACGGCGGTGCGGACGGCGGTGGCGCGGTGCTCGGCGTCGCCGGCGTTACCCGCGACCGCCACGGCGACGTCGGAGCCGCCGAGCGACTCCACCGCCTCGGCGAGCGCCTCGGGCTTGCGGGCGGTGAGGACCACCTTGGCCCCGCGGTTCACCAGGCTCTGGGCGATGCCCAGGCCGATCCCGCGGCTGCCGCCGGTGACCAGGGCGGTCTTTCCCTCGAAGCTGCTCACGCCGTCTCCCGTTCGTCGCTGGTGGGGTGTTCCCGGTCACGTTAGGGGCGCCGCTGCACAGGCACGCAGCCACCTCGGGTGAGCCATGCCACACCTCCCGCGCGTTGCACGGCGGACGAGGGAGTTCCAGACTCTCTCCCGGCGTTGCACGAGTGCGGCACCTGCGCGACACAGACGGTTGCAGCAGGACCCGCCGTGCACGGCCAGCGAGACCAGCACGAACCGGCTCCTGACAGGGGGCCGGGAACCGACGTCCGGTACCCGTTCGGGACTGGAACGAGAGGTGCACCGATGCCTGCTGCCCGCAGGAACGTCCGCGCTGCCGGCCTCCCCGCAGCGAGCGAAGCGCCCGCGCGACTGCGCGTGGGGATCATCGGCGCCGGCCGCGTCGGCGCCGTCGTCGGTGCCGCGCTCTCCGCCGCAGGTCACGACGTCGTGGCCGCCTCGGGGCTGTCCGCCGCCTCCGCCGAACGCGCCGCCCGGCTGCTGCCCGGCGTCCCGCTGCTGCCCGCCGACCAGGTGGTCGCCGCCGCCGACCTGGTCGTCCTGGCCGTCCCCGACGACACCCTCCCGGGCCTCGTCGCGGGACTGGCCGAGACCGGCGCCTGGCGGGCCGGCCAGCTCGCCTTCCACACCTCGGGTGCCCACGGCCTGGCCGTGCTGGCCCCGGCCGAGCGGGCCGGTGTGCTGCCGCTGGCGCTGCACCCGGCGATGACCTTCACCGGCGCTCCCGAGGACGCCGACCGGCTCCAGGGGTCCCCCTTCGGGGTGACCAGCCACCCGGCCTACCGGCCGGTCGCCGAGACCCTGGTCCTGGAGATGGGCGGGGAGCCGTTCTTCGTCGCCGAGTCCGACCGCGGGCTCTACCACGCGGCGCTGGTCACCGGCGCCAACCACCTGGTCACCCTCGTCGCCGAGGCCGCGGACCTGCTGCGCACCGCCGGGGTGGCCGAGCCGGCCCGCGTCCTGGCGCCGCTGCTGACCGCGGCGCTGGACAACGGCCTGCGCCGGGGCGACCGCGGGCTCACCGGCCCGGTCAGCCGGGGCGACGTCGGCACGGTCGGCGGTCACCTGGAGACGCTCGCGGAGCGGGCCCCGGAGTCCGTCGCCGGCTACGTCGCGATGGCCCGCCGGACCACCGAGCGCGCGCTGGCCGCCGGCCGGCTGAAGCGGCACGAGGGCGCGCCGCTGCTCGACCTGCTGCGCTCGTCCACCCACCCCACGACCCCGGCGGACACCCACGACGAGGCGGGCTCCCGGTGACCGGCGGGCCGGTGGTCGTCGAGACCGCCGCCGACCTCCGGAAGCTCCTCGCCGACCTGCCCGGGCCGGTCGCGCTGGTGCCGACGATGGGCGCGCTGCACGAGGGGCACCGGACGCTGGTCCGCGCCGCCCGCGAGCGCGCGGCCACCGTCGTCGTCTCCGTCTTCGTCAACCCCACCCAGTTCGGTCCCGGAGAGGACTTCGAGCGCTACCCCCGCACCTGGGACGCCGACCTCGCCGCGGTCGCCGACGAGGGCGCCGACGTCGTCCTCCACCCGCCGGTCGAGGAGGTCTACCCGCCCGGCGCGGTGGACGTGACCGTCGACCCGGGGCCGCTGGGCTCGGTGCTGGAAGGGGCGGTCCGCCCCGGCCACTTCGCCGGCGTGCTCACCGTCGTCGCCAAGCTGTTCGGCCTCGTGCGCCCCGACCTCGCCTTCTTCGGCGAGAAGGACTACCAGCAGCTCACGCTCGTCCGCGCTCTGGCCCGGGAGCTGGCACTCGGCGTCGAGGTCGTCGGTGTCCCGACCGTCCGCGAGGACGACGGGCTGGCCCTGTCCAGCCGCAACCGCTACCTGGACCCCGCCCAGCGGTCCGCCGCCGCGACGATCTCGGCCGCGCTGCGGGCAGGTGCCGCGGCCGGGCCGCAGGGCGCCGATGCCGTGCTCGCCGCCGCCCGGGCCGTGCTCGCGGAGCGCCCCGACCTGCTCCAGGACTACCTGGAACTCACCGATACCGATCTGGGGCCGGCGCCCGCCGCCGGTCCCGCCCGCCTGCTGGTCGCGGTCCGCGCCGGCAGCACCCGACTCCTCGACAACGCACCGATCACCCTGGGAGCGACCCGATGATGCGCACGATGCTCAAGTCCAAGATCCACCGCGCGACGGTCACCCAGGCCGACCTGCACTACGTCGGCTCGGTGACCGTCGACGAGGACCTCCTCGACGCCGCCGACCTGCTGCCCGGCGAGCAGGTCGCGATCGTCGACATCACCAACGGCGCCCGGCTGGAGACCTACGTCATCCCCGGCGAGCGCGGCACCGGCGTCATCGGCATCAACGGCGCGGCCGCGCACCTGGTGCACCCCGGCGACATGGTGATCCTGATCAGCTACGGCCTGATGGACGAGACCGAGGCCAAGAGCTACCTCCCGACGGTCGTGCACGTCGACGGCGACAACCGGATCGTGGAGCTCGGCGCCGACCCCTCGGCCCCCGTCCCCGGCGCTCCCGACCAGCGGCGCAGCGACCTCGGCGTCCCGGTCCGGTGACCCCGGGGCAGGGCGGGGTGCGGCCGTGCTGCTGACCGTCGACGTCGGCAACAGCCAGACCGTCCTCGCCACCTTCGACGGCCCGCGGCGGGTGGACTGCTGGCGGGTGACGACCGCGCCGAAGGCGACCGCCGACGAGCTGCGCATGCTCTGGCGCGGTCTGCTGCGAGACACCACGGTCACCGGCGTGGCCGTCTGCTCGGCGGTGCCCGCGCTCCTGCCCGCGCTGCGCCAGCTCCTCGACTCCCTCGAGGTACCCGTGGTCCTCATCGGCCCGGGCGTCCGCACCGGCGTGCCGCTGCACGTCGACAACCCCCGCGAGGTCGGTGCCGACCGCGTCGTCACCGCGCTGGCCGCGCACGAGATGTTCGGCCGGCGGCCCGACGGCGCCGGCCGGCCCGTGGTCGTCGTCGACTTCGGCACGTCCACCAACGTCGACGCCGTGGGGCCCGGCGGGCAGTTCCTCGGCGGTGCGCTGGCCCCGGGCGTCGAGGTCAGCCACGACGCGCTGGCCTCCCGGGCCGCGCAGCTGCGCTCGGTGGAGCTCACGGTGCCCGGCCAGGCGATCGGGAAGAACACCGTGGCCGCGCTGCAGTCGGGGCTGGTGCTCGGGTTCGCCGGGCTCGTCGACGGGCTGGTCGGCCGGATCGCGGCGGAGCTGGTGGCCCAGTTCGGCGCCGCTCCCGTCGTCGTCGCCACCGGGGGACTGGCACCGCTGATGGCCGACAACTGCCGGACGATCTCCGAGCGGGAACCCGACCTGACCGTGCACGGCCTCCGGCTGGCGTTCGAGCGCCAGCAGGCCCGGTAGGCCCCTGCCCGTAGGCTCGGACCCCGTGAACGACGGACCCAACGCCCCAGGCGAGGACGACGGCGGCACCGACGAGCTGCCCGAGCAGATGCGGGTGCGCCGCGCCAAGCTCGACCGGCTCCGTGAGTCCGACGTCGACCCCTACCCGGTGACCGTCGCGCGGACGACGACGCTCGCCGCGGTGCGGGGCGCGCACCCGGACCTCGAACCCGACACCATGACCGGCGAGCAGGTCGGCGTCACCGGGCGGGTCATCTTCTTCCGCAACACCGGCAAGCTCTGCTTCGCCACGCTGCGCGAGGGCGACGCCGAGCTGCAGGTGATGCTGTCCCGCGACCGCGTCGGCGAGGAGTCGCTGGCGGCGTGGAAGGCCGACGTCGACCTCGGTGACCACGTCCTGGTCACCGGCGAGGTGGGGACGTCGCGCCGCGGCGAGCTGTCCGTCTTCGCCGACTCCTGGCAGCTGACCGCCAAGGCGCTGCGGCCGCTGCCGGTCGCCCACAAGCCGATGAGCGAGGAGCTGCGGGTCCGCCGGCGCTACGTCGACCTGATCGTGCGCGACGAGGCCCGCCGCACGGTGCGCCAGCGCGCGACCGTGATGTCCTCGGTACGGGCCGGGCTCACCGCGCGCGGCTACCTCGAGGTCGAGACGCCGATGCTCCAGACCGTGCACGGTGGTGCGGCGGCCCGTCCCTTCCGCACGCACATGAACGCCTTCGACCTCGACCTGTACCTCCGCATCGCGCCGGAGCTGTTCCTCAAGCGCTGCATCGTCGGCGGGCTGGACCGGGTCTTCGAGATCAACCGGAACTTCCGCAACGAGGGCGCCGACAGCACCCATTCGCCGGAGTTCGCGATGCTCGAGGCGTACCAGGCGTACGCGGACTACCAGGAGATGGCCACGGTGACCCGTGAGCTCATCCAGGACGCCTCGCTCGCCCTGTTCGGTGACCACACCGCCCGGCACCACGACGGCACCGAGGTGGACCTGTCGGGGGAGTGGCCGCAGATCCCGCTCTACACGGCGGTGTCCGACGCCGTCGGCGAGGAGATCACCCCCGAGACGCCGGTCGAGGCGTTGCGGGCGGTCGCCGAGCGGCACGACGTCGGCGTCGACCCCACCTGGCTGCCCGGCAAGGTCGTCGAGGAGATCTTCGAGGCGCTCGTGCAGCACACGCTGCAGGCGCCGACCTTCGTCGTCGACTACCCGGTGGACACCTCGCCGCTGACCCGCGCCCACCGGTCGACGCCGGGGCTCGCCGAGAAGTGGGACCTCTACATCGGGGGGACCGAGCGGGCCACCGCCTACTCCGAGCTGGTCGACCCGGTCGTGCAGCGCGAGCGCTTCACCGCCCAGGCCGTCCTGGCCGCGACCGGCGATCCCGAGGCGATGGCGCTGGACGAGGACTTCCTCGAGGCGCTCGAGTACGGAATGCCGCCCACCGGCGGGATGGGCATGGGGATGGACCGACTCATGATGACGCTCACCGGTCTCGGTATTCGCGAGACCATCCTGTTCCCGCTCGTCCGCCCGATCGCATCGTCGTAATTCCGAGAACGCACGTTTCTGTTGCCTGCCCTATTCGGGTCCCCTGCGCATTTGTCGCAGCGAATGGGTCCGGCGGTGTGCTGTAATGGTTCTGTCGCCGACGGTGACGCACCCATCCGAACACGGGGCTGGGGAAACAGAAGTGAGGAACAACAAATGGCGCGCAAGGTACAGGTCATCCTGAGTGACGACCTCGACGAGAACCTCCCCGCCGACGAGACCGTGAGCTTCTCGCTCGACGGCACGTCGTACGAGATCGACCTCGCGGAGAAGAACGCCAAGGAACTGCGCGACGTCTTCGCGCGCTACGTGTCGGCCGCGCGCAAGGTGGGTCGCGGCAGCCGCGGCGCCTCCGGTGGTGGCCGCTCCCGCGCGACCGGCGGCCGCATGGATCGCGAGCAGGCCGGTGCCATCCGGGACTGGGCCCGCAAGAACGGCCACCAGGTCAGCGACCGCGGCCGCATCCCGGCCGGCGTCGTCGAGGCGTACGAAGCCGCTCACTGAGCGCTGCTCCAGCACGCCGACAGGCCCGGCTCCCCCTCGGGGGAGCCGGGCCTTCGTCGTCCCGGGAGCGGCCCGGTCGCGTCCGCTGACGGCGTAACCACCCCGGAACAGGCCCGGGTGGGCGACGGTTCTACCCAGCAGCCATCCACCGCGCCCGTCGACAGCGACGGGACGGCCTGGTTCGCGACTACAGTGGAATGACCGGTGCCCCCAGCGCCGACGGATGTCGGGTGCTCCTTCCCCAGACCAGGGAGGGACAGTGCCGGACCAGCCGGTCGAAGGAGAAACAGCAGATGTTCGAACGGTTCACCGACCGAGCCCGCCGTGTCGTCGTCCTGGCCCAAGAAGAGGCCCGGATGCTCAACCACAACTACATCGGCACCGAGCACATCCTCCTGGGCCTGATCCACGAGGGTGAAGGCGTCGCCGCCAAGGCGCTCGAGTCCCTCGGCATCTCGCTCGAGGGCGTCCGCCAGCAGGTCGAGGAGATCATCGGGCAGGGCCAGCAGGCGCCGTCCGGTCACATCCCCTTCACCCCGCGGGCGAAGAAGGTCCTCGAGCTCTCGCTGCGCGAGGCCCTGCAGCTCGGCCACAACTACATCGGCACCGAGCACATCCTGCTCGGCCTGATCCGCGAGGGCGAGGGCGTCGCCGCCCAGGTGCTCGTGAAGCTCGGCGCCGACCTCAACCGCGTCCGCCAGCAGGTCATCCAGCTGCTCTCGGGCTACCAGGGCAAGGAGCCGGCCGCGGCCGGCGGCCCCGCCGAGGGCACCCCGTCGACCTCGCTGGTCCTCGACCAGTTCGGGCGCAACCTGACCCAGGCCGCGCGCGACCAGAAGCTCGACCCGGTCATCGGGCGGGCCAAGGAGATCGAGCGGGTCATGCAGGTGCTGTCCCGACGCACCAAGAACAACCCGGTGCTCATCGGGGAGCCCGGCGTCGGCAAGACCGCCGCCGTCGAGGGCCTGGCGCAGGCCATCGTCAAGGGCGAGGTGCCCGAGACGCTGAAGGACAAGCAGCTCTACACCCTGGACCTCGGCGCGCTCGTCGCCGGTTCCCGCTACCGCGGTGACTTCGAGGAGCGGCTGAAGAAGGTCCTCAAGGAGATCCGCACCCGCGGCGACATCATCCTGTTCATCGACGAGATCCACACCCTCGTCGGGGCCGGTGCCGCGGAGGGCGCGATCGACGCCGCCAGCATCCTCAAGCCGATGCTGGCTCGCGGTGAGCTGCAGACCATCGGCGCCACCACGCTGGACGAGTACCGCAAGCACCTGGAGAAGGACGCCGCTCTCGAGCGCCGCTTCCAGCCCATCCAGGTCAGCGAGCCGACCCTCGCCCACACGGTGGAGATCCTGAAGGGCCTGCGCGACCGCTACGAGGCGCACCACCGGATCAGCATCACCGACAGCGCCCTCGTGGCCGCCGCGACGCTGGCCGACCGGTACATCTCCGACCGCTTCCTGCCGGACAAGGCGATCGACCTGATCGACGAGGCCGGTGCCCGGATGCGGATCAAGCGGATGACCGCGCCGCCGGACCTGCGCGAGTTCGACGACAAGATCGCGGCCGTGCGCCGCGAGAAGGAGTCGGCGATCGACGCGCAGGACTTCGAGAAGGCCGCATCGCTGCGCGACACCGAGAAGACCCTCCTGGGCGAGAAGGCCGAGCGCGAGAAGCAGTGGAAGGCCGGCGACATGGACGTCGTCGCCGAGGTCGACGACGAGCAGATCGCCGAGGTCCTGGCCAACTGGACCGGTATCCCGGTGTTCAAGCTGACCGAGGAGGAGACCTCGCGGCTGCTCCGCATGGAGGACGAGCTCCACAAGCGGATCATCGGCCAGGAAGAGGCCATCAAGAGCGTCAGCCAGGCGATCCGGCGCACGCGGGCGGGTCTCAAGGACCCGCGCCGTCCCGGTGGTTCGTTCATCTTCGCCGGCCCCTCGGGTGTCGGTAAGACCGAGCTCGCCAAGGCGCTCGCGCAGTTCCTCTTCGGTGAGGACGACGCCCTGATCCAGATCGACATGGGTGAGTTCCACGACAAGTTCACCGTGTCGCGACTGGTCGGTGCACCTCCCGGTTACGTCGGTTACGACGAGGGTGGACAGCTGACCGAGAAGGTGCGGCGCAAGCCGTTCTCGGTGGTCCTCTTCGACGAGATCGAGAAGGCGCACGCAGATGTGTTCAACACGCTGCTGCAGGTTCTCGAGGACGGTCGCCTCACCGATGGTCAGGGCCGGATCGTGGACTTCAAGAACACGATCCTGATCCTCACGACCAACCTCGGTACGCGGGACATCTCGAAGGCCGTCGGTCTCGGATTCCAGGCCGGCAACGACTCGTCGAGCAACTACGACCGGATGAAGCTCAAGGTCAACGAAGAGCTCAAGCAGCACTTCCGGCCGGAGTTCCTCAACCGCATCGACGACATCGTCGTGTTCCACCAGCTGACCGAGAACGAGATCATCCAGATCGTCGATCTGATGGTCGCCCGGCTCGAGACCCAGCTGGCGAACAAGGACATGGCGCTGGAGATCACGCCCGCGGCCAAGCAGCTGCTGGCCGCCCGTGGCTTCGACCCCGTCCTGGGTGCCCGGCCGCTGCGCCGGACCATCCAGCGCGAGATCGAGGACGCGCTGAGCGAGAAGATCCTCTACGGCGAGCTGACCGCGGGTCAGATCATCGTGGTGGACGTCGACGACGCGGAGGGCCCGGCGCAGAAGTTCACCTTCCGCGGCGAGGCGAAGCCGGTCGACCTCCCCGACACCCCGCCGGTGGCCCTCTCGGGCGCCGACGGTGACGAGGACGGGCCGGCGGCAGCCGCCGAGTAACGACCGACCCGCACGACGACGAGGGCCGTTCCCACCGCGAGGTGGGGGCGGCCCTCGTCGCTGTCCGGGCTGGGCACTGCTGGGATCAGGTGACCTGATCGTGGCGCGTCCTCCCTCACAGTGCACCGCGGGGGAGGACGCTCTCCGGTGAGGGAGGACGTTTCCGGGCGCGGGGTTGCCTCAGGCGGGGAGGCGGAAGAGGCCGTCCTCGGTCTGCTCGACCAGGCCGTCGGTGAGCAGCGAGTCCAAGCAGCGCGCGCGCTGGGCAGGGTCGTCCCACGCCGGCTCCAGCGCGGGGGCGTCCACCGGCTCCGATGCCGCCCGCAGGACGTCGAGCAGCCGTCCGCGCACCTGCCGGTCGGTGCCGGCGAACTTCTGCACCCGCCGGGCGGGCCCTTCGTGGGCGGGGGACCCCGCCAGTCGCCACACGCAGCGGTCGCGCACCGGGCAGGCGCCGCACCGGGGCGTGCCGGCCACGCACACCAGCGCACCCAGCTCCATGATCGCGATCGAGAACCGGACCGCGCGCCCGTCGTCCTCCGGTGCCAGTGCTGCGATGTCGGCCAGATCGGCGGCCCGGGCGTTCGCGGCCTCGGCCCGGCCGTGGACCAGCCGGGCCACCACGCGCCGGACGTTGGTGTCGACGACCGGCTGCCGCTGGCCGTAGCCGAAGCAGGCCACGGCCCGCGCGGTGTAGGTGCCGATGCCCGGCAGCGCCTCGAGGTCGGGCACCGACGAGGGGACGACGTCGCCGTGCCGCTCGGCGATCGCCGCCGCGGCCTCCCGCAGCCGCAGGGCCCGCCGGGGGTAGCCGAGCTTCCCCCAGGCGCGGATGACCTCTGCCGGGCTTGCCGCGGCCAGGGCGGACGGCGTGGGCCAGCGCGCCAGCCAGTCGCGCCAGACCGGCTCCACCCGGGCCACGGGGGTCTGCTGCAGCATCACCTCGCTGACCAGCACCGCCCATCCGTCCACGCCTGGACGGCGCCACGGCAGGTCACGGGCGGCCGTGGCGAACCAGTCGACGATCACCTCGCCGGCCTCCGGGCCGGGTTCCGGCGCGGGACGGGTCGGAGAACTGGTCACGGGGGTCCAGTGTGCCGTCCCGGGGGAGCGGCGTGCCGGGTCGGGCGCCGGGCGACCCCGGGCTAGCGTCCTCCCCGTGCTGCACCCGGTCGGACCCCTGCCGGCGCGCGTCTACTGGCGCCGCCGGGCGGTCGTGCTGACCGTGTTGCTGGCGTTCCTGGGCGCCGGCGCCTGGGGCGGCGTGGTGCTGCTGTCCGGTGGTGCCGGTGCGGCGGACGAGCGGACGGTGCCCGCGGCCGCCGGCTCCGCTGTCCCCACGCCGGCGCTCGCCGACGTGGTCCCACCGCTGACCGCCGTGCGCACCCCGGTGGCACCCGAACCGGTGGCCGACGACGCGGCCGAGGCCCTGCCGCCCCCGCCCAGCGCCGCTGCGTCGCCCGGACCTGTGGCCGGGGGACCCTGCACGGACGAGATGCTGGCCATCGAGGTGCGCACGCCGGGATCGGTGGCGACGGGCACCAAGCCCGTCTTCGAGCTGGTGGTGACCAACGCGTCGGAGGTGCCCTGCGTGCGGGACCTGGACAAGGGGCTGCAGGAGCTGATCCTGCTCGACGGCGACGGCGCCCGGGTGTGGGGCAGCAACGACTGCTTCCCGGAGTCCGGCCCCGACGTGCGGACGCTGGCCCCCGGCGAGGACGTCGTCTTCCCGGTGGTGTGGGGCGGGCTCACCAGCGACCCGGACTGCGCCGCCGAGCGGAACCCGCCACCGCCGGGCGACTACTCGGTGCGCGGTCGGCTGGACACCACGGTCTCGCCGGACGCCCCGCTCACCCTCACCTGATCGGCGGAGGTGGCACGTGCGCCCGGAACGGGATGCCCGGAACCGTTACGGTCTGCCGACATGAGCAGCGAGCCCGTACCCGACGCGGCGAATGAGGCCCGTTCCGCGGCCGACGTGCGGAGCGTTCCCGGGTGGCGGCGCACCGGTCTGGTGCTGGGCTAGCTGGCGGTCGCCTGCGGCGTCGCGGCGCTGCTGACCTGGCTCGCCGACCGGGAGGAGCTGCGGCCGGCGGTGGGCATCCTCCTCGTCGTGGCCGCAATCAGCGCCCTGCTCGCTCCGGTGTTCCTGCGCCGGGCCTGGTCCGTCCTCCCGGTCGCAGACGACCCGGCCGTCGTCCGGGCGCGCGCCTGGTCGGACGCGGCCATCGCCGCCTGGGGTGCAGCGGTGATCTCCCGATTCGTCTTCGACGGCCTGCTCGACGTCGGCGGGACGTGGCTGCACGTGGCGCGCGGCGTGCTCGGGACGGTGGCCGTCGTGGCGTACGTCGGGATGCTGGTCCTGGCGACGCGGTGGCGCCCTCCGCCGGGGCGTCAGCTGTAGCGGTCGAGGATCGAGGTCTCGGCGAGGCGGGAGAGCCCCTCGCGGATGCCCCGGGCCCGGGCCTCGCCCACGCCCTCGACGGCCAGCAGGTCCTCGATGGTGGCGGCCAGGAGCTTCTGCAGCCCGCCGAAGTGGTCGACGAGCCGGTCGATGATCCCGGAGGGCAGCCGGGGGACCCGGTTGAGCAGCCGGTATCCCCGCGGGCTGACCGGCGAGTCGAGCGCATCGGGCGACGTCGGCAGCCCGTAGCAGCGGGCCACCGCCGACAGGTCGAGCAGCTCGGTGGCCGACAGCGCCCGCAGGTCGGTGAGCACCTGGTCGATGGTGCGCACCCGCCGGCCACCGTCGGGGAGGTAGTCGCGCACGAGCAGGCCGCGGTCCTCCTCGACGCCGGCCAGCATCTCGTCCAGCTGGAGGGCCAGCAGGCGGCCGTCGGTGCCCAGCTCGACGACGAAGCCCTCGATCTCGTCGGCGATCCGGCGGACCATCTCCAGCCGCTGGCTGACGCTCATCGCGTCGCGCACCGTGACCAGGTCCTCGATCTCCAGTGCGGAGAGGGTGCTGGCCACCTCGTCGAGCCGCAGCTTGTACCGCTCCAGGGCCGCGAGGGCCTGGTTGGCGCGGGCCAGGATCGTGGTGGGGTGCTCGAGGGTGTAGCGGCGCCCGGCCACGTAGACGCTGATGATGTGCATCGACTGGCTGACCGAGATCACCGGGAAGCCCGTCTGGATCGCGACCCGCTCGGCGGTGCGGTGCCGGGTGCCCGACTCCTCGGTGGGGACGGTCGGATCGGGCATGAGATGCACGCCGGCGCGGACGATCCGGGTGCCGTCGTAGGAGACGATCACCGCGCCGTCCATCTTGGCCAGCTCGCGGAGGCGGGTGGCGGAGAGCTGGACGTCCAGGGCGAACCCGCCGGTGCACAGCCCCTCGACCACGCGGTCGTACCCGAGGACGATCAGTGCCCCCGTGCGCCCGGCAAGGATCCGCTCCAGCCCGTCCCGCAGCGCGGTACCGGGAGCGATCCGGCCGAGGAGTTCGCGCAGTGCGACCTCGGGGTCCTCAACGGCGGGCACGAGCGCTCCTGACGGTCGAGTGGTACGGATGCCGAGTCTACGTGCCCGTTCGGACGGTCACCGGGCTCGGCTGCCGGTCAGCATCCCAGATGCGAGACCGGTCCGGGTCAGAAAAGCCGCTGGAAGGCGGACCCGAGGTCGGGCACCTCGACCAGGCGGATCCCCGGAGGGGGCGGGCCGGCGTCCTCCGGCACGAGCGCCACCTTGTAGCCCTGCCGGGCTGCCTCGGCCAGCCGACGCCCGGTGCCCCCCACCCGGCGGATCTCGCCGGACAGCCCGACCTCGCCCAGGGCGATCATCCCGGCCGGGAGCGCGCGGTCGTGCGCGGCAGAGGCGATGGCGAGGGCCAGCGCGAGGTCGGCCGCCGGTTCGGCGATGCGCACGCCGCCGACGGAGGCTGCGAAGACGTCGGCGTCGGCCAGCTTGACCCCGCCGCGGCGCTCGACGACGGCGTTCACCATCGCGACGCGCTGAGCGTCCAGACCGCTCACCGCCCGGCGCGGTGAGCCCCCGCCGGACGAACTCGCGACCAGCGCCTGCACCTCGGCCAGCAGCGGCCGGCTGCCCTCCATCGTGACCGTGACGCAGCTGCCGGGCACCGGAGCCGCGCGGCGGGAGACGAACAGCGCCGAGGGATCGGGGACGCCGACGACACCGGAGTCCCCGATCTCGAAGCAGCCGATCTCGTCGGCCGGTCCGAAGCGGTTCTTCGTGGCGCGGACCAGGCGGAGCGTCGAGTGCCGCTCGCCGTCGAACGAGATCACCACGTCGACCAGGTGCTCGAGGGTGCGCGGACCGGCGATGGCGCCGTCCTTGGTCACGTGGCCGACCAGGATCGTGGTCATGCCGCGGCTCTTGGCGACGGCGGTCAGCGCGCTGGCCACCGCCCGGACCTGTGTGGCACCCCCGTCGGTGCCGTCACCGGGGGAGCGGACGGTCTGGACGCTGTCGAGGACGAGCAGCGTCGGGTTCACCTGCTCGACGTGGGACAGGACGGCCGACAGCTCCGTCTCGGCGGCGAGGAAGAGCCGCTCGTGCAGCGCACCGATGCGCTCGGCGCGCAGCCGGACCTGACCGGCCGACTCCTCGCCCGAGACGACCAGCGCCGGGCCGTTGCTCGCCGCGACGCGGTGGGCGACCTCGAGCAGGAGCGTGGACTTGCCGACCCCGGGCTCACCCGCGACCAGCAGCACCGCGCCGGGCACCAGCCCGCCCCCGAGGACCCGGTCGAACTCGCCGATGCCCGTGGGCACCGCCCGGGCGCCGGCCAGCTCCACCTCTGCGATCGGGCGGGCCGGAGCGGTGACAGGTCCGGCGGACACCGCACGCAGGCCGGGGCCGGTCGTGCCGATCTCGGCGATCGTCCCCCACGCCTGGCACTCGGGGCATCGGCCGACCCACTTGGCCGAGGCGTAGCCGCACTCGGTGCAGCGGTGGGCGGGGCGGGCGGTCTTCACTCCAGCAGGCGGCACGCGGCGACGCTAACCCCGGCCACCGACAAGTCCGGGCAGCCGCAGCGGACCGGGAGGGTCAGTCCTCGTCGCCGATGTCGGACTCGCGCTCGCGGGCGATGTCCTCGGCGCCCTCGGCACCCTCGCCGCCCTCTTCCTCCGAGTGGTGGAAGTCGAAGGCCTCCCCGCGCTCGAGCTCGGAGTCCGGGGTGGCGACCGTGGCCTGCAGGGAGATCTCGCCGGCGTTCTCGAAGGTCAGCACGAGGGGGACCTGCTGGCCGACCGTGAGCGACTCGGACAGGTCGGTCAGCGTGACCGTGGCGTCCTCGTCGGGCCCGACGAAGACGGTGACGTCCGGAGGCAGCTCGAGCTCGTCGGAGGAGCCCGCGCCCGTCGTCGAGGAACCGGAGATCTCGGCGGAGCCGAAGCCCTCGCCCTCGACCGAGACGAGCCGGTCGGTCTCGTCGCCGGTGTTGACGACGGCCATGGTGAGCTCTGCGTCGTCACCGGCGTCGTAGCTCTCGCTGCGCGGGTAGGCCAGCTGCACCGCGCGCAGCGTGATGTCGCCGGTCTGCGCCATCGCGCCGACCTTGTCGCGCTCCTGGGTGGCCGTCTGCGTCACCTGACCCGCGCTGCACGCGGAGAGGGCGATGGGGGAGAACAGAGCAACGCCCACGATGGCGGCGCGCAGAGCGCGGGTCACGGCCGTCGACCTCCACACGGGTTCGGGGTAGCGGTTCCCGGGGGATCGGGACCGAGTCGCGCCCAGCGTATCGGTCACCCCACGATGATCGCCGGGAGGTGAGGTCGTTGGCGTCCAGCGCAGCCGGGGACGGCGATCGCCGCGACCCCGCTCTCGCTGACTTCACCGCCTCCGGGGGCCGGCTGCCCGGAGGTGGTGCTTCGCCGGGCAGCTCCCTACCCCTTCATCGCGGGGTACTGGGCCTTCCTCGACCGCACCCGCGACCGGCTGGCCGGCAACCACCGGATGCGCCGGCCGCTGCAGGGCCTCGACCGGCTCGCGGACCTGCCCGGGGTGGTGGAGCAGGAACGGCTGCGCGGCACCGAGCCGCCGTAGTCAGCCGAGCGACGCGCCGCCGGTCAGGAGCAGGACCACGTCCAGCACGGTGAGCAGCATGACGGCCGGGAAGGCGAGCCGCCGGTAGCGCGCGGTGCCCGCCAGGGCGGCGACGACGGCCACCGGCACCGCGACGACCAGTCCGGCCCACCCGGCGAGGGTCGGCGACCCGTCCGGACCGAGGACGAGGACCACCGAGGCCGACAGCAGCAGCACGGCGCAGGTGACCGCCGAGGCGGTGGCCCCCAGGCGGTGCGGGAGCCCCCGCACGCCGGTGGCGAGGTCCTCCTCGATGTCGGGGGCGACGTTGGCCAGGTGGGCGGCGGCGCCGAGGGCCCCGCCCGCGGCGACGAGCCACCACGGCGCCGCGGGCGTGCCCGGGGCCGCGGCGACCACGCCGGCCGGCAGTGCACCGAACCCGGTGACGTAGGGGAGTACGGACGCGGCGGTGCGCTTCAGGCCGGCGTTGTAGGCCCAGCCGCTGGCCACCAGGACCAGCAGGAGCAGCCCGGGCACGACCCCGAGCAGCAGCGACAGGACGACGGCGGCGAGGAGTGCCGAGAGGGCGGCGGTCCGCAGCAGCACCGGGTCGACCGCGCCCCGCACGACCGGCTTGTCGGAGCGCGCGACGGCGCGGTCGCGGTCGGCGTCCAGCCAGTCGTTGCTCCACCCGATGGACAGCTGACCTGCGAATACGGCGGCGCAGACCAGCGCCGTCCGTCCCGGGCCCGCGCCCGCCGCGACCGCCAGCAGCGTGCCGACGAGCGTCACCGCGACCGTCGGGCCGGGGTGCGTCGCGCGCGTCAGGGCCGCCCCGAGACCCCTGCGCCCCCCGGGTGCACGCACATCGGACATGCCTCTGTCAACCCCTCGCTGGAGGCGGACCTGCCTTCTGACCTGCACCTTTGCGGCACGGCTCGGGTCCGTCGGGTCAGTCTGCCGTGGTAGCCTGGGGACAGCGAAAGGGGTCACATTCACATGGGCTTCACTGTCGGCGAGACCGTCGTCTATCCGCATCATGGTGCCGCGCTGATCGAGGCGATCGAGCAGCGGACCATCAAGGGAGTCGAGAGGGCGTACCTCGTGCTGAAGGTCGCCCAGGGCGACCTCACCGTGCGCGTCCCGGCTGACAACGCAGAGATCGTCGGCGTGCGCGACGTCGTCGGTCAGGAAGGCCTGGACAAGGTCTTCGAGGTGCTGCGTGCACCGCACACCGAGGAGCCGACCAACTGGTCGCGCCGCTACAAGGCCAACCTCGAGAAGCTGGCCTCGGGTGACGTGAACAAGGTGGCCGAGGTCGTCCGCGACCTCTGGCGCCGCGACAAGGACCGTGGTCTGTCGGCGGGGGAGAAGCGCATGCTCTCCAAGGCCCGTCAGATCCTGGTCAGCGAGCTCGCGCTCGCCGAGGGCACGAACGAGGACAAGGCCGAGATCCTGCTCGACGAGGTTCTCGCCAGCTGAGCTCGCGTTCCCCGAGCACCCAGAAAGACATCCGGACCACTCCCGTGCACGCTGCAGCGATCGTCGCAGCGGCCGGGAGTGGTTCGCGTCTGGGGGCCGAACTGCCGAAGGCACTGGTCCCGCTCGGCGGCCGCCCGCTCGTCTGCTGGGCGGTCGACGCCCTGCTCGAGGGCGGGGTGGCCGAGGTGGTGGTCGTCGTGCCCGCCGCGCAGCGCGCCGAGTTCGAGGCCGTGCTGCCCCGCGGCGTCGCCGTCGTCGACGGAGGGGCTACCCGGACGGCCTCGGTCCGCGCCGGCCTGGTCGCGATCGGTCCGGCGGCGACCGCCGTCCTGGTGCACGACGCGGCCCGCCCGCTCACGCCGGCCGCGGTCATCGCCCGGGTGCTCGCCGCGCTCGACTCCGGCACCCCCGCGGTGATCCCGGTGCTCCCCGTCGTCGACACCACGGTGCTGGTGGACGACGACGGCCTGGTCACCGACGCCGTGCCGCGGGCGCCGCTGCGCCGCGTGCAGACACCGCAGGGCTTCGACCGCGCGTCGCTCGAGGCCGCCTACGCAGCGCTCGACGCCGACGCCGACCTCACCGACGACGCCGCCGTCGTCCGGCGCGCGGGCGTGACGGTGACCACCGTGGAGGGCGACGAGCGGTGCGCGAAGGTCACCGTCGCCCACGACCTCAGCCTGGCCGCACTCGCACTGACCGCCGGAGAGGCCACCCCGTGAACCCGCTGCCCCGGATCGGCGTCGGCACCGACGTGCACCCGATCGAGGCCGGCCGCACCTGCTGGGTCGCCGGTCTGGAGTGGCCCGGCGTCGACGGCTGCGCCGGGCACTCCGACGGCGACGTCGTCGCCCACGCGCTGACCGACGCCGTCCTGTCCGCCGCCGGCCTGGGCGACATCGGCGGGCTGCTGGGCACCGACGAGCCGCGGTGGGCCGGAGCCCGAGGGGCCGACGTCCTCGCGCACGTGCGCGAGGTGCTCACCGCCGCGGGCTGGCAGGTGGGCAACGCCTCGGTGCAGCTGATCGGGAACAGCCCCAAGGTCGGACCTCGCCGGGCCGAGGCCGAGGCGGTGCTCTCGATCGCGCTGGGCGCCCCGGTCAGCGTGACCGCGACCACGACCGACGGCCTGGGCCTGACCGGGCGGGGCGAGGGCCGGGCCGCGGTGGCCACCGCCCTGGTGGTCCGGACGGAGGAGGCGGGCTCAACGCAGGCGGAAGGGGCTCCCGGGACTCCGTAGACTCCCACCGGTGAGCCTCCGCCTGTACGACACGGCCGCCCGTGCGGTCCGCGACTTCACGCCCCTGCGTGCCGGTCGGGCGTCGCTCTACGTCTGCGGTCTGACCGTGCAGGGCCCGCCGCACGTCGGGCACATCCGGGCCGCCGTGTCGTTCGACGTGCTGCGCCGCTGGCTGGAGGCCGGCGGCCTCGAGGTCACCTACGTCCGCAACGTCACCGACATCGACGACAAGATCCTGGCGAAGTCCGCCGAGCGCGACGTCCCGTGGTGGGCCTGGGCGTACCTCAACGAGCGCGCCTGCACCCGGGCCTACGACGTCCTCGGCGTGCTGCCGCCCACCTACGAGCCGCGGGCCACCGGCCACATCCCCGAGATGGTCGAGCTGATGCAGCGGCTGATCGACCGCGGGCACGCCTACGCCGTCGACGGCGACGTGTACTTCGACGTGCGGTCGTTCCCCGCGTACGGCGCGCTCACCGGCCAGCGGCTGGAGAACCTCGAGCCCGCGGCCGACACCGACACCGACGAGCGCAAGCGCGACCCTCGCGACTTCGCGCTCTGGAAGGCGGCCAAGCCCGGCGAGCCGGAGACCGCCTCCTGGGCGACGCCGTGGGGGCGGGGCCGCCCCGGCTGGCACCTGGAGTGCTCGGCGATGGCCGGCAAGTACCTGGGCGAGGCGTTCGACATCCACGGCGGCGGCCTGGACCTGCGCTTCCCGCACCACGAGAACGAGCAGGCACAGTCCTGCGCGGCCGGTGACCGGTTCGCGCAGTACTGGATGCACAACGGCTGGGTCACGCTCGGCGGCGAGAAGATGAGCAAGTCGCTGGGCAACACCGCGCAGGTCGACGAGGTCGTCACGCGGGTGCGCCCGGTGGAGCTGCGCTACTACCTGGTCGCGCCGCACTACCGCTCGATGATCGAGTTCACCGACACCGCGCTGGACGAGGCGGCGGCCGGCTACCGGCGGATCGAGTCCTTCGTGAAGCGGGCCGCGGAGACGGTGGGGGCCGACTCCGGTGAGTCCACCCTGCCGGGGGCGTTCCGCGCCGCGATGGACGACGACCTCGGTACGCCGGCCGCGATCGCCGCCGTCCACGAGGCGGTCCGGGAGGGCAACACCGCACTGGCCGACGGCGACGACGCAGCCACCGCCGCCGCGCTGGGCGCGGTGCGCGCGATGCTGCGCGTCCTCGGCCTGGACCCGCTGGACCCGCAGTGGGCCACCGGCTCGGACGACCGCCTCGCACAGGCGACCGACGGGCTGGTGGCGCTCGCGCTCGAGCAGCGCCAGGCCGCCCGTGCCCGCAAGGACTTCGCCGCCGCCGACGCGATCCGCGACCAGCTCACCACCCTCGGCGTCTCCGTCGAGGACACCCCGCACGGACCCCGATGGGAGCTGACCCGCTGATGGCCGGCAACAGCCAGCGCCGCGGCCGCACGACCGGCGCAGGCAAGAAGACCGCCACGGCGGGCACCGGCGGCAAGAACCGCCGGTCGCTGGCCGGCCGCGGGGCGACCCCGCCGGCCGCCGAGCGCTACGGCCACCCCGCGCAGCGCAAGGCGCAGGCCGCGGAGCGGCAGCGCGCCGACCGCACCCGCGCCCGCCAGCGCGCCGAGGAGGCCCCGGAACTCCTGCTCGGCCGCAACCCGGTCGTGGAGGCGTTGCGCGCCCGCATCCCGGCGACCGCGCTGTACGTGGTCACCGGCGACAGCGCCCGCGCCACCGACGAGCGGATCACCGAGGCGCTGGGGCTGGCCGCCGACCGCGGCCTGCCGCTGCTCGAGGTGGGCAAGGCCGAGTTCGACCGGATGTCCCAGGGCGCCCTGCACCAGGGGATCGGCCTGCAGGTGCCGCCCTACGACTACGCGCACCCGGACGACCTGATCGACGTGGCCCGGAACTCCGGGCGTCCGCCGCTGCTCGTCGCGCTCGACGGCGTGACCGACCCGCGCAACCTCGGCGCCGTCGTCCGCTCGGCGGCCGCCTTCGACGCCCACGGCGTCGTCGTCCCGCAGCGTCGGGCCGTGGGCATGACGGCGTCGGCCTGGCGCACCAGCGCCGGTGCGGCCGCACGGATCCCGGTGGCCCGGGCGGTCAACCTGGCCCGCACGCTCGCCTCGTACCAGGACGCCGGGCTGCAGACCGTGGGCCTGGCCGGTGACGGCGACGTGGACCTGCACGAGTACGACGGCTTCGCCGACCCGGTGGCGCTGGTCGTCGGCGCCGAGGGCACGGGTCTGTCCCGGCTGGTCCGGGAGAAGTGCGACGTCGTCGTGCGCATCCCGATCGACCGCGACACCGAGTCCCTCAACGTCAGCGTCGCCGCCGGCATCGCCTTGTACGCCGCCGGGATGGCCCGCCGCTGATCGGTGCGCGGCGGTGCGGACGCCACCGTTGCCCGCGGGGCCGGAGGAGCTGCACACTCCCGGCACCGCTCCGAGGAGGCACCCGTGCAGATCAGCCAACTGCTCCGCCACAAGGGTCGTGAGGTCGCCACCGTCGACGGGGCCGTGAGCGTGCGGTCCGCGCTTGCGCTGCTGGCGGAGAAGGGCATCGGCGCGCTGGTGGTGTCCTCCGACGGCAGCCGCGTCGAGGGCATCGTCTCCGAGCGGGACGTGGCGCGCGGGCTGCACGAACGCGGCGCCGAGCTCCTCGCCGACCCGGTGTCGAGCCTGATGACGGCCCAGGTGCACGTGTGCCCGCCCGACGCCAGCGTGGAGGGCCTCGCGCGGACGATGACCGACCTCCGGGTGCGGCACGTCCCCGTCGTCGTGGACGGCGCGCTGGTCGGCATCGTGTCCATCGGCGACGTCGTCAAGGCGCGGCTGGACGAGCTGGAGGAGGAGCGCCGGCAGCTCGTCGACTACATCCAGACGCCCTGAGGGGCGCGGCTCAGCCGATCAGTTGGGCCACGGTGTAGATGACCAGCCCGGCCAGGCCGCCGACGACGGTGCCGTTGACCCGGATCCACTGCAGGTCGCGGCCCACCTGCAGCTCGATCCGCCGGCTGGTCTCGTCGGTGTCCCACCGCGCGACGGTGCTGCTCACCAGGTCGGCGACGTCCCCGGAGAACCGCTCGGCCAGGTACCCGGCGACGGTGCCCGAGTGACGTTGCACCAGCTCGCGCACGGTGGGGTCGGACTCGAGCAGGCGCGCACCCTGGAGGATCAGGGCGGTCATGCGGGCGCGCAGCTCGGAGTCGGGGTCGGCGGCCGCGGCGAGGACGGCGGTCTTGGCGTTCGACCACAGCGACCCGGACCAGGTGCGCACGGCCGGGTGCTCGAGCACTTCCTTCTTCAGCGCCTCGATGCGCGCCGCCGCGTCCGGGTCGGTGCGCAGCGACTCCACGTAGACCCGCAGCCGGGCGTCGTAGGACCTGCGCAGCTCGTGGCGGGGATCGGAGCCCACCTCGTCGAAGAAGCGCTGGATGCCGGCGAAGGCGCGGTCGAACACCCGGTCGTCCACCCAGTCGGGGACCCAGGCGGGGGAGGCGTCGCCGAGCTGGGCGCGGAAGACCAGCCGGTTCTCCTCGAGGAAGCGGGAGAGCAGCCGCATGGCCGCCGAGAGCACCTCCTGGTGCCGGTCGCCGTCGACGACCAGCTCCAGCACCCGGGCCAGCGCCGGAGCGGCGGGCGTCTCGTGCAGCTTGCGCTGCACCAGCGCGGCGACGGCGGGCTCGAGGTCCTCGTCGCGGAGTAGTTCGGTCAGCGCGCTGAGCGCTGCGGCCGCGTCCCCGGAGAGGCGCTCGGCGCGGCCGGGGGAGGCCAGGAAGGCGCCGAGCCGGCCGGGCACGTCGATGGTGCCGAGCTTCTCCTCGATGATCGGGCGGGTCAGGAAGTTCTCCTGGACGAAGGTGCCCAGGCTCTCGCCGATCTGGTCCTTCTTGCGGGGGATGATCGCGGTGTGCGGGATCGGCAGCCGCAGGGGGTGCCGGAACAGCGCGGTGACGGCGAACCAGTCGGCCAGGGCGCCCACCATGGAGGCCTCCGCTGTGGCGCGGACGTACCCCACCCAGGCGCCCTGCTCCTCCCCGAGGAGCACGCAGACGAGGAAGACGGCGGCGGCGAGCAGGAACAGGCCGGTAGCGAACCGCTTCATCCGGGCCAGGTCGCGGGCCCGCTCGGGGTCGTCGAGGGAGCCGGTGAGCGGGAGGGGCGGTCGGGATTCCGGCACGTGCCGAGCCTAGGGACCCCGACCGCCTCGCCGCTCGGGGCTCAGCCGGTCGAACCCAGGGTGACCTCGATCGTCCGCTGGCCGCTCCCGCGGCGGACGGTGAGCTCCACCGTCGCGCCCGGGGCCTCGCTGCGCACCGCGGCCGTCAGCTCCGTGGAGGACGTGATCGGGCGGTCGCCCACCGCGGTGACGACGTCGCCCACGGCGATGCCGGCGTCCGAGGCGGCGCTGTCCGGCTCGACGGAGACGACCTCTGCGCCCGTGCCGATCTCGGCGTTCGGGCCCGCGGCCGCGGTCCGGGTGCTGACGCCGAGGAACGCCCGGGTCGCCTTGCCGGTCTCGCGGATCTCGTCGCCGATCCGCTTGGCCGTGTTGCTCGGGATGGCGAAGCCGACGCCGATGTTGCCGCTCTGCGCCTCGCCGCCGAAGCCGCTGGAGGCGACCGTCGCGATCGCGGTGTTGATGCCGATGACCTCGCCGGCGCCGTTGACCAGCGCGCCGCCGGAGTTGCCCGGGTTGATGGCCGCGTCGGTCTGGATGGCGTCGATGACGGTCGCCTCGTCCTGCGAGGAGCCGGTCTGCACCGCGCGCCCGGTGGCGCTGATGATGCCGTCGGTGACGGTGTTGGACAGGCCCAGCGGGGCACCGATGGCGACCGCGACGTCGCCCACCTGGACGTCGTCGGAGTCGGCGAAGGTGGCCGGGGTCAGGTCGGCGGCATCCGCGAGCCGGACCACGGCGAGGTCGGCGGACGGGTCGGTGCCCACCACCTCGGCGTCGTAGAGGGTGCCGTCGGCGGTGCGTACCTGCACGGCGTTCCCCTCGCCCGCGACGACGTGGTTGTTCGTGAGGACGAAGCCGTCCTCGGTCAGGATCACGCCCGACCCGCTGCCGCCACCCTGCCGGCCGGTCACGTACACGGTGACCACGCTGGGTGCGGCCTTGGCGGCGGCCGCGGTGGCGGTCGTGGCGGACTCGGGGTTCTCGATGACGACGTTCTGCGCTGCGACGGGGGAGGCGGCCGACCGGCTGCCGTCGTCGTCGAGCGTGGCGACCCCGGCGCCGGCGGCGCCACCGATGAGCGCCCCCGCGACCAGCCCGGCCAGGCCCATCCTCATCCGGCCGCTCCGGCGGGCGGGAGGAACCTGCCCGGCGGGCGTGCCGTGCTCGGCCGGTCCGGAGATCGGCGGCAGGCCGCCGTAGCCGGCGGCAGGCGACGGGGTGGTCGGCATGCGCGGTGGTCCCCAGTACGGCTGCCCCGCTGCGGGCTGCCCGGGAGGGGGCGGCGGCGCGTAGGCCGGCTGCCCGTAGGGCTGCCCGTACGGGCGACCGAACGGGGACTGCGTCCCGTAGGGCTGCTGGTTCGAGCCGGCCTGCCCGTAGGACGGCTGGGGAGCGGTCGGCGCGCGGTCCGGCCCCCCCGGCTGCACGCCGGACTCCTGCGCGGGGTCGGCCGGGCCGGTGTGACCCGACGATCCGTGTTCGCTCACTGGTCGTCTCCTCCCTTCGCGCGGCCATCCGGCCGGCGCGACGGTCCCACTGTCCTGCCGCGCACTGGGGCGTGGCTGGAGGCTCCCTGTGAGATGCCTGAACGGATCAACGCGGGATGTCGTCCAGCAATGCCCCACGGCCGACGAGTTCAGTGACGATCCAGACGGCCAGCATCTCGGCGGCGAGCAGTCCGATGAGCACCAGCAGTTGCGCGGCACCGGCCTCGAGCGGGGTCCCGCCGCCGAGCAGCACGCCGACGAAGGCGCCCGGAAGTGTCACCAGGCCGACGGTGCGGGTCTGGTCCAGCGGCGGGATCAGGGCCGAGGCCGCCGCGGGCCGGACCACGAACAGGACGGCGTCGCGGGGCAGGAACCCGATCGCGAGCGCCGCCTCGACCTCGCCCCGTCGCTGGTCCAGTTCCTCGCGGAGCCGGCGCCCGGCCAGCGAGGTAGCCGTCATGGCGCCGCCGATGAGGATGCCGGCGATCGGGATCACCGACTCGCCCCGGAAGGGGACCGTCCCGCTGGCCAGCACGAGCAGGACGACGGGAACGGCGCCGCCCGCGATGGGCAGGGCGGTGGACAGCAGCCGGTCCCGTGCGCCCGGGGAGCGCAGTGGCCGGCCGGTCACCCGCCCGGCGGCGGTGACCGACGCGATCCCGGTCATGAGGACGACGAACGCCGCGGACAGCGGCAGCGACTCGACCACCGCGAGCAGCACGGCGGAGACCGCGGCCAGCTGGACCGTCGCGCGGGCGGCGGCGACGAGGATCGGCCGGTGCTCGCCCAGGCCGGAGAGCCGGCCGGCCGTCGCCGCGAGCGCGGTGAGGACGAGCAGGACGATGCCCAGCCGGAGATCCGGGTCGACGACGGAGGAGCCCACGGACGTGGATACTGCCGGGTACCGCGGGCGGCCAGACGGCCGCCCGTCGACGTCGCGCAACCAGCAGGAGGACGCCCGTGCCCGGTCTCTCCGGACGGCCCGCACTGGTTCTCGCTGCACCGTTCGCGGTCGTGCTGGCCGTCGCCGGCGGGCTCGCCCTGGACGGCTCGGCGGTCTTCGGCCTGGGGGTCCTCACCGGCCTGGTGGGTGCCGCCTGGGCAGGGGCGGTGTGGGAGGGGTCACGGGACCGCGAGGTGGCCCTGGTCGCCGGGGCGCTGGCGGCGGCACGGACCGCCGGCGGCCTGCTCGTCGTCTGCGGTGCCGCGGTGCTCGTCGGGACCGCGGTGACCCTGCTCATCGGTGCGTTGCTGACCGGAGCCGCGCTGCTGCTCCGCCGGCCCGACCCGGCCCGCGCCGCACCGGCCGGAGCGCTGCTCCCGGACGAGCCGGAGAGCCCGGTCGTCCTCTCCCCGCTGCACCCCGCGGCTCCGACGTTCCGCATCGGTTCGGTCGGCAGCGCGCGGGCGGTCCTCCCGTCGGTCCGCAGCCTCAGCACCCGGTCGCTGGGGGAGGAGTGGCTGCGCACGACGGCAGTGCTGGACGCCTCGCCGGAGCCGAGCACCCGTGAAGCGGTCGCAGCCCGCAGGCAGTCGGTGCTCGACGAGCTGGAGCGGCGCGATCCGGCGGGGTTCGCGCGCTGGCTGGCACACGGCACGGATGGCAGCAGCAACCCGGCGGACTTCGTGCGCGAGGAGCCCCGGGCCGGCGACGGCGTCGGCTGAGGACTGCCGCACGGGAAACGGGTCGAGCGGCTCGCCCCGGGCTGGCAGCCTGACCGGCGTGACGCCCGAGCCCGTGGTCCTCCGGCCCGCCCGGCCCGCCGACGGCGCGGCGGTCGCCGAGGTGTGGTTGCGCTCCTTCGACGCGGCGCTGCCGACCGTGCGCCGCGCGCACCGGGACGACGAGGTGCGCCGGTGGGTGCGGGAGGAGCTCGTCCTCCGGGAGGACACCTGGGTGGCCGAGGCCGGGGGCGCGGTGGTCGGGGTCCTGGCGCTGTCCGCCGGGTGGATCGACCA
The DNA here is from genome assembly GCF_054051075.1 of Blastococcus sp. SYSU DS0617. NCBI lineage: Bacteria > Bacillati > Actinomycetota > Actinomycetes > Geodermatophilales > Geodermatophilaceae > Blastococcus > Blastococcus sp. SYSU DS0617. The sequence goes on from NZ_JBJHAO010000001.1 coordinate 402,383, forward strand.
GCTCTACCTCGATCCGGACGCCCGCGGGCGGGGGATCGGCGACCGGTTCGTCGCACTGGCGCAGCGGCGGTCTCCGTCCGGCTTGCAGCTGTGGACGTTCCAGGTGAACGGTCCGGCGCAGCGCTTCTACGAGCGGCACGCGTTCACCGCCGTCGAGCGCACCGACGGTTCCGGCAACCAGGAGCGCGAGCCCGACGTCCGCTACCGGTGGCCGTGACGGTCAGAGCCCGCGCACGCCGCGCACCACGAGAGAGAGGGCGAGCGCGGACATGACGACGGCGATGGCGCCGTCGAGGACCCGCCAGGCGGCGGGCCGGGCGAAGACCGGCCGCAGCAGGCGGGCCCCGTAGCCCAGGGCGGTGAACCAGCCCACGCTGCCGAGGGCCGCGCCGGCGGCGAACTGCCACCGGTGCTCGCCGTACGCGGCGGCCATGGAGCCCAGCAGGACGACCGTGTCCAGGTAGACGTGCGGGTTGAGCCAGGTCAGCGCGAGACACGTGGTTACCGCGGTCGCGAGGCCGGCGGCTCCGCCGCCGGCCTCGGTGACCAGCACCCCGGGCCGCAGGGCGCGCCGGGCGGCCAGGAGCCCGTAGCCGAGGAGGAAGGCCGCGCCGGCGAAGCACACCACCGGGATCAGCAGCGGCAGTCGCGAGACGACGGCGCCGGCGCCGAGGACGCCCGCGCCGATCAGGGCCACGTCGGACAGTGCGCACACCGCGACCACCGCGGCCACGTGCTCGAGGCGCAGACCCTGCCGGAGCACGAAGGCGTTCTGTGCGCCGATGGCCACGATCAGGCCGAGGCCCAGCGCGAAGCCCGACGCGAGGGCGACGAGGGCCGGGGTCGTGGACACGGGGCCGACGGTAGGAAGCGGTCGACGTCCGGTCCAGCTCAAGATTCTGTCGAGGCATTAGCGTCGCTTCATGGACCTGGATCTGGCACAGCTGCGGGCGCTGGACGCGACCGTGCGCGGAGGCACGCTGGAGGCCGCCGCCCGGACGCTGCACGTCACCCCGTCCGCGGTCAGTCAGCGGTTGCGAGCGCTGGAGGTGGCGACCGGGCGCATCCTGCTGGTCCGGAGCAAGCCGGTGCAGGTGACGGAGTCCGGCCGGGCGGTGCTGCGCCTGGCCCGGCAGATCGACCTGCTGACCGCCGACGTCGCCCGGGAGCTGGGCGGCGACGAGGCCGAGCGGATGCCGACCCTGCCGATCGCGGTGAACGCCGATTCCATGGCCACCTGGGTGCTGCCCGCCCTGGCCCCGCTGGCCGGCGAGGTGTGCGTGGACCTGCACCGCGAGGACCAGGAGCACACGAGCACCCTGCTGCGCGCCGGCACGGTCATGGCGGCGGTCACCGCCGAGGCCGATCCCGTGCCGGGCTGCACCTCCACTCCGCTGGGGGTCATGCGCTACCGGCCCATGGCGTCCCCCGGCTTCGTGCGGCGCTGGTTCCCCGACGGACCGACCGCCGAGGCGCTCGCCCGGGCCCCGCTGGTGGTGTTCGACCGCAGGGACGACCTCCAGCACCGCTACCTGCAGGCGCAGGCGGGGGGCGCCGCCCCTCCGGCGCACTACGTCCCCGCCTCGGCGGACTTCGTCGGCGCCGTCGCACTCGGCTTCGGCTGGGGCATGGTCCCGGATCTCCAGCAGCGGGATGCCGGCGTGGATCTCGTGGCGTTCGATCCGTCGGCCGCCGTGGACGTCGCCCTGCACTGGCAGCAGTGGCGGCTGCGCTCGACCACCCTGGACCGGGTGCGCGACGCCGTGCTGGCGGCCGCCCACCGGGAACTGCGCCGGGCCGGGTAGTCCCTATCCTGGGCCCGCACCTGGTTCTGGTGTCCGCCGACGTGGCGCAATTGGTAGCGCACCCGACTTGTAATCGGGCGGTTAGGGGTTCAAGTCCCCTCGTCGGCTCTGGAGAGGCCCGTTCAGGAGGACGCCGCTGCGGCTCATCGCGGCACTCGTCCCGAGAGGTCCAGGGTGCCTACGACGGATCCGTCGGCGGCGTATCCGGTCAGCACGCCGCCGGAGTCGGCCGGGAACCACCCGTGCAGCCATCCGCGGGCGAGCACGGTCGGATGGATGGACCCGTCGGCCAGGCGTAGTTCGCCACGCACGGCGGCACCGGCAGTGACGACGTAGACGACGTACGGGTCGTCTCCGGTGATGCCCGACTCCGTCCCGAAATCGCTCGGGAAGCCACCCGGACCGCACACGCCGCCGTTCTCGTCGAAATCGGCCGGCGTGGGTCCAGCAGCGCTCTCCGCCGTCTCGAACACCGGTGCGGTGCACCAGGTGTAGCCGCTGGCGGGATCCTCGTCCCAGGTCACCACCGTGAAGACCCGTCCGTCGGGTCCGGGAGCGGTCCCGGCGCGCTCGACCGTGTGAGCCGCGATGTCCGGCCGGGTGGACATACTGAGCAGGTCGAGGAGCCGGTCGGGCAGGAGATCGTTCGCGGCTGCGGTGCCGATGCCACCGGCGAGCAGTGCTCCGGCCAGGACCCCGGACACGATCTTGCGGCGGTGGCGCCCGGGTGTCCGCGCTGAGGCGGAGGCCGAGGCGGTGATGCGGTTGAGTTGTGCCGCCGACCAGTCCTCGTCCAGCGCAGGAGTGGGCCGGAGCCCCGTGAGTCGGGCGAGCGGGTCGGTCTTCTCGTTCACGACGCACTCCTCGGAGACGCAGTCCGGATGTGGACGGATGCCGGCTCGGGGTCGGCGGTGGCTTCACGCAGTCGACGTCGGGCGCGGTGCAGCCGGACGGCGAAGGTCGGGGCCGAGCAGCCGGCCACCCGCGCGGCGTGCGTGGTGCTCAACCCGTCCCACGCGACCAGCAGCAGCGCTTCCCGCTCGGTGGCGGTGAGCGTGGCCAGTGCGGCCAGCATCGCCTGGCGCTCGACGGCGGGGATCTCCGCTGCCGGCCCGTGCTCGGTCAGTTCGGTCAGCCGTTGCAACTCACCGTGGAGCAGGGCCTGCCGGTACCCGGAGCGGCGGTGGTTGGCGAGCGTGTTGCGGGCGACGACGAGCAGCCAGGGCAGTGGCTGGCCCGGGACGTCGGCCAGTCGTCGCCAGGCCACGAGGAAGGTCTCCGACACGACCTCGTGCGCGGTGTCCGGGTCGGTGTGCCGCAGCGCGTAGGCCAGCACGCGAGGGGCGTGCTCCGTCCAGAGCGCCGTGAACCGGGCGGTCTCGGGCTCCGGCGCCGGAACGCCACGCGTCGCTCTCACGCCTCGTAATGTCCGGCACCCCGCCTCTTCTTACGTGACCGGGCACATCGGCTCAGTCGAAGCTGCCCGCGCCGTCCCGGCGGTAGCGCGAGCGGCGCTCCACCCGCCGCCGCTCGGCGCGTTCGGCGCGCAGCCGGGCGGCGGTCCCTGGGGGGAAGCCGGCCTTGACCACCCGGTGCTCGATCGTCTCGGTCATGTAGGCCATCGAGATCAGCAGCCCCAGTACGAGTCCGCCGACGGCCGCGGACACCCGGTAGGCCAGGGGCACCGGCGGGACCACCAGGCAGAGCACCACGACGGGGGACACCTGCACCACCGCACGTGCCAGGTGGCGGGCCACCCACGCGGGCCCGGTCGTGTCGGCCAGCACCCACGGGGACAGCCGCCGGGGGAGTCCGCCGCCGAGGGCGTACCAGAGCCACTGCACCGGGTTGGGCCGCTCACGCACGCCTCCGAAGGTAGGCCGACTCCGGGCGTACGGTGACGCCCCGTGGACGAGCGTCGCCTGGGGGTCGTCTGCGGGCTGGCCGCCTACTCCATGTGGGGCCTCTTCCCCCTGTACTTCCCGCTCCTGGAGCCGGCCGGCGGCGTGGAGATCGTCGCCCACCGGGTGATCTGGTCGCTGCTCTTCGTCGCCCTGCTCCTGACCGCGGTCCGCCGCTGGGGTCACGTCCGCGCTGCCGTGGCCGACCGGCGCACCGTGCTGGTGCTCGCGGGCGCGGCGCTGCTCATCGCCGCCAACTGGCTGATCTTCGTCTACGGCGTGAACTCGGGGCACGTCGTCGAGACCTCGCTCGGCTACTTCATCAACCCGCTGGTCAGCGTCCTGCTCGGGGTGGTCGTCTTCGGCGAGCGGCTGCGCCGGCTGCAGTGGGCGGCGGTGGCCATCGCCGCCGTCGCGGTCGCCGTCCTCACCGTGGACTACGGCCGGCCGCCGTGGATCGCGCTCGGACTGGCGGCCAGCTTCGGGCTCTACGGGCTGATGAAGAAGCTGGTGCGGGTGGAGGCCGCCCCGGGCCTGCTCGTCGAGACGGCGCTGGTGACGGTGCCGGCGATCGCGCTCCTGACCGTCCTGCACGCGGACGGCGCGGGGACGTTCGGCAACGCCGGGGCCGGACATGCGCTGCTGCTGGTGAGTTCGGGGATCGCCACCGCCGTCCCGTTGCTGCTGTTCGCCGCGGCCGCCCGGCGGATCCCGCTGTCGACCGTCGGGCTGCTGCAGTACCTCACCCCGCTCATGCAGCTCTCCGTCGGCGTCTTCGTCTACGGGGAGCCGATGCCCCCTGCCCGGCTGGCCGGCTTCGCCATCGTCTGGGTCGCGCTCGCCGTCTTCACGGCGGACACCCTGCGACACGCCCGTGCCGGGACACGCCGGTCGATTCCGGAGGTCCTGCCGGCCGGCCTGTGACGTGCGCCGCCGTCCGGAGCGGTCCTGCGGGTCGCCTCGTCATGTCGCCCGGAACTGTCGGAGACCCCGTCTACGGTTCCTCCCGAGTCGGCCCCACCACGGCTCGGCAGGAGATGGAGCGAGCATGAGCACCGACCTCGTCCCGGCGGTCGAGGCGTCCGGCAGCGACGCCTCCGCGGAAGCGATCGCGGCGGCATCCGCGCAGGTCGCAGCGCCCGGGCTCGCTCCGCGGGAGCGGGCGATGCTCGCCTTCGAGCGGCAGTGGTGGCGGGCGGCGGGCGCCAAGGAGACCGCCATCCGGAACCGTTTCGAGCTCAGCCCGACCCGCTACTACCAGGTGCTCAACGCCCTGGTCGACCGACCGGAGGCGCTGGCGGCCGATCCGCTGCTCGTCCGGCGGCTGCGACGGGTCCGCGCGGCGCGGCAACGGACGCGTCCGTCCCGAGGTCCTGGGCAATGAGAGTTACAAGCATTAGATTTCGTGACCGTGGGCAGGCACGCGGGATCAGGCAGTGACGGAACGAGTTCTCCCGTGGTCGGTGGCCGCCGTCGGACGGACGCTCCGGATGCGCTGTGGCGCGGAGTCCCCGACGCCGGGCTGAGCGACCACCCGACCGCGCCGGGCCGGGACCGCGCCCGGATCGAGGCCGCGCCGTCGCGCCGCCCGACCGCCGCTGCCGTGGCGAACCGGCCGGCCGACTCGACGCCGCCGTCCCGCTCACGCCTGCCGCTGCCGCCCGTGCCTGCCTCCGGTCGCCCTGCGTCCGCCGTCCGCCCGGAGCGCGGCGGCGCGCTCGCCGAGAGCCTCCGCGCCGCCGAGGCCGCCGCCGCCCGTCGTAAGCGCATCTGGGCCGACGACGGCGCCGAGCTGCTGGGCACCGGGCCGACCGGCATCCGCACCGACGCCCCCGCGCCCCGCGTGCCGCGCCAGGCCGCCGGCGCCTCCGACTCCCGCTACGGCGACTGGACCAAGCCCTCGCGCAACCCCGACCTGCCGTCGGAGGAGGAGATGCGCGCGGCCCTGGCCCCCTCCACCACCGCGATCCCCGAGCGCTCGGTGCCCCGCCGCGAGGAGGACCTGCCGGACATCGAGGACCTGGTCGACGAGGTCCCGGCGCCGCGTGCCGACCGCGCGTCCTCCCGGCCCCCCGTCGGCGGCCGCGCCGCCCTGCGCGCCGAGCGGACGGCCGCGGAGGCGGCCCGCCGGAAGGCCGCGAAGGACAGTGGCATCGACCTCCTCGACGAGGAGCCCCGCCGGGCCCCGCGTCGCGTGGCCAAGGGCCTGGTCGCCATGGGGGTCGTCGCCCTCGGCGTGCTGGGCGTCTACCAGGTGACCTCCCCGAAGACCGACGAGGCCGCGGCCACCACGCGGAACGCCCCGGCGACGGCCCCGGCGACCGCCCCGTTCGTCCCCCCGCCGCTCCCGGAGCTGAAGACCGAGACCGAGCCGGTCGAGCCGGTGGCGAGCACCCCGGTCCGGGCGCCCGTCGTCGTGCTCAACGCCACCAACGTCACCGGTCTCGCCGCGAGGATCGCGGGAACCGTGACCAGCGGCGGCTGGGAGTCGCCGGGGGTCGGCGCCTACGAGGGCGACGACGTGCCCGCCACGACCGTCTTCTACACCGAGGGCGACGAGACCCAGCGCCAGGCGGCCGTCCAGCTGGTGGACCAGTTCCCCGAGCTGCAGGGCCCCGCGCCGCGCTTCTTCGAGCTGCCGGCCGAGATCACCGCCCCGAGCCTGGTCATCGTCGCAGCCGGCGACTGGCAGCCCTGATCCACCGCCGCTGACGGACGGCGCGCGGAACACCCGCCGTTCGCCGTCCGTTGGCCGATTCGTGCGTCGCTCCCGCGGGCTCGTACGTCCGCGCTCCGGCGCCTGGCGTGCGCTCGCCGTCCTCCTGCCCCTGCTCGTCGCCGGCGTGCTCTCCGGTGCGGCTCCGGCCGCGGCCGCCGACGACGTCGGCACCGAGGACGTGCGCATCTCCGCCGGCTCCGGTGCCGACGCCGTGGAGCTCGACTCGACGCTGTACCTGCCGGCCGCCGAGGAGCGGCCGGCGCCCGCCGTGGTCCTGGCGCACGGCTTCGGTGGCAGCAAGGAGTCGGTGGCGGACGACGCCCGTGTACTCGCCGAGCGCGGCTACGTCGTCCTCACCTTCTCGGCCCGCGGGTTCGGCGGCAGCACCGGCCAGATCGGGCTCAACGACCCGCGGTACGAGGTCGCCGACCTCTCCGCGCTGATCGACGTCCTGGCCGAGCGCGACGACGTCGTCCAGGACGCCGACGGCGATCCGCGCGTCGGCGTCGCCGGGGCCTCCTACGGCGGTGCGCTGGCCCTGCTCGGTGCGGCCTACGACGAGCGCATCGACGCCATCGCCCCGCAGATCACCTGGCACTCGCTGACCAGTGCGTTCTTCCCGGACCACACCGGCGACCTGGAGACGGGCACCCCCGCGGCGGTTCCACCGACCTCGGACGGCGGCGTCTTCAAGTCCCTGTGGGCGGGGCTCTTCTTCGGGATCGGCTCCGCTCCGGCCGATCTGCTCGCCGCCTTCGGCGACGACGGGGCTCCGGACGGCGGCGTGCCCGTGGCGCTGCCCGACGAGCTGCTCGCACAGGCGGCCGAGAACCCGGAGGCCGCCGAGCGACTGCTGACCTGCGGGCGGTTCACGGCCGACGTGTGCGCCGCGTACCAGACGGCGGCGTCGACGGGCGAGCTGACGCCCGAGGTGGCGGCGATCCTCGATCGCAGCAGCCCCGCGGCCGTCCTGGACCGCATCGACGCGCCGACCCTGCTGGTCCAGGGCACCCAGGACTCGCTGTTCGGTCTCGGCCAGGCCGACGCCAATGCCCGGGGCATCGCCGCCGACGGGACGCCGGTGAAGGTGGTCTGGTACGCTGGCGGGCACGACGCCCCCGCGTCCGGCCGGCAGGTGGACGAGCTGCGGGAGGAGGTCGCCGGCTGGTTCGACTGGTACCTCCGCGGGGAGGGTGAGGAACCGGGCACCGGCTTCGAGTTCCCGGCTCCCACCGGCCTGGGTGCGACGCTGGGCCGTGTCCAGGGCGGCGGCCGGACGGTCGTGGCGCCGGTCTACCCCGGCCTCGACGGAGCCGAGCCGGCCGACCGCCGCGCGGTGCCGGTAGAGGGCCCCGTGCAGCCGGTGGTCACCCCGGCCGGGGGCACGCCCGCCGCGCTCACCACCGTTCCCGGGCTGGGCTCGCTCGCGGTTGCGCTCGGTGGTGCGGCCGTGGAGATCCCCGGCCAGTTCGCCGCCTTCGACAGCGAGCCCCTGGACGCGCCGGTGGAGGTCGTCGGTGCCAGCACGGTGGATCTCGCGCTGTCCTCGGCCAGCGGCTCGGCGACGCTGTTCGCCAAGCTCTACGACGTCGCAGCCGACGGGACGATGACGCTGCCCGGGGGGCTCGTGGCGCCGCTGGAGGTCACCGGCCTCTCCACCGACCCGACCGACCCGACCCGGGTGGGCCTCACGCTCCCGGCGGTCGTGCACCGGTTCGAGACCGGTCACACCATGCGCCTGGTGGTCTCCTCCACCGACCAGGCGTACGCGCTCCCCGCCGAGGCGGCCGTCTACTCGGTCGGTCTCGCCGCGGCGGAGGCGACCGACGGTGCAGCCGCCGGGCCCACGCAGCTCATGGCGCCCGTGGTCGACGGCCGGAGCGAGGCCGCAGCAGGTTCCTCGCGCTGGTGGCTGCTGCTCGCCGGGGTCGTGGCCCTGGGCCTGCTCGGCTGGCTGGCCTCCCTCTGGTGGGCCCGCCGCCGCCGGCAGGTCGGCGTCGTCGAGCCCGACGGCGAGGACGTGCCGCTGCGCTTCGAGGGCGTGACCAAGGCCTACAAGGACGGCTTCGTCGCCGTCCGCGACCTGTCGTTCGAGGTCCGCCGCGGGCAGGTGCTCGGCCTGCTGGGGCCCAACGGGGCCGGCAAGACGACGTCGCTGCGCATGCTCATGGGCCTGATCCGGCCCACCGAAGGGCGGATCAGCGTCTTCGGGCACGCCGCCCGCCCGGGTGCGCCCGTGCTGTCCCGCCTGGGGTCGTTCGTCGAGGGGACCGGACTGCTGCCGCACCTGTCCGGCCGGCAGAACCTGCGGCTGTACTGGGCGGCGACCGGCCGCCCGGCGGAGGACGCGCACCTGGAGGAGGCGATCGAGGTCGCCGGCCTCGGTGCGGCGCTGGACCGGCCGGTCCGGCGCTACAGCCAGGGCATGCGGCAGCGGGTCGCGATCGCCCAGGCGATGCTCGGACTGCCCGATCTCCTGGTGCTCGACGAGCCGACCAACGGGCTGGACCCGCCGCAGATCCACGCCATGCGCGAGGTGCTGCGGTCCTACGCCGCGACCGGCCGCACGGTGATCGTGTCCAGCCACCTGCTCAGCGAGATCGAGCAGACCTGCAGCCACGTCGTCGTCATGGCCAAGGGGCAGAAGATCGCGCAGGGCACGGTCGAGGAGATCGTCGGAGCGGGGGGTGCGGTGCTCGTCGGGGTGGCGGAGGCCGACACCGACCGGGCCATCGCGGTCCTGGAGGAACTGCCGGGCGTGACCGCCGGGCGCACCGACGACGGTCTGGTCGCCGAGCTCGGCGGCGTGCCCCGCGACGTGGCGCTGCGCGCGCTGGTGGAGGCGGGCATCGACGTGGACCAGTTCACGCCGCGCCGTCGGCTCGAGGACGCCTTCCTGGCGCTGGTGGGGGAGTCATGACCGGTATCCGGACCACCGGCGCGGCCGCCGGCTACCGGCCGTCGCGCACGCTGCGGCTGGCCGTGGAGCTGCGGCGGCAGTTCGCCCGCCGCCGCACCCTGGGGGTGCTCGCGCTGATGGTGGCGCTCCCGCTGCTGCTCATCGCCGCGCTGCAGCTGGGCGCGAGCGAGGACGCCGGCGAGAACAACCGGATCAACCTGGTCGACGTCGCCACCGCCAGCGGCCTGAACTTCACCCTGTTCGTGCTCTTCGCCACGACGGGCTTCTTCCTGGTGGTCGTGTACGCGCTGTTCTTCGGTGACACCGTGGCCAGCGAGGCCCAGTGGGGCGCCCTGAGGTACACCCTCGCCACCCCGGTGCCGCGCATGCGGCTGCTCCGGCAGAAGTGGCTGGCCGCGCTCGTGCTCTCGGTGGGCGCGCTGCTGACGCTGACCGCCGTCTCGGTGCTGGCCGGCTCGATCGCGTTCGGGTTCGGGCCCATCGAGACCCCGGTGGGCGTGACGCTGTCCCAGGGGGAGGGCTTCCTGCGGCTGGCCGGGATGCTCGGCTACCTCGCCGTCCACCTGCTGGTCGTGGGCACGCTGGCCTTCTGGTTCTCGACGGCGACCGATGCGCCGCTGGCCGCCGTCGGCGGCGCGGTGTTCACCATGTTCGTCTTCGCGATCCTCGACCAGGTGGAGCAGCTCGGGTCGCTGCGTGACTGGTTCCCGACCGCGGGGGAGTTCGCCTGGACCGATCTGCTGCAAACGCCGGTGCAGGACGGCGACCTGTTCCGCGGCGTCATCCAGTCGCTGGTCTACGCCGCCGTCTTCACCGCGCTGGGCTTCCGGCACTTCGCCCGCCGCGACATCACGAGCTGAGCGCCGCGCGGACCGCCTGTGCCCAGCCCTCGCCCATTGCGGCATCCGTGACGGTCGCGTTGGGGACGGCGGCGATCCGGTCGGCCATCCCGTCGACGCCGGCCCCGTTCGCGGTGATCCACAACCGGCCGACCGCGGGGGCCATGTCCAGGTCGCTCACGCTGTCGCCGATCGCCACCGCATCGGCGGGGTCGATCCCGCGGCGCTCCAGATCCCAGGCGATCGCTGCTCCCTTGGAGATCCCGCGCGGCATGAGGTGGTAGACCCGCGGCGGCAGCGGGTCGTCGTCGAGACCGAAACGGGACGACGCCGGGATGGCGCCGTTGTCCTTGAGCGTCAGCCAGCCCACCCCCTGCTCGGCCAGCCACGAGTCGACGGCGACGGGGTCCACCCGGCCGCGCAGCAAAGCGTCGGTCTCGTGCGTGCTGTGCCAGGGTGCGTGCCACTCCAGCCGGCCCGGATGGGCGGCGACGAGCTGCTCGACGACGCCGAGCGAGGCCATGACCTCCATCGGGGTCCGGTCGGCGTGCTCGGCGGGCAGCTCGCCGGTGAGCCGGTGCGTGCCCCGGCCGCCGCCCCAGCTGATGGTGGCGCCCAGCTCGGCGATCGCGCCGTCGGCGGCGAAGATCCGCGCGGCCTCCACGACCTGCTCGAACGTGCGGCCGCTGACCAGCACCAAGGGCACCCCGGCGCGGTGCAGCTCCAGCAACGCCGTCGCCGGGTCGGCCGTCAGATCGCGTGCGGAGGTGTGCCAGAAGGACCCGCGTGGTCCCACCATCGTGCCGTCGAGGTCGGTGTAGACGATCCGCGCTGCCACGCGCACATCCTCACCGCTGCTCCGGCCGCCGCACGCGGTGGGTAGAGTTGCCGGCGTTCACTCATCCAGAGGGGCAGAGGGACACGGCCCGATGAAGCCCCGGCAACCGCCGCTCATGCGACCCCGCACCCCGGTGCGGCCAGCGTCTGCGGGGAGGTGCCAATTCCGTCCCGCGCGGCTCGACGGCCCGACGCGGGGAAGATGAGGAGGTAGTCGTCGCATGACTCTGACCGCTCCCGGTTCGGCCCAGGCAGACTCCAGCGCCGGCGGCCCCGTGCCGCCGTGTCCCGCCCGCGGGCTCATCTGCCGCAACTGCGGCGCCACCTTCGGTCTCGTCGCCGAGCACGCGTGCGCCGAGTGCTTCGGCCCGCTCGAGGTCGACTACGACCCCGAGCTCATGCGCGCGGTCACCCGCGAGCAGATCGAGGCCGGCCCGCAGAACATCTGGCGCTACGTCGCCCTGCTGCCGGTGGGCCAGGACCCGGCCTCCCGCGTCTCGCTCGACCCCGGCATGACGCCGCTGGTGCGCGCCGACCGCCTCGCCGAGGAACTGGGCATGACCGGTGGCCTGTGGGTCAAGGACGACTCCGCCAACCCGACCCACTCGTTCAAGGACCGCGTGGTCAGCCTCGCCGCCACGGCGGCCAAGGGCCTCGGCTACACGAAGATCGCGGCGGCCTCGACGGGCAACCTGGCCAACTCCGTGGCCGCACACGCCGCCCGCATGGGGCTGCCGTCGTTCGTGTTCGTCCCCTCCGACCTGGAGCCCGGGAAGATCGTCCAGTCGGCGGTCTACGGGCAGACGCTGGTCGCCGTCGACGGCTCCTACGACGACGTCAACCGGCTGACCAGCGAGCTCGCCGAGACCGACGAGTTCGAGGACACCGCCTTCGTCAACCAGAACGTGCGGCCCTACTACGCCGAGGGCTCCAAGACGATGGGCTACGAGCTCGCCGAGCAGCTCGGCTGGCGCATCCCGGCCCAGGTCGTCATCCCCATGGCCTCGGGCTCGCTGCTGACGAAGGTGGACAAGGCGTTCCGCGAGCTCACCGCCGCGGGCATCGTCGAGGCCACCGAGTGGACGATCTTCGGGGCGCAGTCGGCCGGCTGCGACCCGATCGCGACGGCCTTCGACAACGGCTGGGACGTCGTCAAGCCGGTGAAGCCCACCGGCATCGCGAAGTCGCTGAACATCGGCAATCCCGCCGACGGCCCGTACGCGCTCGACGCGATCCGCCGCACCGGTGGCGCGGTCGGCCGGGTCGGGGACGACGAGATCGTGCAGGGCATCCGCGACCTCGCCCGCACCACCGGCGTGTTCGCCGAGACCGCGGGCGGCGTGACCGTCGCCGTCCTCCGCCAGCTCGTGGGGAACGGGCGGCTGGACCCGGCCAAGGAGACCGTCGTCCTCAACACCGGGGAGGGCCTGAAGACCCTCGACCCGCTGGTGCCGGTCGTGGGCCCGACGCACCACGTCGAGCCGTCCCTGAAGTCCGCCCGGTCCGCGGGCCTCATCGGCTGACCGGCCGCGTCACCGGATCGGGGGATCCGGCAACGCGCCGTGGCTGATGTCTGTGTAACCCACGTCACTCTGTTGTAGGTTCTCGCGCGGTTCTCTCCTCCTTGTTCGTGATCGCGGGCGGAAGAGCGAGACCTCGCCCCACCACCCGCGGTGGGGCGACCGCACGCAGAACGTGGGAGCACACGTGGCACAGGGCACCGTGAAGTGGTTCAACGCCGAGAAGGGCTTCGGCTTCATCGCCGTGGACGGCGGCCAGGACGTCTTCGTCCACTACTCGGCCATCCAGATGGACGGGTACAAGTCCCTCGACGAGGGCCAGCGCGTCGAGTTCGAGGTCGTCCAGGGCGCCAAGGGCCCCCAGGCCGACGCGGTGCGCAGCGCCTGACGGGACGTCCGACCGAGGCCCGGTTCCCCGCGAGGGGGCCGGGCCTCCGTCGTTCCGGGACAGCCTCGAACGCCCTCAGGGACCCCCGTTCTTGCACTCGCAGGGGTCGAGTGCCAAACTCGTTTCTGGCACTCGGGGCTCCCGAGTGCCAATCAGGTCGGAACGGTGAGGCACCGGATGGTGGGCCGACGGAGCGCCCATGTCATCGGTGTCGTCCGTCGCGGGCACCCACCCGGCCGTGCAGCGATCCATGCTCGGAGGACATCACCACATGGCCAAGATGATCGCGTTCAACGAAGAGGCGCGCCGCGGCCTCGAGCGAGGGATGAACACCCTCGCCGACGCCGTCAAGGTGACCCTCGGCCCCCGTGGCCGGAACGTCGTTCTTGAGAAGAAGTGGGGCGCGCCCACCATCACCAACGATGGTGTGAGCATCGCCAAGGAGATCGAGCTCGAGGACCCGTGGGAGAAGATCGGGGCCGAGCTCGTCAAGGAGGTCGCCAAGAAGACCGACGACGTCGCGGGTGACGGCACCACCACCGCCACCGTGCTGGCCCAGGCGCTCGTGCGCGAGGGTCTGCGCAACGTCGCCGCCGGCGCCAACCCGATGGCCCTGAAGAAGGGCATCGAGGCCGCCGTCGCGTCGGTCAGCGACTACCTCCTCTCGACGGCCAAGGACGTCGAGACCAAGGAGCAGATCGCCGCCACCGCGTCGATCTCCGCCGCTGACCCCGCCATCGGCGAGCTCATCGCCGAGGCGATGGACAAGGTCGGCAAGGAAGGCGTCATCACCGTCGAGGAGAGCAACACCTTCGGCCTCGAGCTCGAGCTCACCGAGGGCATGCGCTTCGACAAGGGCTACATCTCGCCCTACTTCGTCACCGACACCGAGCGCATGGAGGCCGTCCTCGACGACCCGTACGTGCTCGTCGTCAACTCGAAGATCAGCACCGTCAAGGACCTGCTCCCGCTGCTGGAGAAGGTCATGCAGTCGGGCAAGCCGCTGGCGATCATCTCCGAGGACGTCGAGGGCGAGGCCCTCGCGACCCTGGTGGTCAACAAGATCCGCGGCACCTTCAAGTCCGTCGCCGTCAAGGCGCCGGGCTTCGGTGACCGCCGCAAGGCCATGCTGACCGACATCGCCATCCTCACCGGTGGCCAGGTCATCAGCGAGGAGGTCGGCCTCAAGCTCGACAACGCCGACCTCGAGCTGCTCGGCCGCGCCCGCAAGGTCGTCGTCACCAAGGACGAGACGACGATCGTCGAGGGCTCGGGCGACACCGACCAGATCCAGGGCCGGGTCAACCAGATCCGCGCCGAGATCGACAAGTCGGACAGCGACTACGACCGCGAGAAGCTGCAGGAGCGCCTGGCCAAGCTGGCCGGCGGTGTTGCGGTCATCAAGGCCGGTGCCGCGACCGAGGTCGAGCTCAAGGAGCGCAAGCACCGCATCGAGGACGCGGTGCGCAACGCCAAGGCCGCCGTCGAGGAGGGCATCGTCGCCGGTGGTGGCGTCGCCCTGGCGCAGGCCACGGCCGTCGCGTTCGACAAGCTCGAGCTCGAGGGTGACGAGGCGACCGGTGCCAACATCGTGCGCGTCGCGCTCGAGGCGCCGCTGAAGCAGATCGCGATCAACGCCGGCCTCGAGGGTGGCGTCGTCGCGGAGAAGGTCCGCAACTCGGAGACCGGCCACGGCCTCAACGCCGCCACCGGCGAGTACGTGGACCTGATCAAGGCCGGCATCATCGACCCGGCCAAGGTCACCCGCTCCGCGCTGCAGAACGCCGCCTCCATCGCGGCGCTCTTCCTCACCACCGAGGCCGTGATCGCCGACAAGCCGGAGAAGAACGCTCCGGCCGCCGGCGGTGGCGACATGGGTGGCATGGGCGGCATGGACTTCTGAGTCCAGCCCCCTCGTAACACCAGCACTGCCCGGCAGGGGCGGTCCGCTTCCGAGCGGGCCGCCCCTGTCGGCGTTCCTGGGACGTCGGGCGTCGGGGCGGGGCCGGACGCCAACTGCGGGGAACTTGCGCTCCCCGGCGGCGGTCCGAGGGCCTTTTTCCCCGCAGTTGCGACGGCGGCCGGCGTCGGGGCGCCCCCGTGGACGAGGTGGTCGTCGTAGGCGAGCCGGCGGCGGTTGGGGCACAGCGACGCCCGCCGGGTCGCCGCCCGGTCGCGCACGCGGTCAGTCCTCCGGAGCGAAGACGCAGAACTCGTTGCCCTCGGGGTCGGCCAGGATGCTCCAGTCGATCTCGTCGTCCTGCTCCCGCACCATGCGGGCGCCGGCCGCGATCAGCGGCCAGGTCTCGCCGACGACGTCGAAATGCATGCGGTTCTTGATCGTCTTCCGCTCGGGCACCGGGACGATCCACATCAGCGGACCCTCGCCGGCCGGGTCGACGATCGGGATCGGCCAGTCGTGCGGGCGCGGCTCGTCCTCCTCGGGCGTCGCGGCGTCCTCGAGGGTGTCGCGCCGGACGTAGCCGATGGCGGCGCACCACCAGTCGGCCAGCGCGTGGTGGTCGTTGGCGTCCAGGCAGAGGTCCTTGAAGCGTGCGGGTGCGGTCACCCGATCAGCTCAGCACGACAGGCAGACCCCGCGCATCCGGGTGACGATCATGGGCGTGGCCGTGATCATCGGGACGTCGGGCTGGCAGTACCGCGACTGGCGCGGCGCCTTCTACCCGCCCAAGCTCGCCCAGCGGCTGTGGCTGGAGCACTACCGGGAGCACTTCGCCACCGTCGAGAGCAACAACGCCTTCTACCGGCTGCCCGAGCGGGAGACGTTCGAGAAGTGGCGGGACCGGACCCCCCCGGACTTCCGCTGGGCGGTCAAGGCGAGCCGGTTCCTCACCCACATCAAGCGGCTGCGCGAACCCGAGGAGCCGGTCGCCCGCCTGATGGACCGTGCCGCCGGGCTGGGCCCGAAGCTCGACACGATCCTGCTGCAGCTACCGCCGACGCTGAAGGCCGATCCCGACCTGCTCCGCGAGTGCCTGGCCCAGTTCCCCGTGGGCACACGCGTGGCGGTCGAGCCGCGGCACGAGTCGTGGTGGACCGACGAGATCCGCGCGCTGCTCGAGCGCTACGGGGCTGCGCTGTGCTGGGCCGACCGGGACGAGCAGCCGATCGCGCCGCTCTGGCGCACCGCCGAGTGGGGCTATCTGCGCTTCCACCACGGCTTCGAGGGGTGGGGCTACCGCGCCGAGACCCTGCAGCTGTGGGCCGACCGGATCGTGGCCACCTACGGCGATGCCGACGTCCTCGTCTACTTCAACAACGACCCGGGCTGCAACGCGGTCATCGATGCGGTCCGCTTCGCCGACGCCGTCCGCCGCGCCGGAGGGACGCCGACCCGCGTGCCCACCGCCGACCAGGCGACCGGCCTGGCCTGGCCCGCCGTGACCTGACCGGCGGCGGGTCGGCGACCGGCCCCCGTCGCCGGAGGGTCAGTCGTCCTCGCCGCCCCGCTCGGCCGCCTTCCCAGCCGCCTGCCGAGCAGCCTTCCCGGCGTCGCGAGCGGCCTTCTCGGCCTCTCTCGCGGTCTCGCGGGCGGCCTTCTCGGCTTCCCGTGCGGTCTCGCGGGCGGCCTTCTCGGCTTCCCGTGCGGTCTCGCGGGCGGCCTTCTCGGCTTCCCGTGCGGTCTCGCGGGCGGCCTTCTCGGCTTCCCGTGCGGTCTCGCGGGCGGCCTTCTCGGCCTCCCTCCCGGCGTCGCGGGCTGCCTTCTCCGCGTCGTGCGCGGCCTGGCGCTCCTGCGCCTTCAGCAGCGACTCCTGGGCGTGCTCGTCCGCGTGCTCGCGGGCGTTGTCCAAGCCGTGGCCGTCAGAGTCGTCGGAGTCGTCGTCGAGCGGGTCCTCGGTGGGCTCCTCGGTGGAGTCCGCGGCGTCGTCACCGGATCCGTCCGGGGCCGGGCCGTCGACCTCCGTCTCGTCCTCGGTGGACGTGTCGTCGGAGGAGGAGTTGCCGGAGTCGGGCAGGTCGAACGGGGACACCGTCTCCACGGTGCTCGCGACGACCTCCTGGACCGGCTCTGGCAGGGCGCCGGCGGCACCGGCGCCGGTGACGCCGGCGGTCGCGATGCCCAGTCCGGCCGCGACCTGTGCGGCGGTGCCCGCACCGGCGACCTTCGCGACGACAGCGGCCAGGACTTCGAGCAGCGCCATGAATGCGGTTCCCTCCGGACATGGGCCGCCGGCGCGGCCCGTCCACAGGCCATCGGCACCGCCGGACGCCGTCTGCAGCCGGTCGGTCAGGAATCACCCGTCAGAGGACGTCGACCGCCTCCGCGTGCCGCACCCCGAGCTGCTCGGCCGCCTGTCCCAGCACGTCCTGGACGGCGAGGGTGTCCGCGAGCGGCATGACCGCGCTCTCGGGGCGCCCGGCGCGCAGGCACTCGGTGACCTCGATCAGCTCGTGCGCGTAGCCGACGCCGAGCTGCGGCCGCCGGATCGTCTCGGGCTCGGCGCCGGCCCGGTGCAGCACGATCGTGTCCGGGTGGTGGAACCGGGGGAGGACGTCGATCCAGCCGGTCGTGCCGAACACGCGGGCCTGGCCGGGCAGCGCCTGGCGCAGCGACGCGAGCAGCGTGGCGGCCCGGCCGTCGTCGTACCCCAGCAGGAGCGCCGCCTCGGCGTCGACGCCGGTGGGGAACAGCGATCCGGAGGCGACGACGCGCTGCGGTGTCCCGAGCAGCATCTGGGCGAACGAGACGACGTAGACACCGAGGTCGAGCAACGCGCCGCCGCCGAGTGCGAGGGCGAACAGCCGGTCCACCGGGTCGTACACGCGGGAGACGCCCAGATCGGCCTGCACCGACCGCACCTCACCGATCGCGCCGTCGGCGACCAGCTCGCGGAGCGCAACCACCGCAGGCTGGAAGCGGGTCCACATCGCCTCCATGGTGAAGACGCCGGTCTCCCGGGCGGCCGCGACGACCGCCGCGGCTCCGGGAGTCGTGGCGGTGAACGCCTTCTCCACCAGCAGTGCCTTGCCGGCGCGCAGGGCAGCCAGGGCGAAGGCGGAGTGCTGGGCGTGCGGGGTGGCGACGTAGAGGACGTCGACGTCCGGATCGGCCAGGATCCCGGCGTAGGAGCCGTGGGCGCGGTCCAGCCCGTGCCGGGTGGCGAACGCGTCGGCCCTCTCCGGCGACCGCGAGGCGACGGCGACGACGCGGGCGTGCGGGACGTGGGCGAAGTCGGGCAGCACGCTCTCCGCGATGCGACCCGGTCCCACGACGCCCCAGCGGATCTCTGCGCTCACCCCTCGGACGGTAGTGGGGAGCCGAAGCGCAGGAGGTTGCCGTCGCGGACCTGCGGGTGCTCCTGGGCCATGGCGGGCACACTGCCACCGTGACGGTGCTCATCGACACCCCCGTGTGGCCCTGGCGGGGGCGGTTGTGGTCGCACCTGGTCAGCGACGTCTCCTACGACGAGCTGCACGCGTTCGTCGCCGCGGAGCTCGGCATCCCGCGCCGGGCGTTCCAGGGGGACCACTACGACGTCCCCGAGGACCTCTACGACGTCGCGGTCGCCGCCGGAGCGCAGCCGGTGGAGTGCCGGGAGCTGCTCACTCGCCTCCTGGCGGCGGGGCTGCGGGTCCGGAAGCCCCGTTCCCCGGGGCCGCACGGCGGCGCAGCAGGCTGAGCTCGGCGGCCATGTTCGCCCGCGCCCGTGGCTCCCAGGTGCCGGCCACGGTGGGCAGCCGGTAGAGCCGGGGCAGCGCCAGCAGCTGCTCCAGGACGGCGATCCGCCCGGCGGTGAACGCCTCGTCGGGGACGTGGCCGTACTCCTCGCGCACGGCCGAGGCGTAGGCGGCGTACGCCTCGGGCGGGGAGGCGAGGACGGCGAGGTCGGCGTCGCAGAGCACCGCGCCGTTGGCATCGCCGGGCTCGACGTCGTGCCCGGCGGTCAGCAGCACCAGCCGCTCGACCTCGGCGATCCGCTCGTCGGGGGCCAGCCCGCGCAGGCCGGCGCGGGCCCGCCCGGCGCTGACCGCCTCGTTGTCGTTGCGCTGCGGGTCGTAGACGACGTCGTGGTACCAGGCCGCCAGCCGCACCGCGTCCGGGTCGGCGGCGTCGGCGGCCAGCCGGTCGACGATGCCCAGCACGGCCGCCAGGTGCGCGAGGTCGTGGTACCGGCGGTGCGGCTCACCCCACGCGCGGACGACGGCGGCCCACTCGGTGCGGGAGGTGGGGGAGTCGCCGGCCAGGGCCGCCCACGCCTCGAACCCCACCAGGTCACCCACCCGGAGAGTCTGGCACGGGAGGCACCCGGGCTGCGCCGGGCCAGCACTACCGTGACCGCCGTGACTCAGCCGCCGCCCCCTCCGGGCTGGTACCCCGACCCCGCCGGCACTCCCGGCACCCGGTGGTGGGACGGCCAGGGCTGGACCGAGCACGTCCAGCACCCGGCCGCTCCCGTGCCACCCGCGCCGCAGGGCGCCGGCCCCTCGCTGTACGACCAGTCCGTCCTGCTGGTCAACCAGAAGACGAAGCTGATCGAGCTGACCAACGAGTACGCGGTGCTCGACGGCGAGGGCCGGCAGATCGGCGCCGTCGTCCAGGTCGGGCAGAGCGCCGTGAAGAAGGCGGTCCGGCTGTTCAGCCAGCTCGACCAGTTCCTCACCCACCGGCTCGAGGTGCGCGACGCCCGCGGGCCGGTGCTGGTGCTCACCCGGCCAGCGAAGCTGATGAGGTCCCGGGTGCTGGTGCAGCGCCCGGACGGCGCGCCGATCGGCGAGATCGTCCAGGCGAACGTGTTCGGGCGGATCCGCTTCGACCTGGTGGCCGGCGGTCAGGTGGTCGGCGCGATCCAGGCCGAGAACTGGCGGGCCTGGGACTTCGCGATCACCGACGCGGCCGGCACGGAGGTGGCCCGGATCACGAAGAAGTGGGAGGGCCTCGCCCGGACGATGTTCACCACGGCGGACCGCTACGTCGTCCTCGTGCACGTCCGGCTCCCCGAACCGCTGGCCAGCCTGGTGATCGCCTCCGCCCTCACCGTCGACACCGCGCTCAAGCAGGACGACCGCGGCTTCAATTGATTTCGTCGCCCTCCGGGCGACACCGCGACCAGGTGCCGTCCCGGCTGGCGTGGAGCTCCGCCGTCGCGCCTGCGCGGACCCCACCCGGCATCGCTCGACCCGACATGATCTCGGTTCCGGCGGGTAGCCTCGGAGATGTCCGGACCGGGTGCCACGTGCCCCCGGGTGCCATTTGGTTACGCCTTCACGGACTACCGCCCCGGCCTCGGTCGGGGGCCTGGAGCCGTGTTGTGCTTTTCGCCGCGAGGCGGCCGTCACCCGGTCCGGACCTCGTCGCCCTGAGGGCCCTCACCCCACGCGGGATGAGGGCCCTCAGCCGTGTCCGGCGGCACCTCAGACGGCTCGGGGCCGCGAGAACCGCGTGACCTGCCGATGCCTGGGTCTCGGCCTCAGGACGAACGTCGTCGTCATCCGCACAAGGACGACGAGAGGCACGACGATGACGCTCCACTACAGCAGCCCGGCCCTGGATTCCGAGCTCGCCTACCGGCGAGAGATGCTGCTGGCCTCCGGCCGCGGCACCCGGACCCGGCATACCCCCTGGTTCCGCGGCCGCAGGCGTCGGCGCTGACCGGCTCGGCCCGTAGCGAAAGGGTTCGGGCTCTGTCGGAGGCCCGTGTCACGATCGGCGCCGTGCCACGCTGGGACGACGCGCCGATGGTGGGACGGGCCGCCGAGCTCGCCACCCTGCTGGCGTGCGTCGACCGCGCCGCAGCGGGCCGGGCGAGCACCGTGCTGCTGTCCGGTGACGCGGGGGTGGGCAAGACCCGGCTGCTCGACGAGCTGACCGCGCGGGCGGCCGCGCGCGGGGTCCGGGTGCTCACCGGGCACTGCGTCGACCTCGGCGACGTGGGCCTGCCGTACCTGCCCTTCGTCGACCTGCTCCGACCGGTCGCGGCGGAGCCGGGCATGGCGCCCGAGTCGGCCGCCAACCCCGTCCTGGCCCCGCTGTTCGCCGGGCGTCCGGCCACGGCGTCGCCGGTGCAGCCGGTGCCCGAGGGGCGCGACCTCGGCCGCCCGCTACCGCACCGGGCGGCGCCGCCGCCGGTCGACGACGGGCGGCTGCAGCTCTTCGAGGCGGTGGCGGCCCTGGTCTGCGAGCTGGCCGGCGCGGGGCCGCTCCTCCTCGTGCTGGAGGACGTGCACTGGGCCGACCGGTCCAGCCGCGACCTGCTGCGCTACCTGCTGGCCCGGCTCGCCGACGAGCCCGTCGCGGTGGTCGCCTCCTACCGCGCCGACGACCTGCACCGGCGCCACCCGCTCCGCCCCCTGCTCGCCGAGTTGGTACGCCTGCCCGGCGTGGAGAGGCTCGAGCTCGACCCGCTCCCGGACGCCGAGGTCGGCGCGCTGGTGCGTCGCCTGGCGGCCGATGCCGGGCCCCTGCCGGACTCCGTGGTGGAGGACGTCGTCACCCGAGCCGAGGGCAACGCCTTCTATGCCGAGGAGCTGCTCGCGGCCGGGCGGCACGGCGAGGCGCTGCCCCTGGCCCTCACCGACGTCCTCCTGGCCCGCGTCGAGCAGCGCTCGCCGGAGGCCCAGCAGGTGCTCCGCGTCGCCGCCGTGGCCGGCCGCCGGGTGCGCCACGAGCTCGTGGCCGCGGTGAGCGGGCTCGGCGACGGCGACCTGGACGCGGCGCTGGCCGAGGCGGTGCACCACTACCTGCTGGTGGTCTCCGACGAGGGCCGGTACCGCTTCCGGCACGCGCTGCTGCGCGAGGCGGTGCTCGCCGATCTGCTGCCGGGGGAGCGGGTGCGGCTGCACGCCGCGATCGCGGACTACCTGGCGCGCGAGCCGGGTGCGGGAACGGCCGCGGAGCAGGCGCACCACGCCCGCGGGAGCAACGACCTGCCCGGCGCCTTCAGCGCCTCGCTGGCCGCGGCGGCCGCGGCGGGAGGGGTCGGCGCGCCCGCGGAACAGCTGCAGCACCTCGAGACGGCGCTCGCGCTGTGGTCGGCGGTGCCCGATGCGCCGGAACGGGCCGGCCGCGACCAGGCGGCGCTGCTGGTGGAGACCGCGGCTGCGGCGCGCACGGTGGGGGAGCCGGCCCGGGCGATCGCCCTGCTGCGCTCGGCGCTGGAGGTGCTCCCGGCCGACGCGGCCCCCGAGATCCGCGCGCGCATCCACTACACGCTCGCGCAGGCGATGGTCCGGGTCGAGGACGACGCCGGGGCCTACCGGGAGAGCGGGGCGGCGATGGCGCTGGTGCCGGCGCAGCCGCCGTCGAAGGCGCGCACGTGGGCCGCAGCGACACACGCCCGGATGAGCTACTCGGTGGGCCGCTTCGACGAGGCGGACGCGGCGGTCGACGAGGCGCTCGCGGCCGCGGACGCGCTCGGGTTCGACGGTGCCTGGGCGGACATCGCGGTCACCCAGCTGCGGGCCCGCCCCGGGACGGACCTGGCCGAGATGCGCGCCCGGCTGGACGAGGCGCTGGTCCGCGCCCGGCGGTCCGGCAACGTCGAGGTCGAGATGCGGGTGCTGTTCAACGTCGCGACCGTCATGTTCGAGGCGGGCCGGATCAGCGAGGCGCTGGAGTGGACGCGGCGGGGCACCCGGCGGGCCCGGGACCTCGGCGCCGAGTGGTCGCACTACGCGGCCGAGCTGCGTCACCTGCACGTCACGGCGCTGTACATGGCCGGCGGCTGGGACGAGAGCCTGGCCGAGGCCGACGTGCTGGCCCGGGTGCCGGACATGGCCGCGCACGTGCGCGCCGACGCGCTGCTCGTGCTGGTCGGCCGGGGTGACCCGGGCGCGCGGGCCCGCATCGACTGGGCGCGGAGCCTGGTGCCCCGGCTGGGAGCGCACGTCCTGCTCGACTTCGTGACGGCCGCCTCGGAGATCGACCTGGCCACCTGGGAGGGCAGGCCGCAGCAGGCGGTGGACGTGGCGCTGACGACCTACCGGCGGCTGCAGCGGGAGTGGGACGACGACCACATCGGCATGCTCCGGCTGGCCGGCAGCGCCCTGAGTGCCGTCGCCGACGCCGCCGCGGTCGCCCGCCGGGCCGCCGACGTCGCGGGGACCGACCACTGGCTGCGGACGGGGGACGACCTGACCGCGGCCGCGCGCGCATCGGTCGAGACGTACCGGGAGACCTACGGCGACACGCTGGGTGTCGAGGCGCACGCCTGGCTGGCCCGCATCGCCGCGGAGGCCGCCCGCGTCCGGGGGGAGGTCGCGCCCGAGCTGTGGCGGGCGGCGGTCGACGCCTTCGGGTTCGGGCACGTCTACGAGGAGGCCCGCTCGCGGTGGCGGTTCGCCGAGGCGCTACTGGCAGCCGGTGACCGCGCCGGGGCCGCGGAGCAGGGGGCGCAGGCCCACGAGGTCGCCGTCCGGCTGGGCGCGGTACCGCTGCGCAGGGCGGTGGAGGCGCTGGCCCGCCGCGGCCGGCTCGACGTCGCCGGGCTGCGGGCGGTCGAGGTCGGCTCCGTCCTGACCCCGCGGGAGACCGAGGTGCTGCGGCTCCTCGCGGCCGGGCGTACCAACCGGCAGATCGGCTCCGAGCTGTTCATCAGCGAGAAGACCGCGAGCGTGCACGTCAGCAACATCCTGGCCAAGCTCGGCGCGAGCGGACGCACCGAGGCCGTCGCCATCGCTGCGTCCCGGGGACTGCTCGCCTAGCCAGGGCCGGATCGTGCCGAGTGGGGCCCGGAGGGCTCCGCGCAGGCGCGATGGCAGCGCTCGTCGACGGTCGGGAACGGCTCGTGGCCGCGGTGCGGTCCGGAGGGCCGCGATGTCACAGCATCGTGCGGAGGCGCTCCCGGCGGGCGCGCAGCACGTCCACCGACGCCGACGCCGACGGGGGGCCGGGCACCGACTGGCGCAGCTGGGTGTGCACCACGGCCTGCGGCTGCGCGGTGCGCGCCGCCACGCGGTTCACCAGCTTGTTGATCTCCCGGCGCAGCTCGGCGGCGTCGCGCCAGGAGCGGCCGGCGTCGTCCTCGTCGGGGTGGTCCTCGACGACCATGAAGTCCTCGGCGTGGTCCCGGTGGCTCTGCGCGATGCGCAGCCGCAGCTCGTCGTCCCGCTTGGACAGCAACTCCGCGGTCTGCGCCGGGGTGAGCAGCCCGGGGATGCCGAGGAACTCCTCGTCCTCCTCGCCGACGACGACCGTGGGGGCGGAACCAGCGCCGGTGTGCGCCGTCCCGCTGTGCAGCACGTGGGCGAAGCGGGCGTCGGCCTCCAGGGCCTCCCACTGCTTCATCTCGCCCTCCTTCGGCTCCCGCGGCGGCAGGTCGAGCGCCTCGAGCTCCTCGTCGGGCTGGCTGCGGGGTGGCGGCATGACGTGGTTGCGCTGCTCCTCCATGGCGGCGGCCAGCGACAGCAGCGGGCGCACCGCGGGGAGGAAGACCGTCGCCGACTCGTGCGGCGACCGCGAGCGGACCACGCGGCCCACGGCCTGGGCGAAGAACAGCGGCGTCCGGTACGAGGTCATCCACGCCAGGACGGCGGCACGCGGGACGTCGACGCCCTCGGAGATCATCCGCACGCAGACGGCGATCCGCGCGGACCCGGTGGCGAAGCGCTCGATCTTCTTCGACGCCTTCGGGTCGTCGGAGAGGATCAGCTCGGCGGCCTTGCCGGTGACCCGGCGGACGATCTTGGCGTAGGCGCGGGCGTCGTCCTGGTCGCTGGCGAGGATCAGCCCGGCGGCGTCGGGCATGCCGGTCTCGCGCAGGTGGGTGATCCGGTCGTCCATCGCCGCGATCACGTGCGGCACCCACTGGCCCTTGGGGTCCAGCGCGGTGCGCCAGGCCTGCATCTCCACCGACCGTGTGCCGGCCTCCGAGAGCGAGGCGGCGACGACCTCACCGGCGGAGTTCCGCCAGCGGGAGGTGCCGGTGTAGGCGGCGAAGACGACGGGGCGGACGACGTTGTCGGCCAGCGCCTCCTTGTAGCCGTAGGTGTAGTCGGCCCGGCTGACCAGCCCGATCCCACCCTCGCCGTCGTCCCCTTCGAAGCTGTCCTCCTCGTACCGGACGAAGGGGATGCGCTCGTCGGGCTTGGTGCGGAAGGGCGTCCCGGTCAGGCAGAGCCGGCGAGCGGACATGCCGAACGCCTCCTCGGCCGCCTCGCCCCAGGAGAGGCCGTCGCCGGCGTGGTGCACCTCGTCCAGGATCACCAGCGTCTTGACCGAGGTGGACCGCGCGGCGTGCAGCATCGGCTTGCCCGCGACCTGCGCGTAGGTGGTGACGTAGCCCTGCGTGCCGGCGCGGACCGGGCCGACGGCGTTGGTCAGGCCGGGATCCAGCACGATGCCCATCGCGTCGGCGGCGTCGGCCCACTGCATGCGCAGGTGGTCGGTCGGGCAGACGACGACGACCCGCGCCACCTCGCGCCGGGCGAGCAGCCGCGAGGCCAGGGTGAGCGCGAACGTGGTCTTGCCGGCGCCGGGCGTCGCGGTGACCAGGAAGTCCTTGGGGGACTGCTCCTCGTACTGGCTGAGCGCAGCCTGCTGCCACGCTCGGAGCGGCCGGCTGGTCGTCTGCGGGCTCAACGTCTCCGCGCGTGCTGCACTCCCCATGTCGGGGTCCATCTTGGCTGCCGGAGGAGCAACACGCCCAACCCGGGTCCTGCCGCGCGCCTCGTCCCCAGCGACGTATAGGGGTCGCGGGCAAGCCGCTGACCTGCGCGGATACAACCGCGACGGCGAGTCCTGTGGTCCTGGCCATCCTGTGAGGGACGGATACGTCACGCCCCGCCGGTCACGACGTTCCCAGCCGCCCCGAGGGTGTGCTGCGACCCTGTCCCGGTGGATGGGCGCGCCGACCTCGACCTCCGCTGGTTCACTTCGGCGGACGAGCTACCCGGGGGGTTGCGCGCGGACCTGATCGGCTGCTGGCGCGACGTGGTGAACGACGGTGGGGCGGTCGGTTTCGCCGAACAGGTCCCGGTCTCCGACGACGACATCGCCCCCGCTGTCGACCGGCTGCTGGACGCACTCGATCCGCGGTTGTGCCGCCTGCTGACGGCCACCCGCCGCGACGAGTTGGCCGGATGGCTGCTGCTGACCGGCAACGCGGATCCCGTGACGGCGCACTGGGCGCGCGTCACGCACGTGCAGACGGCCGTCCCGGCCCGCGGGACCGGCGTGGGCCGGGCGCTGCTGGTCGAGCTGGCGAGGTCGGCCCGGGACGACCTCGGCCTGGACTCGCTCCGGCTGGAGGTGCGGGGTGGGATGGGGCTCGAGGACTTCTACGGCCGGTTCGGCTGGACCGTGGCCGGGCGGTGGCCGGGCGCGCTGCAGTTCACGGCGCACGGCCGCCGCGACGAGGTGCTCATGGGCCTGGAGCTGACCGCGCCCGGACCCTGACCTCGTCCGCGGCAGGCGCACGGACGTCTGCGCCCGGGTCAGGCCTTCCGGTCCTCGAGGATCCGCTCGGCGAAGCGCCAGCCGTCGTCGGTCTTCACGTAGCGGTCCACGTAGCGCGGGGCGCCGGCGATGATCCAGGAGCCCTCGACCGCCGCGAGCAGGATCATGTCCGCCACACCGTGTGCCTCGGTCGCCGAGTCGACGGTGACGGTCACCCCGGCCATCATGTGCCGCAGCTTCATGCTCGACGTCACGGCGGTGATCCACTCGGTCAGCCCCGGCCGCCCCTCCATCGGCTGCCCACCGGCCTCCATGCGGGCATCCTCGACGAAGAGCTCGGTCCACTCCTGGATCCGGGCGTCGTCGGTGTACTGCGCGTACCGCGCGACCAGGGTGCGGATCTCGTTCTCGGCGAGCAGCTGCTGGATCTCGTCCACGGGTGTGCCTCTCGGGTGCGATCGGACCGGTCGGCCCGGAACCTACGGCTCGACGACCACCCGGGAGTGACGCGGGTCTCGGCCGGGCGGCGCGACGCCGCTACGGTGCGGCCGCATGACGCGATTCGTGATCGACGCGCCCACGCTGCTGCACCTCGTCGCCGAGGAGGTCCCGGTGGCGTCCGGTCACCATCTGGTCGCGCCACAGGTCCTCCGCTCGCAGGCGCTCGAGCTGCTGTTCGCGGCCGTCCGCCGGGGCGAGCTCACCGAGAAGGAGGCCCTGGCGCGGCACGCCGCGACGACGGCGGTGAAGATCCGGCTGCTCGGCGATCGCGTCTCCCGGCAGGTCGCGTGGGCGATCGCCCGCGAGCACGGCCTGGACTCCACGACCGACGCCGAGTACCTGGCCCTCACCCGCCTGCAGGCCGACGTCCTCGTCAGCGTCGATCCCGTCGCCCGGACCCGCGCCGAGGGCGTCGTCCCGGTGGGTGACGTCGACCGGCTGGCCGGGCCCGGGTGAGGCGACCGGTCAGTCGGCGGACTCGTCCACCCAGTCGGGCCCGTTGACCTCGCCCGGGCCGGCCAGGTCGGCGGCGTCGACGATCGTGTACGCGTAGCCCTGCTCGGCGAGGAAGCGCTGCCGGTGCGCGGCGTACTCGCTGTCGAGGGTGTCCCGGCTGACGACGCTGTAGAAGTGCGCCTGGCGCCCGTCGGCCTTCGGTCGCAGCAGCCGCCCGAGCCGCTGCGCCTCCTCCTGCCGCGACCCGAACGTGCCCGACACCTGCACCGCGACCGCGGCCTCGGGCAGGTCGATGGAGAAGTTCGCGACCTTGGACACCACGAGCGTGCGGATCTCGCCGGTGCGGAACGCCTGGAACAGCCGCTCCCGCTCCTTGTTCGTCGTCGACCCCTGGATGACCGGGGCGTCCAGCGCGGCGCCGAGCTCCTCGAGCTGGTCGAGGTAGGCGCCGATCACCAGCGACGGCTCGTCGGGGTGCCGCTCCAGGACCCGGCGGATCACCGGCAGCTTCGACTGCGCGGTGGCCGCGATGCGGTACCGCTCCTCGGGCTCGGCGACGGCGTAGGTCATCCGCTCCTCGTCGTCGAGCGAGACCCGCACCTCGATGCACTCGGCCGGCGCGATGTAGCCCTGCGCCTCGATGTCCCGCCACGGGGCGTCGTACCGCTTCGGCCCGATGAGGGAGAAGACGTCGTCCTCCCGGCCGTCCTCGCGCACCAGCGTGGCGGTGAGGCCCAGCCGGCGGCGGGACTGCAGGTCGGCGGTGAGCCGGAAGATCGGCGCGGGCAGCAGGTGCACCTCGTCGTAGACGATCAGTCCCCAGTCCTGGGCGTCGAAGAGATCCAGGTGGATGTACTCGCCCTTCCGGCGGGTGGTGATCACCTGGTAGGTCGCGATGGTGACCGGGCGGATCTCCTTGCGCTCGCCCGAGTACTCGCCGATCTCCTCCTCGGTCAGCGTGGTGCGCGCGATGAGTTCCCGCTTCCACTGCCGGCCGGCGACGGTGTTGGTCACCAGGATGAGCGTGGTCGCCTTCGCCTCGGCCATCGCCGCCGCGC
Source organism: Blastococcus sp. SYSU DS0617 (assembly GCF_054051075.1). Lineage (NCBI taxonomy): Bacteria > Bacillati > Actinomycetota > Actinomycetes > Geodermatophilales > Geodermatophilaceae > Blastococcus > Blastococcus sp. SYSU DS0617. The sequence goes on from NZ_JBJHAO010000001.1 coordinate 430,681, forward strand.
CGACCAGGGTCTTGCCCGCACCACAGGGGAGGACGACGACACCCGAGCCGCCGGCCCAGAACCCGTCGACGGCCTCCTGCTGGTAGTCCCGCAGGTGCCAGTCGGCCTGGTCGAGGTGGATCGGGTGGGCGGTGCCGTCGACGTAGCCGGCGAGGTCCTCCGCCGGCCAGCCGATCTTCAGCAGCGCCTGCTTGAGCCGGCCGCGCTCCGCGGCGTGCACGATCACGCTGTCGGAGTCGATGCGGGCGCCCAGCATGGGGGCGACCTTCTTCGAGCGGACGACCTCCTCGAGCACCGCGCGGTCCGAGGAGGTGAGCACCAGGCCGTGCACCGGGTTGTTGGCCAGGGTGAGCCTGCCGAAGCGGTCCATGGTGTCGGCGACGTCGACCAGCAGCGCGTGCGGCACGGGGTAGCGCGAGTAGCGGACGAGCGCGTCGACGACCTGCTCGGCGTCGTGCCCGGCGGCGCGCGCGTTCCACAGCGCCAGCGGGGTGACCCGGTAGGTGTGCACGTGCTCGGGCGAGCGCTCCAGCTCGGCGAACGGGGCGATGGCCGCCCGGCACTCCTTGGCCAGCGGGTGGTCGACCTCGAGCAGCAGCGTCTTGTCGGACTGGACGATCAGGGGGCCGTCAGACACGCGTCAGCGTCCTTCGTTCGGGGGCTTCGGCGCGGACCTGCGCGCCGGACTGACCACGGTAACGCCGCAGGACGACAGCCCCTTCCCCTCAGGTCCGCGGGCGCCAGCGCTTCCAGGAGGCGACCGCCGTGGCCCGGGGCCTGCCGTCCCAGTGCAGCTGCACCTCCACCGTCATCTGCGCGTCGTCGCCGTCGGTGACCACCGCCAGGAGCGACACCGGCTCGGTCAGCGGGGCAGGCCGCAGGTACCGCACGTCCAGCCCGGCGGTCACGTACGGCAGCGCGGCACCGGCCAGGGGCTCGAAGCCGCGGAGGTCGGCCTCGTGCAGCACCGCCGCCGCGCTGTGGCAGTCCAGCAGCGTGGAGATGATCCCGCCGTTGAGGTACCCCAGCCCGTTGTCGTGCTCCGGCCACGGCACGAAGGTCGCGACGACGCCGTCGGGGCGGGGGTGGCTGCGCAGCCGGAGCCCGCGGTCGTTGGCCGGCCCGCAGCCGAAGCACGTCAGCTGCGGGACCAGGCGTTCCTGGATGCTCACGGGATCAACCATCCCGGCAGCATGCCTCAGCCCGGGACGGGGGCGTCGTCCTGCTCGACCAGCGCCACCGAGGTGATGCGGTGGACGGCGAAGGTCCGGCTCTCGCCCCGCCGCTCGTCGAACCCCTGCAGGAAGCCGCCGACCAGCGACACCGGCTGGACCACCCGCTGGCTGCCGCTGCCCTGCGCGTCGACGTAGCCCAGCCACACCGGCGTCCCCTCGCGCACGGCCCGCGAGAGCAGCTCCAGCGTCGACGCCGTCGTCACACCGGGCACCTGCCGCACCGCCTCGCCGCGGCGGGCGGCGACCGCGGCGTCCCCGGCGCGGATCTCCCGCACGGTGGCGGCCACCTCCTCGGCGGTCAGCGGACGCGGAGCCGACGGGGCCTCGGTCCCGCCCGTCCGGCGGCCGGCGGCGCGGGGCCGGCCAGGTGGGCGGGTGAGTACGGCGCCGCCCGGGTTCTCGCCGGCGGGCGCGTACCCGGCCTCGCGGAGCACCGTGAGCACCTCGTCGGCGGCCAGCCCGCTCACCAGCACGCCGGGTGCCAGCCGGCGCAGCTCGGCCGGCGCGGTCCGCCGGTCGCCGAGCACCTGGGCGAGCAGGCCGTGGTCGTCGGAGCGCACGTAGCTCTCGATGGCGCCGACCCGCAGCCGGCCGTGCTGGCGCGCGACGTCGTCGACCAGGTAGTCCAGCGCCTGGGGGACCGGGGTGCGCGAGGCGCGGGTGAAGAAGTCGTGCAGGTCCGATGCCGACCAGCCGGCGTCCAGTGCCCGGCGGACGCTGGCCTCGGAGACGCGGAAGACCGTGGCGCCACCGGAGGACTCGACGTCGGCCACGACCGCGAGGGTGTCGGCGAGCTCGGCCACCAGGGGGCCGGGCGCGATCAGCGAGAGGTCGGGCTGGGCGAGCACGTGGTCGACCGGCTCGGGGAGCAGGCCGCGCATGCCGACGGCCGCGCCGTCCTCGCCGGCGGTGAGCAGCCCGCGCCCGCCGGAGGAGAGGACGCCCTGCACCAGGACGCCCAGCCGCGCGGCCTCGGCCAGCATGCCGGGCACCGGTGCCAGCCGGTCGGCTCGGCGCGGGGTGCGCCAGCGCAGCAGCGCCACCAGGTCGTCGGCGGCCAGGCCCGAGCCGGCGGGGTACGCGGCGAGCGCCGTCAGCGCCGAGCGGCGGATCGCCGGTGCGGTGTGCCGCACCAGGTCGGGGGACAGCGCGTTGGCCGACTTGCCCGCCACGTCCCGCTGACCGACCAGCGCCGGCAGCCGGATGCCGGCGAGCCAGCCCGCGGCCAGCACTGCCCAGCGGTCGGCGAGGTCCTGCTCCCGCCAGACGTCGTAGCCGCGGGTGGGCAGCCACTCGTCGCGGTGCGGTCCGCCCACGTCCAGCAGTCCGGCGGCGAACGCCAGCTCCAGCAGCCAGGCCGCCTCGGGCTCGGTGACGTGCAGCTCGCGGGCCAGGCGCTTCTGGTCGCGGACGGCGACCCCGCCGCTGCGCAGCAGCCCGGCCGGCTCGTCCTCCAGCAGGGCCAGCAGCTCGCCGACCCGGCCCACCGACTCCAGCGCCGCACCGGCGGCCCGGCGGTCCACGGCCGTCGGATCGGCGGCGAGGAGTTCCGGCTCCGGGCGCAGGCGCGGGGGACCGTAGGGCCGGTCGCCCCGCAGGTGCAGCCCGATCTCCCGGGGCAGTTCCACGTTCAGCGCGTCGATGCGCGCCAGCAGGCCGCGCTGCAGCAGCCGGCGGGCCGGGGAGTCCGCTCCACCTGCGCCCTCCGGCAGGTGACCCACCGGGCGCTCCCCGGCGAGCCGCTCCAGCACCGAGCGCTCCTCGTCGGACAGCGCGGCCAGCGTCGAGGGCAGGTCGGCCGGCAGCTGCACCCGCAGGTCGACGGCCCGGCGGCCCAGGCCGGCCGGGTGCCGCACCGCGCGGCGCACCGGATCGGAGGCGCGGAGGACCTCGTCGCCCCACAGCAGCGCGCGGTCGGTCAGCGCGGTGAGCGCCGCGTCGAGCACGTCGCCGGGCACCTCGGGCAGGGCGGCCACCAGCTCGTCGGGCGCCAGGCCGTCGGTGGGTGCGAGCAGCACCACGTCGAGCACCTGGAGCGTCCCGGCGTCGAGCTCGTCCAGCGCGCGGTCCACCGACACGGGCACGGCCAGCCGGCCGGCGAGGGCGACGACGTCCGTGGGCGCGGGGCGGGCGACGTCGGGCCGGGCGGCCAGCAGGGCACCCAGCTGGGCGTCGTCGCGCGTGCGCAGCCAGGCGGCGAGCGTCGGCGGAGGGGCGGTGGCCATCCGGTCCACGTTACGACGCGCCCCCGGACCGGCGCCGTGCGGTGCGGACCCGCCATCGGGGAAGATGGGCCGCATGTCCAAGCGCAACGCGAAGAACGCCCACCTGGTCGAGCCCACCTGGGGCGAGTCGGAGGACGGCGGCCCGCCGCTCACCGAGCTCTCGGCGTCCGTGGCCGGGGGGCTCTCGCCGTTCGGTCAGGACCACGGCTTCCCGATGCCGGTGGAGCACGTGCGCTACGCCCACCCGACGGACAAGCCCAACCGCGCCGGCGTGCAGCTGCCCGAGAACCGCTGAGCCGGTCCGGCGCCCGCCTCAGGCCTTCGCGCTCGAGGTGGGCGCCATCCGGACGATCAGCTTCGAGATCAGGTTGCCGGCGACCACCCAGATCAGGGCGGCCAGCGCGTCGTTGATCGTCTCGCCGATCTTCGGGTCCGACGGCTGGAACAGGTCCTTGGTGAACCAGCCGAAGCTGTCGCGGATCCCGGCGGTGAACTCGACCAGCGGGTTCGTCGGGTTCGCCTCGAAGAACACGAACACCGCGTGGGCGACGATCAGCGCACCGATCACCGACGCGACGACGCGGACCACGGTCGCGAGCAGGGTGAAGATGCGCGTCGTGTCGGTGCGTGCCATGGCGACATGATCTACCGGGTCGCACCGCTGCGCGACCCGCGTCCGCAGGTCAGCCCCTCGCGCGGGGGACCGGTGTCCGCAGGTCAGCCCATCGCGCAGGGGACCACCAGCGCGCGGTGGTCCGACAGCGGCAGCGCCACTGCCTCCGCCGGCCCGGTGGCGTGCAGCGGGCCGCGCACCAGGACGTGGTCGAGCTGCCGCACCGGCCGTCCCGCCGGGAAGGTCGGCACCTCCGCGATGGGGACCAGGCCGCTGGAGCGTGCCGCCTTCCGGCGCTGCATGTTCAGGTCGCCCATCAGCACCAGCGGCTCCTGGGCGCCCTCCAGCGAGCGCACCAGCCGGCGCAGCTGCGCGCCGTTCCACCCCGGGATGAACGACAGGTGCGTGTTGCAGACGGTGAACTGCCCCGACGGCCCGTCCAGCACGGCGGCCACCGCCACCCGGGGCTCGTCGCGGGCGAGGAACGGCCGGTTGGTCTGCGGCGACCACAGCGGCACGCTCGCCCGCAGCGGTGGCAACCGGACCACCCGCCACGAGAGGACCGGGTAGCGCGACAGCAGCGCGATCCCGTAGCTGGCCGACCCCGGCTGGTCCTCGCTCGTCGCGGCCATCCAGGTGCCGCCCGGCGTGCCCGACAGGGCGGCGACGAACCGGGAGTCGACGGCACCCATCGCCTCGGCGGCGACGGCGGTGAGGTCGGCACCCAGCGAGCGGGGCTGGTCGCGGTCGACCTCCTGCAGGCCGAGCACGTCGGCGTCCAGGGTCTTCACCGCCGAGGCCAGCCGGTCGACGTCGACCCGTCCGTCGTCGAGGGAGCGGCCGTGCAGGATGTTGAAGCTGGCGATGCGCACGAGGAGTGCAGTGCCCCGGCCACCGCGGATCTACCGTGCGTATCCCGCCGCGAGCGGGTAGCAGGCACCCCGTGCCGAGCCCCGCCGTCGACGACCTCCGCGAGAACGTCCGTGACCTCCTCAAGCGCACGGCGGTCGCGCTCAAGGAGGGCGGCGTCCCCTTCGCCCTCTGCGGCGGCTACGCCGCCTGGGTGCGCGGAGCTCCCGAGCCCGACCACGATGCCGACTTCCTCGTCCCCGCGGCGGAGGCCGAGCGCACGGCCAAGGTGCTGGCGGACGCGGGCCTCCAGGTGGTCGACCCGGCCGAGGACTGGCTGCTGAAGGTGGTGCGCGACGACGTGTTCGTCGACGTGCTGTGGCGCACCTGCGGGGAGCCCGTCGAGACCGCCCTGATCGACCGCGCCGACGTCCTGCCCGTCCTGTCGGTGCAGATGCCGGTGCTGGCCGCCACCGACATCGTGATCACCAAGCTGATGACCCTCGACGAGCACTACTGCGACTTCGCCCGCATGCTGCCCGTCGCCCGGGCCCTCCGCGAGCAGGTCGACTGGCCGCTCGTGGCACGGCAGGTCGCCGGCAACGACTTCGCGGTGGTGTTCCTGCAGCTGCTCGGCCGCCTGGGCGTCGTCCCCGACGACGCCACGGCACTAACCTGAGGCGGAGCAAGTCCCGCCAGCGAGGAACTGAGGATCTGACGTGCCCACCGGGAAAGTGAAGTGGTTCAACCCTGAGAAGGGTTTCGGCTTCCTCGCGCGCGAGGACGGCCCTGACGTCTTCGTGCACAAGGACGCCCTCCCGGCCGGCACCGAGGAGCTCAAGCCCGGTCAGCGCGTGGAGTTCGGCATCGTCGCGGGCAAGCGGGGCGACCAGGCCCTGCAGGTGCGCGTCCTGGACCCGCTGCCGTCGGTGGCCGCCACCGTCGCCGCGAAGAGCCGGAAGAAGCCCGACGAGCTGATCCCGATCATCGAGGACCTGATCAAGCTGCTCGACGACGTCGGCGAGGGGCTGCGCCACGGCCGGCACCCCGACCGCGCGGAGTCCCGCAAGATCGGCTCCGTGCTGCGCGCCGTCGCCGCGGACCTGGAGGCCTAACCCGCCGGTGGCGCCTCGGACGACGGGGCGCCACCCAGGTCGCCGCCGGCCCGGATGAACCCGACCGGCCACGCGCGCGACCACACCCCGCAGTCGCCGCCCTTGTCCTCCACGACGAGCAGGTAGAACGCCGGTGGGACGACGTCGGAGCTGTTGATGCCGGCGAACCGGTCCTCGCCCGCGGGCACGTCGACGGTGCCCAGGCGCTCCTCGAGCCGCTCGTCGAAGACCTGCACGCCCCAGCCGCGCTCGGCGACCGACTCCGGCACGGTGAGGGTGATGTCGGCGTCGGGGGACACCTCGACGATCGGCGGGGTCGTGTCGTAGCGGACCTCCTCGCCGTCCTCGCAGCCCTGGACCGCCTGGGCGGTGACGTCCTGGGCCCCGGCCTGCACCCGCACCTGCCCCGGACCCTCGTCGGCGGAAGCGCAGCCGGCGAGCAGCAGCACCAGGGCGGGGAGCACGCCCACCGCCGTCGTCCGTCTCAGGTCCACTGCGGCCCCACCGGGGTCGTCGGGGCGTCCGCGGGCGCGGGGGAGCGGCGGCCACCGGCGAGGCTCCAGAGCACCAGGCCCACGGCGAGCACCAGCAGCGCCGCGGCGACGGTGAAGCCGATCCAGCCGGTCGTCGGGAGGGCGATCGCCAGCGCCCCGCCGGCCACCCACGCCAGCTGGAGGAACGTCTCGGAGCGGGCGAACGCCGAGGCACGCAGGTTCTCGGGCACCTCCCGCTGGATGATGGCGTCCAGGGACACCTTGCCCAGGGCGTTGGTGACGGCGGCGACGCCCGCGACGAGCACCGCCATCCCGAAGCCGTAGAAGATCGCCGCCAGCACGGTGACGGCCGCCGCCGTGCCCGCCGCGACCAGCACCACCCGGTCGGGTGCGGCGGTGCCCAGCCGGGACCCGGCGGCCGTGCCGAGGAAGCTGCCGGCGCCCGCGGCGACGGCCACGCCGCCGAGCGCCAGCGTCGCGGTCCACCCGTCGGCGAACTCGGCCTGGACGAGGAACGCCAGGAAGATCGTCAGGAAGCCGGTGAGTCCGCGCAGGGCCGCCGTGGCGCGCAGGGCCATGACGACGTGCGGGCTCACCCGGCGGCGCCGGCGCCCGGGCACCGGGATCTCCGCCGTGCTCAGGACGTCCGCCGGCAGCTCGCCGGCCGGGACGTCGACGTGCCGGGGCAACCGTGCGGCCAGCACCCCGGCGACGGCGAAGACCGCGGCGGTCACCCACAGCTCCGGGGGGAACCCGAAGGCCCACGCCACCCCGGCGCCGAACGCGCCGGCCACCCCCGAGGTGGCCAGGCCGAACACCGACAACCGTGCATTGGCCGAGGTCAGCGACAGCGCCGGCGGCAGGACGCGGGGGACGACGGCGGCGCGCAGCACGTTGTGCGCCTTCGACAGGACCAGGATGCCTAGTGCCGCCGGGTACAGCAGCAGGTCGTCGTAGTGCGCCGCCATGAACAGGGCCAGCACCCCCCGGCCGAGCGAGCTGGCGGCCAGCGCCCACCGCCGGCCGCGCTGCAGCCTGTCCAGCAGCGGCCCGATGACCGGCGCGAGTACCGCGAACGGCGCCATGGTGACCAGCAGGTACAGCGCCACGTTGCCGCGCTGGGCGTCGGTCGTGGCTGCGAAGAACAGCGTGCCGGCCAGCGAGACGGCGATCAGCGCGTCCCCGGCCATGTGCAGGGCGTTCACCCAGAGCAGCCGGCTGAGCCCGCTGGCCTCGGCGCCGTCGGCCCGGCTGGCGGCCTGGACCCGGCGGGCGGCCGCGCGCGAGAGCTCGCGGCTGCGGGAGATCGCCACCCGGGTCACGGTGACGCGCGGCGGCGCGCCCCCGGGCGGCGGCGCGCCCCCGGGCGGCGGCACGGCGGCGGGCATCGGCGTCGTCGGCGGCCGGTGCAGGGGGGTGGTGTCGGCCCGGTCCGGTGGGGGAGGGCCCGTCCGGCGGGTCAGCGCTGTCCGCCGACGCACACCGGGCGGACGGCGGGAGGCGGACACGCTCCCCATGGTGCCGCACCCGGCGGTCGCGGCGGTCCGCTGCCTCGCGGAGGGTCCGGCTCCCACCCGGCGGCGTCCTCTGGGACGATGGCGGTCGTGTCCGATCCCTTCTCCTCCCCCCGGCCCGGAACGACCCTCCCCGGCTCCCTCACGGAGGTGGCCGCGGTCGAGCAGGCCCGCGCGGCGGCGGAGGAGACGGCCGGTGACCCCGGACTGGTGGGCGAGCACCTCGGGGTCGAGCCCGAGGTCGACCTCCCGGTCACCGGGCAGGTGCCGGCCGAGGCGCTCGGCGCGACCGCGACCCACACCTTCGCCAGCCGGCAGCCGGGCTACGTCGGCTGGCACTGGGCCGTGACGCTCGCGACCGTGCCCGGCGACGACACGGTCACCGTCGACGAGGTCGTGCTGCTGCCCGGCGAGTCGGCGCTGCTGGCGCCCGCGTGGGTGCCGTGGCACGAGCGGCTGCGTCCCGGCGACCTCTCCGTGGGCGACGTGCTGCCCTCGACGGAGGACGACCACCGGCTGGTGCCGGCATACACCGCCGACGACGACTCCGCCGACGACCCCGAGGGCCGGGTCGTCGCAGCCGAGCTGGGCCTGGGGCGGGAGCGCGTGATGTCCGCCGAGGGCCGGGCCGAGGCGGTCACCCGCTGGGGCGACGGCGACTTCGGCCCGGGCTCCGCGATGGCGCGCTCGGCTCCCGGCCCGTGCGCCACGTGCGGGTTCTACCTGCCGCTGGCCGGATCGCTCCGGCAGCGGGTGGGCGCCTGCGGCAACGCCTACGCCCCCGCGGACGGGCGGGTCGTCACCGCCGACTACGGCTGCGGCGCGCACAGCCAGGCGACGCTCGTGCCGGCCGACGACACCGAGGTCGTCCACACCGCCCGCTACGACACCGGCACCTACGACGTGCTGTGACACCGTCATCCTCCGGATGACACCGCGGCCACGTGCCGTCCCCCACTGGCGCTGAGCGCGCCCGTCACGGCTGCCCGGACCCTCCGGGCCCACTCGCCGCGCACCGGTGGTCGGGTCGATCCGTCCAGTCTCGACCCTTCCGGCCTCAGTCCTTGCGGCCGAGCTGTCCCTGCCAGCGCATGATCGCCAGGCCCAGGACGGCGAGGCCGATCGCGGCCAGGCAGGTCCAGGTCCACATGCGGTCGACCCGGTCGCCCAGCAGCAGGACGACGACGAGGGCCACCGCCCAGAGCCCGATGCCGACGAGGACCACCCGCGCGGTGTCCACCTGCAGCGGGGGAGGGGCCTGCTTGGTCGGGCTCGGCACGGGAAGACCCTAGGGCACGCGGGGCCGGGGAGGTGTCGGGTCGGTCACGGAGTCGGCTCGATCGGCGCGGGCTGTGGCACTCTGTCGCCGCTCGATGCCCACCACGTCCCGGGAGAACGCCTTGTCCGACACGTCCCACCCCGCCTCCGGCGCCCGGGCCGCCGCCACCACAGGGGACACGCCGGCCGACGTGTCCGCGGGCACCCCGCCGACCACGCCGCGCCGCAGCGAGGGTCCGCGCATCAAGCCGAAGAACGGTCTGGACCGTTACTTCGAGATCAGCGCCCGGCGCTCGACGGTCACCCGCGAGGTCCGCGGCGGGCTCACCACGTTCTTCACGATGGCCTACATCGTGGTGCTCAACCCGATCATCCTGACCAGCATCGCGGGCCCCGGCGACGTCCCGGGCGCCGACGTCGACGGCACGGTGCTCCCGTTCGGCTCCATCGCCGCGGTCACCGCCCTGCTGGCCGGTGCGCTGACGATCCTCATGGGCGTCGTCGGCCGCTACCCGTTCGCGCTGGCCACCGGGCTGGGCATCAACGCGATCGTCGCGGTCTTCGCGGCCACCCAGCTGTCCTGGCCCGAGATCATGGGCCTGGTCGTGCTCGAGGGCCTGCTCATCACGGTGCTGGTGCTCACCGGCTTCCGGCGCGCGGTGTTCGAGGCCATCCCGCCGCAGTTGAAGACCGCGATCGCGGTGGGCATCGGCTTCTTCCTCACCATCATCGGGCTGGCCGACGCCGGCATCATCCGCCCGGGCAACCCCCTCATCAGCTTCGGCGTCGGTGGACAGCTGGCCGGCTGGCCGACGCTGGTGTTCGTCGTCGGTCTGCTGCTCATGGCCGTGCTCGTCGTCCGCAAGGTCAAGGGCGCGCTGCTGATCGGCATCGTCGCGACCACCGTGCTGGCGATCGTCGTGGAGGCGATCGCGGACATCGGCCCGCGCTTCGGGGACGCCGGTGAGAACGAGCGCGGCTGGTGGCTCCAGGTGCCCGAGCTGCCCGACGACGTCGTCAGCAGCCCGGACCTCTCGCTGCTCGGGAACTTCTCGCTGTTCGGGGGGTTCGAGCGCATCGGCATCCTCGCCGCCCTGCTCATCGTCTTCTCGATCATGATCGCCGACTTCTTCGACACCGTCGGCACCGTCACCGCCGTCGGCGCCGAGGGCGACCTGCTGGACGAGAAGCGGAACCTGCCGAAGTCGCAGCCGGTCCTGCTCGTCGACTCCCTCGCCGCCGCCGCCGGTGGCGCGGGCAGCGTCTCGTCCAACACGACCTACATCGAGAGCACCGCCGGCGTGGCCGACGGCGCACGGACCGGCCTGGCCAGCGTCGTCACCGGTCTGCTCTTCCTGGTGGCGGTGTTCTTCACCCCGCTGGTGGCGGTCGTCCCCGCGGAGGCCGCGGCCCCCGCCCTGGTCATCGTCGGCGCGCTGATGGTCACCCAGATCCGGTACCTGACCTGGGACGACATGTCGCTGGTCATCCCGGCCTTCCTCACCATCGCGCTGATGCCGTTCACGTACTCGATCACCAACGGCATCGGCGCCGGCGTCATCAGCTTCGTGCTGCTGCGCCTGGTCATCGGGCGGCGCAAGGACATCCACCCGCTGATGTGGATCATCGCGGCCATGTTCCTCGTCTACTTCGCGCTGGAGCCGCTGCAGCAGATCGTGTGAGCCGTTAGTGAGCTAAGCTAACTATGTGAGTCGGACGACGCTGGACACCGCTGCGCTGGCGCACGACCTCCGGCTCGCGGTCATGCGGTTCTCGCGCCGGCTGCGGTCCCAGCGGCTGGACACGTCGGTGACGCTCACCCAGGTCTCGGCGCTGTCCACGCTCAAGCGGCACGGGCCGATGAGCCCGGGGGAGCTGGCCGCCCACGAGCGGGTGCAGCCGCCGTCGATGACCAAGGTCGTCGTCGCGCTGGAGGGCAAGGGGCTGGTCACCCGCACCCCGCACCCCACCGACGGTCGGCAGGTCGTCATCGGGCTCACCCGCTCGGCCGAGGACATGCTCGCGACCGAGGCACGTGCCCGGGAGGCGTGGCTGGCCGGGCAGCTCCAGCAGCTCGACCCCGAGGAGCGGGCCGTGCTCCGCGAGGCGGCCGTGATCATCGACAAGCTGGCCGGCGGGTGACCGCCACGAGCACGGAACGGAGCACCGGCGACGCCGGGGGCGGCGCAGGCATGTTCCGCGCACTGCGGGTGCCCAACTACCGGCGCTACGCCTCGGCCAACCTGGTCAGCCAGACCGGGACGTGGATGCAGCGGATCGGCCAGGACTGGCTGGTGCTGCAGCTCACCGACGACAGCGGTGTGGCCCTCGGGCTCATCACCGCCCTGCAGTTCGCCCCCACGGTCCTGCTGAGCCCCTACGGCGGGCTGCTCGCCGACCGCTACCCCAAGCGCCGGCTGCTCCAGATCTCGCAGGCCTGCATGGGCATGCTCGCGCTGGTGCTCGCGCTGCTCGTGGTCACCGACGCGGTCGCGCTGTGGCACGTCTTCGTGCTGGCGAGCGGGCTCGGTGCGGCCGCGGCGATCGACGCCCCCGTCCGGCAGTCGTTCGTCTCGGAGATGGTCGGGCCGGAGCTGCTCACCAACGCGGTGAGCCTCAACTCCACGATCTTCAACGGCGCGCGGCTCGTCGGCCCGTCGGTGGCGGGGCTGCTGATCGGTCTGTCGTCGGGCAACACCGCGCCCGCCTTCTTCGTCAACGCGGCCAGCTTCGCCTTCACCATCCTGGCGCTGGGCTCCATGCGGGCCGACGAGCTGCACCCCAGTGCCCGGGTGGCGCGGGGCAAGGGCCAGCTGCGCGCCGGGGCGGCCTACGCCTGGGCGCACCGCGACCTGGTGCTGGCCATGGGGCTGGCGTTCGTCGTCGGCACCTTCGGCTTCAACTACCAGATCACCATCGCGCTGATGGCCCGTGCCGAGTTCGGCCTGGGCGCCGAGGCCTTCGGCCTGCTCGCCACGGTGTTCGCCGTCGGCTCGCTCAGCGGAGCCCTGCTCTCCACCCGGCGCAGCCGCCGGCCGAGGCAGCGCTTCCTGATCGCGTCCGCGATGGTCTTCGGCGTGCTGACCGTGATCACCGGCCTGATGCCGGGGTACGTCTGGTTCGGCGTGCTCCTGGTGCCCACGGGTGCCGCGGCGCTGGTGTTCAGCGTGGCCAACAACAGCTTCGTCCAGCTCGGCGTGGACCCGCAGATGCGCGGCCGGGTCATGGCGCTGTACTTCATGTGCTTCATGGGCGGGACGCCGATCGGGGCTCCGCTGATCGGTGTCATCGCCGAGCACCTGGGCCCGCGCTGGGGGCTGCTCCTCGGCGGCGGTGTCGTGGTGCTGGCCGCGGCCCTGGCCGGTGCCGCCCTCGCCCGCGGCCGGACGGTGCGGCTGGAGCGCCGGCGGGAACGGCCGTGGGTCCGCCTGCGGGTCGGCGAGCGGGGCGTCCTGCCGCCGGACGCGCGTGCCGCGCGGGAGGCGACCGCGGCTGAGGTTCCCGGCGTGCAGGTCCGGCCACCGGCCGGCTGATCGGCCGCCCCCCAGGGCGACGCCGGGGTACCGTCGGAGGCGTCCGTCCGACACGGCCCGGAGATGCCATGACCGGCTCGCTCCTTCTGCTCGGGATCCCTTTCGTCGCGCTGTGCGCCGTCGTGGTCGGGTTCGGGCCGACCGAGCGCTGGCTGGCCGAGCGCGCCGCCCGCCGCCGGGCGCGCGGCGGAGCGCCCCTCGACCGGCGTCCGCTCCAGGCGGTGGCCGCCGACGTCCGCCGGTTGCGCCGTCAGCTCGCGCTCGTCCCGGCCGGTGCGCCGATGGCGCGGCGGCGGGGCCTGCAGGCGGCCTGCGACGACGTGCTGATGGAGGCGGCGACGATGCTCGGCGTGCCGCACACGCTGCCGGCCGAGCCGCCGGGACGGGCGCGGGACGCCGAGCGGCTCCGCTTGCTCGCCGCGCTGGAGGCGGCCGGCCTGGCGGTGGGCGGCTGAACCCCGACCGCCCGGCCCGGCTCTTCTTCGCCGTCGATCCGCCGGCGGCGGCGCGCAGGCACCTGCGGGCTGCGCTGGCACCCCTGCGCGCCCTGCCCGGTGCGCCGCGCTGGACCGATCCGGCGCGCTGGCACCTCACCCTGCTCTTCCTCGGGGCCGTGCCGCGCGACGTGCTGCCCGACCTGGCCGTGGCTGCGGCGCCCGCGGTCGCCGCGGCGCCACCGATGCGGCTGCGGCTGGCGGGTGCGGGCCGCTTCGGCTCGCTGCGCCGCCCGTCCGTCGCCTGGGCCGGGCTGGACGGCGACGTCGCCCCGCTGACCGAGCTGGCTTCCCGGCTGGGCGAGGTCGCCCGCGCGCTGGAGCTGCCGGTGGAGGACCGGCCGTTCCGGCCGCACCTCACGCTGGGCCGGTGGCGCCCCGGGCAGCCGGCCGACGGCACCCTGACCGACCGGCTAGCGGACTACCGCGGGCCGGCCTGGCCGGTCGGCGAGGTGCTACTGCTGGAGAGCCGGCTGGGCGCCGAGCCCGCCCACGTGCCTCACCAGGCGTACTCCATCGGCGCGGCACGGTAGCCGGGGAAGATCTCGTCGAGCCGGCCCAGCTGGTCGTCGGTCAGCTTCAGCTGCAGGGCCGCCAGGGCGCCCTCCAACTGCTCCATCGTCCGCGGCCCGATGATCGGCGCGGTGACCCCCTTCTGGTGCAGCAGCCAGGCGACCCCGACGTCGGCCGGGGCGGCGCCGATCTCGCGGCAGAACGCCTCGTACTCCTCCAGCTGGGGGCGCAGCTTCTCGACCCGCTTCTGGGTGCGCTCGTCGTTGCGGCGTCCGCCCTCGGTCTTCTCCAGGACGCCGGCGAGCAGGCCGCCGGCCAGCGGGCTCCAGGGGATGATGCCGACGCCGTAGTGCTTCGCCGCCGGGAGCACCTCGAGCTCCACGTGCCGGGTGAGCAGGTTGTAGTGCGACTGCTCGCTGACCAGACCCTGGAAGTGCCGCCGGGACGCGGCCTCGTTTGCCGCGGCGATCTGCCACGCGGCGTGGTTGGACGAGCCGACGTAGAGGACCTTGCCCTGGGCCACGAGCGTCTCGCAGGCCTGCCAGATCTCGTCCCACGGGGAACGCAGGTCGACGTGGTGGAACTGGTAGAGGTCGATCCAGTCGGTCTGCAGCCGGCGCAGCGAGGCGTCGCACGCGCGCACGATGTTGCGGGCCGAGAGGAAGGTGTCGTTGGGCCAGTCGGTCATGTTCCCGTAGACCTTGGTGGCCAGGACGGTCTTCTCGCGCCGCTGCTCGCCCCGGGCGAACCAGCTGCCCACGACCTCCTCCGTGCGGCCCTTGCCGGCCTCGCCGCCGTACACGTTGGCGGTGTCGAAGAAGTTGACGCCTTCGGCCAGCGCGCGGTCCATGATCTCGTGCGAGGCGGATTCCTCGGTCCGCGAGCCGAAGTTCATGGTGCCGAGGCACAGGCGGGAGACCGTGAGGCCGCTGCGGCCGAGGTGCTTGTAGTCCATGTCGGCCACCCTGGCACTCTGTGATGCGTGCCGCAGACTGACGACGCCCAGCCGACCTACGACTTCGACACCGCGACCGCGGTGCGCCGGGGCGAGGGGGGTGCGCTGCTCGCCGATCTCGACCAGACCTGGCAGGTCGGCGGAGGCATCCTGAACGGCGGCTACCTGCTGTCGGTGGCCGCCCGGGCAGCGGTGTCCGAGAGCCCGCACCCGCACCCGGTGGCGGTGGCGGCCAGCTACGTGCGGCCCACCCCGGCGGGCACCGCCACCCTCGAGGTGACCCCCGGGGCGGCCGGCCGCACCCTCGCGCACTCCGTCGTGACGCTGGCCAGTTCCGGCGCCGGTCCCTCGATCGTCGTCCAGGCCACCACGGCCACCCTCGGGGACGAGGCCCCGGAGTACGTGGACGCGCCGATGCCGGTCATCCCGCCGCCGGACGAGTGCGTGGACCTGTCCGCCCGCCTGAACCCCGACCCGGGCAAGCGGCCGGGCCTGAGCCGGCACGTCGACAGCCGGCTGGACCCGGCCACCGCCGGGTGGACGGTCGGCGAGCCCTCGGACGAGCCCGTGCTGCGCGCCTGGATCCGGTTCGTCGACGGCCGGCCCGCCGACCCGCTCGGCCTGCTCACCTTCGCCGACGTGCTGCCGCCGCTGGGGTTCGCGATCGGTCAGCGCGGCTGGGCCCCGACGGTGCAGCTGCAGGTGCTCGTCCGCGCGATGCCGGCGCCGGGCTGGTGCCTCGCGGAGGCGCGGGCCAGCCAGATCGCCGGCGGCTGGATCGACGAGGACTGCACCATCTGGGACTCCGAGGGCCGGCTGGTCGTCCAGGCCCGCCAGATCGCCCGGCTCTCCCGCGGTCGCTGACCGGCGGTCACGCGGGCAGCACCACCTCTCCGGTGAGGTAGCGCTGCACGGTCGGGCCGAGGGCCGCCACCAGGGCCTCGGGGTCGCTGGTGGCCAGCGGCTCGACCTGGAGCACGTAGCGGCCCATCACCAGACCGATGAGCTGCGAGGCGACGAGCGCTCCGCGCACCTCCGCCTCGCGCGGCGGCAGGTCCAGCGTGCCGACGACGCGGCGCAGCACCTGGGTGACCAGGAACTCGCGCAGCAGCTTCGCCCCCCACTCGTTCCCGACCGCCGAGCGGACCAGGGCCAGCCCGGCGGGCTGCATCGGCCCGTCCCACACGGACAGCAGCAGGCGGACCACGCCCTCGCCGAGCTGGTCCCTGCCTCCGGCCAGCAGCTGGGGCAGCAGATCGGCCGGGTCGGCCGGCGCATCGATGGCGGCGAGGAAGAGCTGGTCCTTGCTGCCGAAGTAGTGGTGCACCAGCGCCGGGTCCACGCCCGCCTCGCCGGCGATGCCGCGGATCGTGGCGCCGTCGAACCCCCGCTCCGCGAACGCCGACCGCGCCGCGGCGAGCACCGCGTCGCGGGTGGCGGGGTTGCCGGGGCGCCGTCCGGACCGCCGGGTACCGCCAGTGCCGGGCGCGCTGCTCAGCTGGTCCTCCTCCGCAGGGTGCCGGCCGCCAGCGCGAGCGCCAGCACGGCCGCTCCCGCCACGACGGCGACGTCGACCCACATGGTGCCGGTCGGCTCCGTCGAGCGTCCCACCTCCTGCAGCGCGTCCACCGCGTAGGTCAGCGGGAGGGCGTCGCTGACCGCCTGCAGCCACCCGGCCATCTGCTCGCGGGGCACGAGCAGGCCGCAGAGGAAGAACTGGGGCAGCACGATCACCGGCATGAACTGCACCGCCTGGAACTCGCTGCGGGCGAAGGCACTGGCCAGCAGTCCGAGGGCCACCCCCAGGACGGCGGCGACCACCGCGATGAGCACGACGAGGGCGAGCGACCCCGCGACCTCCAGGCCGTAGACCGTCGTCGCCACCCCGACGGTGACGAGGGCCTGGACGGCGGCGGCCAGGCCGAAGGCGCAGCCGTACCCGGCGAGCAGGGCCGACCGGGTCAGGGGAGTGGTCAGCAGCCGTTCCAGCGTGCCCGAGGTGCGCTCCCGCAGCATGGCGATGCTGGTCACCAGGAACATGACGACGAACGGGAAGATGCCGAGCATCGTCAGGCCCACCCGCTCGAACGTGCTCACCTGACCGGGTGGCGTGGGCAGGTCCCGCCACAGCAGGTGCAGCAGGCCGAGCAGCAGGCTCGGCACGACCAGGAGCATCGCGATCGTGCGCGGGTCGTGGCGCAGCTGGCGCAGCACCCGGATCGCCGTCGCGGAGGTCATGCCCGTACTCCTTCCGAGGCGCGGACCAGGTTCAGGAAGGCCTGTTCCAGGTCGTCGGAGCGGCCGTCGGTGCGCAGCCGGGCCGGCGTGGTGTCGGCGAGCAGGTCGCCGTCGCGGAGCAGGAGCAGGCGGTCGCAGCGGGCGGCCTCGTCCATGACGTGGCTGGAGACCGCCAGGGTGGTGCCGCCGGAGGCTAGTGCGGCGAACCGCTCCCACAGCTCCACGCGGAGCACCGGGTCGAGCCCGACGGTCGGCTCGTCGAGCACCAGCAGTTCCGGCTCGCCGACCAGCGCGCACGCCAGCGAGGCCCGGCCGCGCTGGCCGCCGGACAGGTCGGTGACCAGCTGGTGCGCCGCGTCGGCGAGCCCCACGTCGGCCACCGCGGCGTCGGCGGCCCGGGAACCGCGGCCGTACAGCGCGGCGAAGTACCGGGCGTTCTCCCGCACGGTCAGGTCGGCGTAGACGCTGGGCGCCTGCGTGACGTAGCCGACGCGGGTGCGCAGCCCCGGCGAGCCGGCCGGCTCCCCGAGCACGGTCACCTCGCCGGCGCGGACGCGCTGCACCCCGACCAGTGCCCGCAGAAGCGTGCTCTTGCCGCTCCCGCTCGGTCCGAGCAGGCCGGTCACCTGGCCCGGCGGAACGCTGAACCCCAGCCCGTGCAGCACGCGGCGGCGGCCGCGGTCGACCACCAGATCCCGGACGACGACGGCGTCCATGTCGGCTCCTCAATTCAACGGCTGATGAACTCAACGCTAGATGAGTTCGATCGCCGTCGTCAACGGGGCGCCGGGATCCGGTTCTCCCAGGCATCGGCGTCCGCGTCGTAGAGCTCGACCCCGCTCCGCCGGCCCTTGGCGGCGTACATGGCGACGTCGGCCTGCCGCAGCAGCGAGTCGACGTCGGCCGGGCCCGTCCCGGAGATCGCGACCCCGATGCTGCCGTCCACGGTGAGGGTCAGCCCGTCGACGAGGAACGGTTCGCGCACGGCCGCGCGGACCCGCTCCGCCGCAGCGCGGGCGCCCTCGGCGGTCACGTCCGGGAGCAGGAGGAGGAACTCGTCCCCGCCCAGGCGGGCGACGACGTCCACGTCGCGCACCTGGGGCAGCAGTCGGGGACCGACCTCGGCGAGCAGTCGATCGCCGAAGGCGTGTCCCAGCGTGTCGTTGACCTCCTTGAAGCCGTCGAGGTCGAGCAGGAGCGCGGCGACCTGCTCCCCGCGACGGCCGGCGAGCAGCTCGGCTCCACGGGCCAGGACCGCGGCCCGGTTGGGGAGCGCGGTCAGCTCGTCGTGCGTGGCCTGGTGGGCCAGGCGCTCCTGGAGCTCGATCCGGTCGGTGACGTCGCGGGCGGTCAGCAGCAGGCCACCGATCACCGGGTCGCTGCGCCGGTCGGAGGTGGTCATCTCCAGGTGCCGCCAGCTGCCGTCGCCGTGCCGCACGCGGACGACGAAGACGCCGGCGATCTTCCGGTCCGGGCCGGCCGGGCCGGGCGCGATGCGGGCGATGTCGTCGGGGTGGGCGAGTCGCCGCGCTCCGTCGCCCAGGAGCTCTGCCGGAGGCCGGCCGAGCAGGCCCTCGACCGAGTCCGAGACGAAGGACAGCCGGCCGCCGGCGTCGATCAGGAAGATGGTGTCGCTCGTCCCGTGCACGACCGACCGGAAGCGCCGCTCCCGGTCGAGGGCGGCGAGCATGGCGTTGAACGCGGCGGCCGTGCGGCCGAGGTCGTCCGGAGCTCCCGGGGGCAGCGTCAGGTCCGCGTCGGTCGGGCCGGTCGTGCCCACGGCGTCGGCGACGTCGGTCAGCCGGGTCGCGAGCAGCTGGAGCCGCCGTCCGATCACGTGCCGGGTGAGCAGCCAGTTCGCCGCGCCCAGGGCGATGCCCGACGCGCTCCCGGTTGCTGGACGGCGGCCTCCCCCGCACGGGGGGCAGGGCACCCGGGCACAATCGCGCCGTGCCCGGACCCGTCGTCATCACCGATCCCGACGACCCCCGGGTGGCCGACTTCCGCGACCTCAAGGCCGGTGACCGCCCGGCCGGGGCCCCGCGCGGCACCGCGCCGGTGATCGTCGAGGGGACGGCGGCGATCGAGCGGCTGCTGGTCTCGCCCTACCGGGTGCGTGCGGTCTTCGGGGTGCCGGGGCGGGTCGAGGCGCTGGGCGTGCCCGACGACGTCGCGGTCTACGTGGCTGACAAGTGGGTGCTCTCGGAGGTCATCGGCTTCCGGCTGACCCGGGGGGCGCTGGCGTCGGCCGACCGCCTGCCGCCGGCGGACCTGGGGCAACTGCTCGCCGGCCCCGACCCGGCGGCTCCGCGCCGGCTGGCGGTGCTCGAGGGGCTGAACGACCACGAGAACCTGGGCTCGATCGCCCGGTCGGCCGTGGCGCTGGGCATCGATGGGCTGCTGCTGGACCCCCGCTGCGCCGATCCGCTGTACCGGCGGTCGGTTCGGGTCTCCATGGGGCACGTGCTGACGCTGCCGTTCGCCGTGCTGCCCGACTGGCCCGCGGCGCTGGACCGGCTGCACGAGGCGGGGTACCTCACCGTGGCCCTGACCCCGGCCGACGACGCGGTGGAGCTGACCGACGTGGATCCGCGCGCGCACCTCCGCACGGCCGTGCTGCTCGGCGCGGAGGGCCCCGGGCTCACCCCGGAGGCGCAGCGGGCCGCCCGGGTGCGCGCCCGCATCCCGATGCGGTCCGGCGTCGACTCCCTCGGCGTGGCCGCCGCCGCGGCGGTCGCCTTCGCCAGCCTTCGCTGACGGCCCCTCGCAGGGCCCCGCCGCGAGCCGGCGAGCGGTGGGGGGCGAGGGGGTGTCCTTCGTCAGAAGCGGAGGGCGAACCTGGCGAGGATCTCGCGGGCCTGCTCGGCGTGGGCGGGCTGGCACATCACGTCGTAGCGCCCGGCCACGATCTGGCTGGTGCTGGTGAAGTCACGCTTGCCCTGGGTGGCCGCATAGCCGATCCAGCCGAAGAGGGCACCGAACGCCAGACCCACCAGCAGGCCGGTGAGGACCGACCCGATCCAGCCGGCGCCGTCGACGGCGAAGATGCCGAGCAGCAGCCCGACGAACAGACCCCACCAAGCGCCACCGGCCGCTCCGGCGGCGATAGCCCGGCCGGTCGTCATCCGCCCGAGCACCTTCTCGACCTGCCGCAGGTCCGACCCGATGATCGTCACGTTCTCGACGGGGAACTTCTCGTCGGAGAGATGGTCCACGGCCGCCTGGGCCCGCTCGTAGGAGTCGTAGGAACCCACCTGGACGCCGCCCAGCGGCATCGACACAGAAGCGCTCATACGCGGTTCAACGGCCTGCCGGACCACGCTGTTCCCCTCAGACCAGGCTGTCGGCCCAGGCCTGGTGCAGCGCGGCGAAGCGGCCGGTGCCGCTGACGAGCTCGGCGGGGGTCCCGTCCTCGACGATCCGCCCGCCCTCCATGACCAGCACCCGGTCGGCGATCTCCACGGTGGAGAGCCGGTGGGCGATGATCAACGCGGTCCGGTCGGCGAGCAGGGTGCGCAGGGCGTGCTGCACCAGCCGTTCGCTGGGGACGTCCAGCGAGCTGGTCGCCTCGTCGAGGATCAGCACGGCGGGGTCGGCCAGGAAGGCTCTGGCGAAGCTGACCAGCTGCCGCTGCCCGGCCGACAGCCGGCCCCCGCGCTTGTTGACCTCGGTGTCGTAGCCCTCGGGCAGAGCGGCGATGAACGGATGCGCCCCGATCGCCCGGGCGGCGGCCTCGATCGCCGTGCGGTCGGCACCCGGCCGGCCGAAGGCGATGTTGTCGGCGATGCTGCCGGAGAACAGGAAGCTCTCCTGCGTCACCATCACGACGGCCCGCCGCAGGTCCGCGTCGCTGAGCCGGTGCAGCGGTACGCCGTCCAGCCGGACCTCGCCGTCGTCCGGGTCGTAGAAGCGGGCCGCCAGGCGGGCGAGGGTGGACTTGCCCGCGCCGGTGGTGCCGACCAGCGCGACGGTCTGGCCGGGCGGCAGCGCGAGGTCGAGCCCGGGCAGCACGGTGGTGTCGCCGTAGCCGAACCGGACGGCGTCGAAGGTCAGTCCGCCCGCGGCGGCCGGCAGCGGCAGGGGATCGGTCGGCTCGGGCACGCTGGGACGCTCCTCGAGCACGCCCGAGAGCTTCTCGAGCGCGGCGGTGGCCGACTGGTAGCTGTTGTAGAACATCGCGATGTCCTGCAGCGGGTCGAAGAACCGCCGCAGGTAGAGCAGGAAGGACACCAGCGTCCCGACCGCCAGCGCGCCGTCCATCACGCGCAGCGCTCCGTAGCCCAGGACGGCGGCGGTGACCAGGTTGCCGATCAGGGTCACCGCCGGCACGAAGACGGCGATCAGCCAGAAGGCCCGGTGGTGCGCCTGCCGATTGTCGTCGTTGAGTGCGGCGTACAGCTCGTCGTTGCGCGGCTCGCGGCGGAAGGCCTGCACCGCGCGGATCCCACCGAAGGTCTCGGTGAACTGGACGATCAGCGCGGCGATCGTCTCGCGGGTGCGCCGGTAGGCCGCGGTGGAGTTGCGCTGGAACCAGCGGGCCACCCAGAACAGCGCAGGGAACCCGAGCAGCGCGGTGAGGCCCAGCGGCACGTCGAGGACCACCAGCACGATCCCGATGGACAGCACGCTGAACAGCGCGGTGAGCAGCCCGTTCAGGCCCTCGTCCAGCAGTTCGGCCAGCGCCTCGACGTCGCTGGTCAGCCGGCTGATCGTCTTGCCGGAGGTGTACCGCTCGTGGAAGGACAGCGGCAGCACCTGCACGTGGGTGAACACCCGCCGGCGCAGGGTCAGCAGCATCTCCTGGCCGACCCGCCCGGAGCGGGTGAGGAAGACGAACCGCAGGCCGGTGTCGACCGCGGCCGCGACGACCATCGCCACGGTGATCCAGACCAGCGGCTCCGCGTCGCCGTCGATCAGCGCCGGGACGGCGACGTCGATGCCCAGACCGACGAGCAGGGGCCCGGCGAGCCAGGCGGCGTTCTGCCCGACGATCGTCGCGAGCAGCCACCACAGCGACCGCCGGTGCGGCCGCAGCAGCTCGCCCAGCAGCCGCCGGGAGCGGGCGCGCAGGAACAGCCCGGCGCCCGTGGAGAGCTCGTCGGACTCCTCGGTGGCGACCCCCCGCCATGCCTGGTCGGGGACAGGCCGGCCGGGGACGGCCTGGTCGGGGGCGGCCTGGTCGGGGGCGGCCTGGTCGGGGGCGGCGTGGTCGGGGGCGGCCTGGTCGGCGGTCACGGCAGGGACTCCAGCAGGTCGCTCTCCTGCGCCAGCAGGTCGCGGTAGGTCGGCTCGGAGGCCAGCAGCTCCGAGTGCGTGCCGACGGCGGCGATCCGGCCCCCGGCCAGCAGCGCCACCCGGTCGGCCAGCAGCACGGTGGAGGGGCGGTGCGCGACGACCAGCGCGGTCGTGCCGACCAGCACGTCGCGCAGCGCCCGCTCGACGAGCGCCTCGGTGTGCACGTCGAGGGCCGACAGCGGGTCGTCGAGCACCAGGACCGACGGGCGGCCCAGCACCGCACGGGCCAGCGCGAGCCGCTGCCGCTGACCGCCGGAGAGGGACAGGCCCTGCTCGCCGATGCGGGTGTCCAGCCCCCAGGGCAGGTCGTGCACGAACTCCGCCTGGGCCACCCGCACGGCCTCGTCGAGGTCGGCGTCGGTGGTGTCGGGCCGCCCGAGCGTCAGGTTCTCCCGGACGCTCATCGAGAACAGCGTCGCCTCCTCGAAGGCGGTGGCGACGATGCCGCGCAGCTGGGCCAGCGGCAGGTCCCGCACGTCGAAGCCGTCGAGGGTGACGCGTCCGGCGCTGACGTCGTGCAGGCGCCCGACCAGCGAGCTGAGCGTGGTCTTGCCGGACCCGGTGGCCCCCACCAGCGCGACGGTCTCGCCCGGTTCGAGGACGAGGTCGACGCCCGAGAGGACCGGCGTGGGGGAGCCCGGATGGGTGAAGCTGACACCCTCGAAGGCCAGCCGGGCCGGCGAGCCGACGGGCTGCGGCGTGACCCCGGGGCGGTCGGCGACCGTGAGCGGCTCGTCCAGCAGCTCGCCGATGCGGTCGCAGGCGCTGGCGGTCTCCTGGGCGAAGGCGAGGAGGAAGCCCAGCGACAGGATCGGCCAGAGCAGCACGGTGAAGAGGGCCACGAACGCGACCAGCCCGCCGATGGTGAGGGCGCCGCTGCCCACCGCGAGCGCCCCGCCGACCAGGATGAGCGCCAGTGTCAGCTGCGGGTGCAGCTCGAAGACGCACCAGAGCAGCGCGAGCGTGCGGACCTTGTCCAGCTCCAGGCGCCGCAGCCGGCGCGCCTTCGCGTCGTAGCGGTCGAACACCAGCCTGCCCCGGCCCAGCGACTTCACCACGCGGATGCCCTGCACGGACTCCTCGACCTCGGTCGCCAGCTCCCCCTGCTCGTCCTGCACCCGGCGGGACTGGACGTTGTAGCGCCGCTCCCAGCGCTGCCCCAGGACGGTCAGCGGCACCGTGGTGAGCAGTACGGCGAGACCCAGCGGCCAGTAGGTGACCAGCAGCAGGACCGCGACGATCACGCAGGTGATCAGGTTGACGACCAGGAACACCGCGGCGAAGCCCACGAAGCGGCGCACGGTGGACATGTCGCTGGTCGCGCGGGACAGCAGCTGGCCCGAGGCCCACCGGTCGTGGAAGGCCACCGGCAGCCGCTGCAGCCGCTGGTACAGGGCGTCGCGCAGGTCGCGCTCGATCTGCAGGCAGCTGCGGTTCATCGCCCAGCGGCGGACGAAGAAGAACGCCGCCTCGGCGACGCCGAAGAGCAGCGCCAGGCCCACGAGCGGCACCAGCCCCGCGCGGTCGCCGTCGGCGATGGGCCCGTCCACGACGGCGGCGATGATCAGCGGGACGGCCAGCTGGGTGAGGGTGGCGAGCAGCGCCGCGGCGAACGTGGCCGCGATCAGCCCCCGGTAGGGCCGGGCGTAGGGCCAGAGCCGGAGCAGCGCGGAGAGCCGGCCCCGGTCCTCGGGTGCGGGGGCAGCGGCGTCGTCCATGGCGGATCGAGGCTAGGCCGGGCCACCGACAGGAGCGACCGACTTTCGCCCTCGGTCAGCGGTTGCGGCGCACCCCGAAGACGATGTCCTCCCACGCCGGGATCCGGGCGCGGGGATCGTCCGAGTCGAGGTCCTCGCCGGGGCGGCCGAGGACGACGGTGTCGTGGTCGGCGATCTCGTCCAGGAGGAGGTCCACCGAGCGGGTGTCGTCCGGGGAGCCGCTGGCCGGGTGGACGTCGCGCACGGGGAGGTCGTCGTGCGGGGCCGGGAGCCCGGGAGCCGGAGCCGGCCGCACCTCCTCGCGCACGACCGACACCGGCCGGGCGGGTTGCACCGGCGCCGGTGGTGGTCCGGTGGGCACGTCGGGGACGACGCGGACCAGGCGGGTGCCCTCCGCGAAGTCGGTGGTCACGGCGTCGAACGGGGCGACGGTGCGCGAGGGCAGGTCGAAGGTCCAGCGGGCGGTGCCGGACTTGTCGCCGGCGCGCCACTCGCCGCTGACCACCCAGGCGCCGGTGTCACTGCGGTAGGCGTCCCAGGTGACGGCGTCGATGTCGGTGTCGATCAGCCGCAGGCGCTCGGTCATGAACTGCTGCAGCGTGGTGCCCGGGGTGCTCCCGGTGAGCCGCACCCGCGCCTCGCGGGCCTGCTCGGCGACCCGCTCGCGCTCCTGCAGCACGGGGTGCGCGAAGCGCATGATCCGCTCCACGCGCGTGCCGGAGGCGGCGGCGACCTGCTCGGGCGTCTCACCCGCCCGGATGCGGGACTGGATCACCCGCGGGGGCAGTTCCGTGCCCAGGTCGACGTCGATCTGGGTGAGCCGGCGGGAGTCCCCGCGTGCGGCGGCACGGACGCGGTCGTCCACCGGCAGCGAGAACCGTTCCTCGCCGTCCTCGGTGTCCGCGACCAGCAGCAGGCTCGAGCCGTCGTCGGAGAGCCCCACGAGGCGCAGCGTGCGCACGGGCGACCTCCTGGAAGGCGTGAGCGGTCGGGGTCCGGAGAGAGACGGGGCCGAGGTTATCGGCGCCCGCCCCTGGCGCGCCGCAGGCGCGCCCGGAGCGGCGCGTCCGGATACCCGACCTAGACTCGGCGACCATGTCTGCCGGCCCCGCTCCCGTCCCCGTGCCCAACGGACGATTCCTGCCGTCGCCCGTGGATGCCGGGCAGCGGCACCTGCCGATCGACATGGACTACGTCCAGCGGGTGATGCTCAGGATGCTGGAGATCCCCAGCCCCTCCGGCCGCACCGATCACGTGATGCAGCTGATCGGTGGCGAGCTGCGCGACCTCGGCATCGACTTCGAGATGACGCGACGGGGAGCTCTGCTCGGCGAGATCACCAGCAAGAACGTGGACGCGGTGGCCGACCGGGCGATCGTCGTGCACGCCGACACGATCGGCTGCATGGTCCGCGAGCTCAAGGACAACGGCCGGCTGGCGCTCGTGCCCGTCGGCACGCACAGTGCGCGCTTCGCCGAAGGTGCGCGCGTCACGATCTTCTCCGACGACGTGCAGGGGGACTACCGGCACACCGGCACGATCCTGCCGCTGAAGGCGAGCGGGCACCGTTTCGGTGACGAGGTGGACGAGCAGGGCGTCGGCTGGGACTACGTCGAGGTGCGGGTCGACGAGGCGGCCGAGAGCAGCCTCGACCTCGAGCGCCTGGGCATCCAGGTCGGCGACTTCGTGGCCATCGACGCACGGGCGGTCGTGACCCGGTCGGGCTTCGTGAACTCGCGGCACCTCGACGACAAGGCGGGCATCGCCGCGGCGCTCGGGGCCTTCAAGGCGATCCTGGACCACCGCGTCGAGGTGCCCGTCACCGCTCACCTGCTCGTCACCATCGCCGAAGAGGTGGGGCTCGGGGCCAACCACGGACTCGACGGCGACGTGGCCGAACTCGTGTCGATCGACACCTCCGTGGTGGCGCCGGGCCAGGCGTCGTCCGAGCACACCGTCAACATCGCGATGCAGGACTCGACGGGTCCCTTCGACTACCACCTGACCCGTCACCTCATCGAGCTCTGCCGGGCGCACGGCGTCCAGCACCGCCGCGACGTCTACAAGTACTACCGGTCCGACGCGGCCTCAGCGCTCGAGGCGGGCCTCAACACCCGGGCCGCCCTGATCGGCTTCGGCATCGACGGCAGCCACGGCCACGAGCGAACCCATCTGGACGGGATCCGCAACACCGCGGAGCTCATCGCGCTGTATCTGCAGACCGATCTGACCTTCCGCACGTGGGACCGGAAGCCGACCGGTGACCTGAGCGACTTCCCGAGCACCGCGGTGCAACCGGCGGACGGCCGCACGGCCCGCTGACGCGCGCGACCTCGCGCCGCCTGCTCCTGCGTCATCCCGAAGGAAGGCGTCCCGGCCGCCCGCCGCACCGGGAACCGGAGCGCCTGGTTCGATCAGCGGCGTGCCACACCTCTTCGCCGCCTATGGAGCCTCCGCGAGCGACGAGGCGGTGACCGCCGAGGGCCGGTTGCGTCCGGGCTACGCGGACCTGGAGCCGGTGCTCACCGAGCTGGGCGCCGGGGGCCTGGCTGCCGCCGCCCAGTCCCTCGCCGGGCTGCGTGCGGCCCGTGGCGTGGTCCTGGGCAGCTGGCGCGACGGCCGCCACGAGCGGCATCCGGTGGCGCTCGACCCGCTGCCGCGGCTGATCCCCGCCGACCAGTGGCAGCTCCTGTCCGCCGGCGTGGAGCAACGGCACCGTGCCCTGGGCGCCTTCCTCGCGGACGCCTACCGTGCGGCGGGCCGTCGCCGGAGCGACGTGGACCGCGCCCCGGAGATCGTGCGCGCGGGGGTCCTCCCGGAGTGGGCCGTGGTGCACAACCCGGCTCGCGACCCGGGCGCGGTCGGCCAGGCCTGGCCGGGTCAGCCCCGTGTGACGGTCGCCGCGGTCGACCTCGTGCGCACCGCCGAGGGCGGGTGGATGGTGACCGGCGACGACCTGCGCACCCCCGCGGGCCTCGGATTCGCCGTGGAGGACCGCCTGGCCCTGCGCGCCGCCGTCCCGGAGCTCTTCGCGGCCGGCCCTCCCGGCCACCCGGCCGCCGCGCTGACCCTGCTCCGCGAGGCCCTCGCCGAGGCTGCGCCACCGGCCTGCCCGGGACCACCCCGGATCGCCGTCCTCAGCGGAGGGGAGACCGACCCCTCCTGGTTCGAGCACGCCGTCCTCGCCGAGGCCCTGGGCGTGCCGCTGGTGCGGACCGAGGACCTCTGGCCGCGCGCCGACGGCGGGCTGGAGATCGCCGTGGACGGCGAGCGCCGCCCGGTCGACGTGCTGTACCGGCGGTTCGGCGAGGACGGCCTCGCCGCCTACCGGACGCCCGTCGGTCAGCCGCTGGACGTGCAGCTCACCGAGGCGGTCCGGGCGGGGCGGCTGGGACTGGCGAACGTGCCCGGCAACGGCGTGGCCGACGACGCCACCACGTTCGCCTGGGTGCCGGCGATGATCGGCTTCTACCTCGGCGAGCAGCCGCTGCTGCCGTCGCCCCGCACCTGGGTGCTGGCCGATCCGGCCGCGGTCGCCGAGGTCCGCGGCCGGCTGCACGAGCTCAGGGTCGAGGAGGTCGCCGGATACGGGGGCCGGGACGCCGTCGACGGCCGTACCTGCGCTCCGGACGAGCTGGCCCGGCTGGAGGCCGCGATCGACGCGGCTCCGCACCGGTTCGTCGCCCGGGAGCCCGTCGAGGAGGCGACCCTGCCGGCGTTCGTGGACGGGGCGCTGCGCCCGCGGACGGCCCGGCTCCGGGTGTTCTCCGTCGCGAGCGGCGGCGGTGCCCGGGCGCTGCCGGCGCCGTGGACGCGGGTGGAGCTGGGCGCGCCCGTGGCCGGCAGCAAGGACACCTGGCTGCTGCCCTGACGGGCTCCGCGCTCAGTCCAGCCGGGTGCTGATCAGCACCGTGGTCCCCGTGGGGCTGGGGACGGCGGTGACGTCGCCGAAGGCGCTCATCAGCGTGGATCCGCGGCCCCGGTCCATGCTCGGCACCCGCTCCCGCCACTGCCCGTAGTCCCTGACCCGGATCTCCAGCACGTCCCCGCGCACGGAGACGACCACGTCGACGAACGGCTCGGTGGGGTACTGGGCGTGCTCGATCGCGTTCGTCACCGCCTCGCCGGCAGCCAGCAGGAGGTCGTAGGCCTGGTCGGGCTCGACGCCCGCCTCGTGCAGCACGGTGCGCAGCCCCCGCCGCACCAGGGGCACCGAGACGAGCTCGGCCGGCAGCCGCCACCGGCCCAGCTGCTGCTCCGGCGCCGTCGTCTCGGCCGGGGAGCGGGGGAGTGGAGGAGCCGCGGCGGGGGCGGACAGGGCCGGCGCGGCTGCGGGTGCGGGGGCGGCCTCCGGGGCAGGCCCGGGGGCGAGCGGCGGCGCGGCGTCGTCCGGGCCGGTGGCCAGCACGGGGAGGGTGATGGGGCCGGTGCGACCGGTGCTGCGTTCCAGCAGCGCCCGGACCCGGGCGATGAGCTCGTCGGCGCGGAAGGGCTTGGCCAGGTAGTCGTCCGCGCCGGCCTCGAGGCCTTCGACCGATGCCTCCTGCCCGGCCCGCGCGGTCAGCATGATCACCGGGATGTGCCGGGTCGCCGGGTCCGACCGCAGGATCTGCAGCAGCTCGAAGCCGTCCACCCGGGGCATCATCACGTCGGTGAGGACGACGTCGGGCTGCCGCTCGGCGACGGCCCGGAGCGCCTCCTCCCCGTTGGCCGTGGTGCGCACGGACCAGTGCGCTCCGAGCAGCCGGGCGAGGTAGCTGCGCATGTCGGCGTTGTCGTCCACGACCAGGACGTCGGCGCCATGGGGGCGCGCGGCCGCCGGCTCACCGGGACGCGTGGTGTCCTGCTCCCAGCTCGCGGCCTCGCCGAGCGCGGCGTCGGACGGGTGCGCCGCGGTGCGCTCCTCGTCCGTGCCGACGTCCGAGGCCCCGTAGGGGAGCGTCACCGTGAACGTGCTGCCCACGCCCGGCTCGCTGCTCACCGCCACCGTGCCGCCGTGCAGCGCGGCGAGCTCCTGGACCAGCGCCAGCCCGATGCCGGTGCCCTCCCGGGTGCGCGCGGTGGCCCCGGGGACCCGGTGGAAGCGCTCGAACAGGTGCGGCAGCTGGTCGGCGACGATGCCCACCCCGGTGTCGCGGACGGTCAGCCGGAAGCCGGACCCGTCCGAGTCAAGCGCGACGTCGATGCCGCCGACGAAGGTGTACTTCACCGCGTTGGCGAGCAGGTTGACGACGATCTTCTCCCACATGCGGGGATCGACGTAGGCGGGCTGCGCCACCGGCGGGCAGTCGACGGTCAGCCGCAGCCCGGCCCGCTCGGCGGCGGAGCGGAAGACCCCGGCGAGCTCGGCGGTGAAGGTGGCCACGTCGGTCTCGACGCGGACCGGGTTCGCCCGGCCGGCCTCGATGCTGGCGAAGTCGAGCAGGTCGTTGACCAGCCGCTGCAGGCGCTGGCCGTTGCGCAGGGCGAGCTCGAGCTCCTCGCGGGCACCGGCGGTGAGCGGCTCGGCGGTGTCCGCCAGGACGTCGCTGATCGGACCGAGGAGCAGGGTGAGCGGGGTGCGCAGTTCGTGGCTGACGTCGGAGAAGAACGTCGTCTTCGCGCGGTCCAGCTCGGCCAGGGACTCCGCGCGCAGCCGCTCGGTCTCGAAGGCCCGGATGTTGGCGACGGCGCCGGCGAACTGGGCTGCGACCAGCTCGTGGAAGGCGCGGTACTCGGCGTCCAGCGCCAGGTTCGGACTGGTCCCGAGCAGGAGCAGCCCCAGGGGTGAGCCGTCCCGGGTGGTGGTGAGGGGGAGGACCACCGCGCCGGTGACGGGGTCGCCGAACGGGCGGCCGGTCACTCCCGGCGGTAGTGCGACGGCAGCGAGATCGGCGTCGTCGTCGACGCGGTCCGGGAGCCCCGCCGGATCGCACCCCACCGCGGCCACCCGGCCGAAGCCGGACTCACCCGGGGTGGACAGGTAGAGGGCCGCGAACGGGACGTCGGGCTCGGCGTCCAGGGCGGCGCACATGGCCCCTGCCGTCGCGCGTTCCTCACCCAGCCGGCCGCCGGTGGCCGCGAGGGCGTGCAGGAGCCGCTGCCGACGCGCGCCCAGCACCCGCCCGGTCACCTCGGTGCAGACGCAGTGCATGCCGGCCACGTCGCCGCTGTCGTCGAACGCGGGCGCGTGCGAGACGGTGAAGTAGGTCTCCTCGCGGAAGCCCGCCCGCTCGAGCGGCAGGAGCAGCTCGGGGAGCCAGGAGGCCTCGAGGGTCGACATGGCGTGCTCGATCAGGGGCCGCAGCGCCTCCCAGCTCTCCGACTGGGTGACGCGGATGTCCCGGCCCAGCGACGTGGGGTGCTTCGCCCCGATGAGCGGGATGTAGGCGTCGTTGTAGAACTGCAGGTATTCCGGACCCCAGGTGAGGACCATGGGGAAGCGGGAGACGAGCACCATGCGGACGGCGTGCCGGAAGCTGGCCGACCAGTTCTCCACCGGCCCGACCGAGGTGGTCGCCCAGTCGAAGCCGGCCATCAGCCGGCCCATCTCGCCACCGGCGGCGAACAGGCCGTCCGGGTCGGCGGCGCCGCGATTACCGGGGTTCACGCGTCAGAGACGCTCGACCACGTGGTCGATGCAGGCGGTGAGCGCGGAGACGTCGTCGGGCTCGACGGCGGGGAACATGCCGACGCGCAACTGGTTGCGCCCCAGCTTGCGGTACGGCTCGACGTCCAGCACGCCGTTGGCGCGCAGAATCCTCGCCAGCGCGGCGGCGTCCACGGAGTCGGCGAAGTCGATGGTGCCGACGACGAACGAGCGCTCGTCGGGGTTGCTGACGAACGGCGTCGCGTAGGGCGACTTCTCCGCCCAGGAGTACAGCCGGCTCGACGAGTCCCGCGTGCGGGCCACGGCGCCGGACAGCCCGCCCAGCGACAGCAGCCACTGGATCTGGTCGTCCAGCAGGAACAGGGTCGCGACCGCGGGGGTGTTGTAGGTCTGGTCCTTGGTGGAGTTGTCGACCGCGATGGACAGGTCGAGGAACCCGGGGATCCAGCGCCCGGAGGCCTTGATCGCCGCGATCCGCTCCAGGGCATCGGCCGACATGAGGGCCACCCACAGCCCGCCGTCGGCGGCGAAGGACTTCTGCGGGGCGAAGTAGTAGACGTCGGTCTGCGACACGTCGACCGGCAGCCCGCCGGCACCCGAGGTCGCGTCGATGAGCACCAGGGCGTCCTCGGTCCCGGCCGGCCGCTCGATCGGGGCCATGACGCCGGTGGAGGTCTCGTTGTGCGCCCAGCCGTAGGCGTCGATCCCGTCCTGCGTGGTCGGGATGGCGAGCGTGCCGGGCTCGGCCGTGACGATCACCGGCTCACCGAGGAACGGGGCCTCCTTCGCGCCGGAGGCGAACTTGGCGGAGAACTCCCCGTAGGTCCCGAAGGCGGCGCGGTCGCGGATCAGTCCGAACAACGCGGCGTCCCAGAAGGCGGTCGTCCCGCCGTTGCCGAGGACCACCTCGTAGCCGTCCGGCACGTCGAACAGCGCGCGCAGCCCCTCGCGCACCGACCCGACCAGGTTCTTCACCGGCGCCTGGCGGTGCGAGGTCCCCATGATCGCGGCGCCGTCGGCGGCCAGCGCCCGGAGGGCGTCCGGGCGGACCTTGGACGGGCCGCAGCCGAACCGACCGTCGGACGGCAGGAGCTCGGCGGGGATGGAGATGGTCATCCGGGAAGTGCCTCTCGACGGTGCGGTGCGATGCCCCGGAGGGCGGGTGCCGCCCTGCAGCCCCCACCCATGGGGCGGGGGCTGCAGGGTCCTGCTGCGATCAGGCGGGGGCGACCTGCGTGGTGGTCTTGGTCTGGACGGTGTCCCAGCCCTCGACCTCCTGGGGCTTGCGCGGGTCGGGCCCGATGTAGCGGGCCGAGGGGCGCACGAGGCGTCCGGTCCGCTTCTGCTCGAGGATGTGCGCGCACCAGCCGGCGGTGCGGGCGCAGGTGAACATCGAGGTGAACATGTGGCTGGGCACCTCGGCGAAGTCGAGGACGATCGCCGCCCAGAACTCGACGTTGGTCTCGACCGGCCGGTCGGGGCGACGCTCGCGAAGCTCCTTGAGCGCGGCCTGCTCCAGGGCCAGGGCGGCCTCGAAGCGGGGCGCACCCAGCTCCTCCGACGCGCGGCGGAGCACGCGGGCGCGGGGGTCCTCGGCGCGGTAGACGCGGTGGCCGAAGCCCATGAGCCGGTCGCCCTTGTCGAGGAGGTCCTTGACGTACTTCTCGGCGTTCCCGGTCGACTCCACCTCGTCCAGCATGTGCAGGACGCGGGAGGGGGCGCCGCCGTGCAGCGGACCCGACATCGCACCGATGGCGCCGGAGAGCGAGGCGGCCACGTCGGCGCCGGTGGAGGCGATGACGCGGGCGGTGAACGTGGAGGCGTTCATGCCGTGCTCGGCGGCCGACGTCCAGTACGCGTCGACGGCGGCGACGTGGCGGGGGTCGGGCTCGCCGCGCCAGCGGACCATGAAGCGCTCGACGATCGTCGAGGCCTGGTCGACCCGCTTCTGCGGAACGGCGGGCGTGCCGATGCCGCGGGCCGACTGCGCGACGTAGGACAGCGCCATGACGGCGGCCCGGGCGAGCTCCTCGCGTGCCTCGTCGTCGGTGATGTCCAGCAGCGGGCGGTACCCCCAGATCGGGGTCAGCATGGCCAGCGCGGCTTGCACGTCCACCCGCACGTCACCGGTGTGGACCGGGATCGGGAAGGGCTCGGCCGGGGGCAGGCCGGGGCCGAACTTGCCGTCCACCAGCAGGGCCCAGACGTTGCCGAAGGTCACCTTCCCGACGAGGTCCTCGATGTCGACGCCGCGATAGCGGAGCGCACCGCCGTCCTTGTCGGGTTCAGCGATCTCCGTCTCGAAGGCGATGACGCCTTCCAGGCCGGGTACGAAGTCGTCGGCCATCTCGCATGCTCCTCTGCGCGCGGGACCCGTGCGCGCATAGGACATGCCGCACGATTGCCTGCCGACCCTAGGCCGTGGGGACACGCCCGGCGCAAGTGGGGGCCGTCGCCGGAAGGCCCCGCGGGCTCTCCCGAGCCGGCCGGCCGCCGCGGTGTCAGCATGGCGGCGTGCCCGATCTCTCCCGCATGCGCAACGACTACACGCTGGGGCAGCTGAGCGAGGCCGACGTCGCACCCACCTGGGTCGAGCAGTTCGACCGCTGGTTCGCCGACGTCGTCGCCGCCGAGGTGCCCGAGCCGAACGCCGTCGTCGTCGCCACCGCCGACGCCGACGGCGCACCGGACGCGCGCATCGTGCTCATGAAGGGGTACGACGCCAGCGGGATCGTCTTCGGCACGAGCTACGCCTCGGCGAAGGGCGCGCAGCTGGCGGTCAACCCGCGGGCCGCGCTGGTCTTCCCGTGGCACCCGCTGCAGCGCCAGGTGCGGGTGACCGGGGCGGTGGAGCGGATCGGCGCCACCGCCTCCGACGCGCTGTGGGACCCGCGGCCGCGGGGCGCGCAGCTGGCGGCCGCGGCGTCGGTGCAGTCGACGGTCGTGGACTCGCGCGACGAGCTGGCCGAGCGGGTCCGCCGGCTCGACGAGCAGACGCCGGAGGGGAAGCTGGCGCGCCCGGAGACGTGGGGCGGCTACCGGGTCGTGCCCGAGCGGGTGGAGTTCTGGCAGGGGGGCGCGGACCGGCTGCACGACCGGATCCGGTTCGTGCGGGACGACGAGGAAGGCGGCGGCTGGGTGGTCCAGCGACTGGCGCCGTGAGCGGACAGGGACGTGAGCATCGCAGCGAGCGCCAGCGAGCGAGGAGCGGAGCGGCCCGCGGTAGCGAACCGATGATTCCGTGACGTCGCCGGTCGACCCGGTCGAGGGCGGCAAGGCGGTCGAGCAGCCGGTCCCCGTGACCCGCCGGCGGTCCTGGGCCATCGACACCACGCCGCTGCGCAACCCGGCCTACCGGCGGCTGTTCTGGGGCGTGGCCGCGACCATGCTCGGCCAGCAGATGACACTGGTCGCCGTCCCCTTCCAGGTCTACGCGCTGACCGGTGATTCCCTGATGGTCGGCGTGACCTCGATCGTCGCGCTGGTGCCGCTGATCGTCTTCGGTCTGCTCGGCGGTGCGATCGCCGACTCGATGGACCGCCGCCGGCTCATGCTCATCACGTCGGTGGGCGCCGCCGTCACCAGCGCGCTGCTGGCGCTGCAGGCGCTGCTGCCGGGTGAGGGGAACCTCGCCGTGCTGTGGGTGCTGACGGCCTGCGTCTCGGGGTTCGCGGCGGTCAACCAGCCCACCCGCAGCGCCGTCATCCCGGCGATCGTCGGGCCCGCCGGGGTGCCCGCGGCCAACGCGCTGTCCATGACCGTGCGCCAAGCGGGCGTGATCGTCGGCCCGCTGCTGGCCGGCGTCCTCATCGGAGTGGGCGAGCTGTTCCTGGCCTACGCCGTCGACGCGCTGGGGTTCCTGGTCGCGGCGCTCCTGCTGCGGGGGCTGCCGTCGCTGCCGCCGGGGCGGAACGCCGGACCGCTCCGGCTGGGCGCCGCCGTGCGCGGCGTGGGGGAGGGATTCGTCTTCCTGCGCACGCAGCCGGTCCTGCTCATGACCTTCGTCGTCGACATCATCGCGATGTGCTTCGCCTGGCCGCAGGCGGTCTTCCCCGAGCTGTCGGAGAACCGGTTCGCCGACTCGCCCAACTCCCTGGGCTGGCTGTTCGCCGGGGTCTCCATCGGCGCGCTGCTCATGGGGCTGACCTCGGGCTGGGTGTCGCGGGTCGACCGGCAGGGAGCGGTGGTGCTGGGCGCCATCGCGGTGTGGGGCGTGGCGATCGTCGGCTTCGGCTGGGCGCAGGCGCTGTGGCTGGCCGTGCTCTGCCTGGCGGTGGCCGGGGCCGCCGACATGGTCAGCGCGGTGCTGCGCTCTTCGATGCTGCAGCTCGCGGCGCCGGAGGAGATGCGCGGTCGCATGCAGGGCGTCTTCATCGTCGTCGTCGCCGGGGGGCCGCGGCTGGGCGACCTGCGGGCCGGTGCGCTGGCGAGCGCGGCGTCGGTGAGCGTGGCGATGGTGTCCGGCGGCGTCGTCGTCGTGCTCGCCATGGCGTTGGTCGCGGTGCTCGTGCCCTCGTTCTGGCTCTTCCGCGCCTCGCGGTCCGCGGTCTGAGTGCCGGGGCGCCGCAACTGCGGGGAAGGTGGCCCTGCGGAGCGGTCGCGAAGCTCTCGTTCCCCGTAGTTGCTGCCCGCGCGGTCAGGCGAGCGCGGCGGCGACCACCCTCAGGTCCTCGACCAGCGCGCCGAAGGCGGCCGCGCGCGCCTCCTCCGGCGTGCGCAGGACCGCCGACGGGTGGGCCGTGGCGAGGATCCACGTCTGACTCGGTGCGGCCTCGTCGGGCTCGTCGTCGTCCGCCTCGTCGGTGACCGGGGGCGGCGGGAGGCCGGGCAGGGCCCAGGGGAGCAGCCGCCCGCGGTCCTGGGTGATCCGGAAGGACGGCGCGATGAGGCTCTTGGCCGCCGTCGCCCCCAGGGCGACGACGACCTCGGGGCGGAGGACGGCGAGCTCGGACGCCAGCCACGGACGGCAGGCCCGTAGGTGCTCGGTGCCCGGGGTCTGGTGGATCCGCCGCTTCCCCTTCGGCGTGAAGCGGAAGTGCTTGACCGCGTTGGTGATGTAGGCGTCCCGGCGGTCGATGGCGGCGTCGGCCAGCGCCTTGTCCAGCAGGCGGCCCGCGGGCCCGACGAACGGCTCGCCGGTGCGGTCCTCCTGGTCGCCGGGCTGCTCGCCGACGAACACGATCCGCGCCGTCGGTGGACCCTCCCCGAACACCGTCTGGGTCGCCGGCTCCCACAGCTCGCACGCCCGGCAGCCGGCCGCGGCGCTCGCGAGGCCGTCGAGGCCCACTCCCGTCGGCGGCTGCGCCACACCGTTGCCCTCGCTCATGGCCCGATGACACCGCAGGACGACGGCGTGCGCGACCGGTCACCGATGGGTCCCGCGGCGTCCACGGGAACGGAGCCGATCCGGACACCTCGGACCGATACGGTCGGGCGACAGTCAGGACGACGGCAGGAGGACAGGTGCTCGAGTTCGACGGGCTCCACAAGAGCTTCGGCGACGTACGGGTCCTGGAGGGCGTCGGGTTCACCGTCGCCCCCGGCTCGATGTTCGGGTTCTGCGGGTCGAACGGGGCCGGCAAGACGACCACCATGCGGATCGCGATGGGGCTCGTCCGCGCCGACGCCGGCGAGGTCCGCTGGCAGGGCAGACCGCTGGACCAGGCCACGCGCCGCCGGGTCGGCTACATGCCGGAGGAGCGTGGTCTCTACCCGAAGATGAAGGTCGGCGAGCAGGTCGCCTACTTCGCCCGGCTGCACGGCCTGGACGGCGCCGCGGCCGCGAAGGCGTCGGAGGACTGGGTGGAGCGACTCGGCCTCGGTGAGCGCCGGGGTGATCCGGTGGAGAAGCTGTCGCTGGGCAACCAGCAGCGCGTGCAGCTCGCCGCCGCGCTGGTCAGCCGCCCCGAGGTGCTCATCCTCGACGAGCCGTTCTCCGGGCTGGACCCCGTCGGTGTCGACTCGCTGGCCGACGCCCTGCTGGCCCAGGTGCGCGAGGGCGTGCCGGTCGTCTTCTCCAGTCACCAGCTCGACCTGGTGGAGCGGCTGTGCGACTCCGTCGGGATCCTGGCGCGCGGCCGCATGGTCGCCACCGGGACCGTCGACGAGCTCCGCCGCCGCGAGGCCGGCCGGCTGCTGCGGGTCGTCGTCCCCGATGCCGCGCCGCGCTGGGCCGACGGCCTGCCCGGGGTACGCGTGGTGTCCGAGCAGGCCGGCGACACCCTGCTGGAGCTGGCGCCGGACGCCGACGACCAGTCCGTGCTCTCCGCGGCGCTGCGCACCGGCCGGGTGACCCACTTCGCCTGGCAGCAGCCCACCCTCGTCGAGCTGTTCCGCGGAGCCGTCGCGGCCCCGAGCACCCAGGAGGTGGCGGCGTGACCGCACCCACGAACTCCGAGCCCTCCAGCGCGTCGCTGGTCCGGCTGGTCGCCGCGCGCGAGGTGTCCAGCCGCATCCGCGACAAGGGCTTCATCATCAGCTCGGTCGTGATCCTGCTGGTGATCGTCGGCGCCATGCTGTTCCAGGTGCTCGTCGGCTCGGGCGACGACGAGACCCGGGTGGGCGTCGTCGGGGGCGATGCCTCCCTGGTCACCGCCCTGGAGGCGCAGGGCGAGGCCCTCGATGTCGACGTCACCGTGGTCGAGTTCGACGACGAGGCCGCGGCCCGGACGGCGGTCGACGACGAGGACGTCGAGGGTGCGCTGCTGGCCGGGGACGACGCCGAGCTGCTCGTGCGCGAGTCGGGCGGCAGCACCCTCGAGTCGATCGTCCAGGGCGCCGTCGGGCAGGTCGCGGTCGCCGAGCAGCTCGGGGCGGCCGGGATCACCGAGCTGGACGTGCCCGAGGTCGCGGTCACGGCACTCGACCAGGACGCCGCGGCCGACCAGCAGCGGATCGTGACCGCGATCTTCGGCGTGGTCATCCTCTACAGCCTGCTGATCCTCTTCGGCCAGTTCATCGCCCAGGGCGTCGTCGAGGAGAAGTCCAGCCGGGTGGTCGAGCTGCTGCTGGCCACGATGCGCCCGTGGCAGCTGCTCGCCGGCAAGATCCTCGGCCTCGGCGTGCTGGCGCTGGGGCAGATCGTGGCCATCGGCGTCGTCGCCGTCGCCGCCGCGCTCGCCTTCGACGTCGTCGACGTCCCGGGCGACCTGATCAGCACCGTGGCCATCGTGATCGCCTGGTTCGTGCTCGGCTATGCCTGGTACGCCGCGGTCTTCGCCGTCGCGGCGTCCCTGGTGAGCCGGCAGGAGGACCTGGCGACGGTGCTGATGCCGACGTCGATGGTGCTGATCGTCGGCTTCTTCATCGGTATCCAGGCCGCGGCGGACCCGGGCGGTCTGCTGGCGCGGGTGACGTCCTACATCCCCGGTCTGTCCCCGCTGGTCATGCCGGTGCGGCAGGCCGCGGGGGACGTGGCGCTGTGGGAGATCGCGCTGGCGGTCGTCCTCATGGTGCTGGCCATCGGGCTGGTGGTCCGGCTGGGTGGGCGGATCTACTCCGGCGCGCTGCTGCGCACCGGCGGGAAGATCAAGATGCGGGAGGCGCTGGCCGCCGAGCGCCTCTGAGGATTGCCCTCCTGGCGTCCGGGTAGCCGCGCGGCATGGGCATGCAACTGGGCTACACGATGATGACCGAGCAGGCCGGGCCGAAGGACCTGGTCGGGCACGTGGTGGGCGCCGAGGAGGTCGGGTTCGACTTCGCGGTGAGCAGCGACCACTACTTCCCGTGGCTGGACGAGATGGGCCACTCGCCCAACGCGTGGGTGTCGCTCGGTGCCGTGGCCCAGGCGACGAGCCGCATCCCGCTGATGACCTACGTGACGTGCCCGATCTTCCGCTACCACCCGGCGGTCGTGGCCCAGCAGGCCGCGACGCTGCAGATCATCTCCGACGGCCGGTTCACCCTCGGCATGGGCGCCGGCGAGAACCTCAACGAGCACGTCGTCGGCGCCGGCTGGCCGCCCGCCGATGTCCGGCACGAGATGATCATGGAAGCGCTGCAGATCATCAGCGACCTGTTCGACGGCGAGGGCTACACCAACTTCCGTGGTGAGCACTTCGACGTCGAGTCGGCCAAGCTCTGGGACCTGCCGGACAAGCGCGTGCCCATCGGCTTCGCCGCCGGTGGGAAGCAGGCGGCCACGATCGCCGGCGAGCTGGCCGACGTGCTGGTGGCGACCGATCCCCTGGCCGAGCTGGTCGAGGCGTTCGAGGCCGCGGGCGGCGAGGGCAAGCCGAAGGTCGCGCAGATGCCGATCAGCTACGGCACGGACAAGGCTGCCGCCGTCACCCGGGCGCACACGCTGTTCCGCTGGTTCGGCCTGGGCTGGAAGGTCAACGCCGAGCTGCCGGGGACGGCGGCCTTCGACGCCGCCGCCCAGTTCGTCCGCGAGGAGGACGTCGAGAGCAGCATCCCGTGCGGGGACGACGTCGCCGCGGTGATCGAGGCGGCCAAGGAGTACGCCGACGCGGGCTTCACCCACCTGGCCCTCGTGCAGATCGGTGGGGACCAGCAGGAGCCCTACCTGGAGTGGACCCGCAGCACCCTGCTGCCGGCCTGGCGGGAGGCGTTCGGCAGCTGACTCGCCCCTCACCCGCCCCTGACCCTCCCGTTGGGGTGAGGTCACCCCCGCGAGCGGCGCGCCGGCGGGGGAGTGCCCGCGATCATTCCCGGCATGACCGAGGACCTCGACAGGCGCCTCCGGCGGCTGCGGGCCTCCGGGGACGGCGACGCGTTGATCGATCTCGGCTGCGACCTCGCCGACGCCGGCCGGCACGCCGACGCCGAGGAGTGCTTCCGGCGGGCCGCCCAGGCCGGTGACACGGTCGCGTCGTTCAACCTCGGCAACGCCCTCGCCGCCCAGGGCCGGTGGCAGGAGGCGGTCGACGCCTACGAGGTGGCGCTGGCCGGCGGCGAGGCCGACGCCTGGCGCAACCTCGGCCTCGTGCTGGAGGACCTCGGCGACCTGGCCGGTGCGATGCGGGCCTACCGCGGCGCCGTCGACGCCGGCGACCTCGAGGGCGGCCTGCAGCTGGCCTTCCTGCTCCGCGAGCAGGGGGAGCGCGAGGAGGCGATGTCCGTCGCCGAGGAGATCGCCGCCGCCGGTGACGCCGAGGCCGCCGGCGTCCTCGCCTGCTGGCGGTTCTGCTCGACCCTGGACCCCGCGCTCGAGGCCGACCTGCGGGCGGGTGCCGACCACTTCCCGGCCGCCCGCACCGACCTGGCGCACCTGCTCCGGGAGAGCGGCCGCGGAGCCGAGGCCCGCTCGGTGCTCGAGCGCGGCGCCAAGCTGGGTGAGCAGGTGGCCTGGCTGCCCCTGGGCAACCTCTACCGCGAGGACCTCGGCGACGACGAGGCCGCCGAGGAGGCCTTCCGCGCCGGCATCGCCGCCGGGGACGTGTACTGCCACCAGAACCTCGCCGTGCTGCTGGCCGACCGCGGTGACTTCGACGGCGCCGTGGAGCAGTTCCGGCTCGGCGCCGAGGCCGGGGACCAGCTGGCCGTGCAGACGCTGCGCGGGCTCGAACTCGGCTGAGCCCGTCGCCGCGCGGGGGTCCCGGTACGGATCCGTTCCGCTGGTGTCGGATACTGGCCGGGTGACCCAGGCCACACATGCGCTGCGGACCGCGACGGGTGCCGACCTCACGGCGGTCGGGGAGGCGCTGGGCCTGTCGGCCCCGGCGCTGGCCCCGGCGATGGTCGAGCCGGGCGCGCGGGTGCTCATCGGCACCGAGGGGCAGGTCGTGCTGCTGCGCCGGCACTGGTCGCACGACGCGACCGCCGAGGCGGTCGTCGTCCGCCGGGCCGGTGTCCCCCTCGACCACCCCGGGGTCCTCGCGGCGGCCGCGACCTGGGGGTGCGACCGCGTCCGGCACCTGGCCACCGACCGGTGCGTTTCGGTGCCTGCCCCACCGGAACGGGC
The DNA here is from genome assembly GCF_054051075.1 of Blastococcus sp. SYSU DS0617. Lineage (NCBI taxonomy): Bacteria > Bacillati > Actinomycetota > Actinomycetes > Geodermatophilales > Geodermatophilaceae > Blastococcus > Blastococcus sp. SYSU DS0617. Next base: position 471,261 of record NZ_JBJHAO010000001.1, read on the forward strand.
CCCGCTGGCGCTCCGGTTCGCCCACCTCGCCGCCCTCGCGGCCACGCGGGTGGAGACGGCGGTCGCGCTGGCGCGGGACGTCGGCAGGCACACCACGGACGACGGCGGCCCGGACTTTTCCGCGGAGGAGGCCGCGCACGCCGCGGCGGTCGGGGTCCTGGGCGCGCTCGGGGTGCCGGTGCTCGGCGAGGAGGGCGGCGACCGGCCGGGAGCCGAGGGGAGTCCGTGGGTCGTCGTCCACCCGCTCGACGGCGCCGGCAACTACCGGGCGGGGCTGCCGCCGTGGGCCTTCTCCGCCGCGCTGGTCCACGAGGGCCGGCCGGTCGCGGGCCTGGTCGTCGATCTCTCCTGCGGGCGGCGGTGGTCGGCGATCGAGGGCCGCGCGGAGCGGGACGGCGTGCCGGTGCGCACGCGGGCGGGGGGCACGGTGGTCGTCCCCAGCGCACTGGACGGGGGCGCGATCGGCGCGGCCCGGCGGGTGCGGATCACCGGGTGCACGGCGGTCGACCTGTGCCTGGTGGCCGACGGCGCGGCCGCCGCCTGGCACGACGTCGAGCGCACCGGCACCGAGGTGCGCGACGTGGCCGGCGGGCTCGCCGTGCTGCTGGCCGCGGGAGGAGCCGCGCTGACCGCGGACGGACGGCCCGTGGAGCTCCCGCCGCAGCCCGGGGGCAAGGTCCGGTTCGTCGCGGCGGCCGACGAGACGGTGGCCCGCACGCTCCTCGACGCGGTGGCCTGACCGCTCCTGCCGCCGGCTCAGGCGGTGGCGGCCCGGATGGCGGCGAGCAGGGCCTCGCGCTCGTGCAGGGTCGTGCGCGCCCGGCCGCGGCTGGCCCCGAGCGCCACCTCGGCGGCGTCGATGGCGCGCCAGTCCTCCAGCAGGACCGGCTCGGCGCCGCGGGCCTGCAGCGTCGTCACCAGGTCGTCGACGTCGCCGCGGACGGCGAGCGTCCCGGCCGCCGCGTCGGACAGCAGGGCGGCCACGGTCTCCCGGGCGTCGTGCTTGTTGGTGCCCACGACGCCGCTGGGCCCGCGCTTGATCCACCCGGCGACGTACTCCCCGGCTGCGGGCTGCCCGTCCCGCAGCACCCGGCCCACGCCGTCGTGCGGCACCGTCCCGCTGCCCTCGTCCACCGGCAGCCCGGGCAGCGGCGTGCCCCGGTAGCCCACCGACCGGACGACCAGGTCGGCCGGCAGCACCTCCAGCTCGCCGGTGCCGACGGCGCGCCCGTCGCCGTCGACGGCCGTGCGCTCCACCTCGATACCGGTGACCCGGTCCTCGCCGAGCAGCCGCACCGGCCGGCGGAAGAAGCGCAGCCGCAGCGGGATGCGGCCGGCCTCGAGCGCGTGCTCGGCCCAGCCGCGCAGCACCCCGAGGTTGCGGCCCACCACGCGGTCGGCGGCGGCGCGTTCCTCGCTGGCCGGGTCGAGCTCCAGGTCGGCCGGGTCGACCAGCGCGGTCGCGGCGGCCATGTCGTCGAGCTCGCGCAGCTCCTGCGTCGTGAAGGTGGCCTGCGCGGGACCGCGGCGGCCGAGGACCGTCACCTGCTCGACCGGCGTGGCGGCCAGGACGTCGAGGACGTGCTGCGGCATGTCGGTCGGCTCGAGCTCCTCGGGCGTGCGGGCCAGGACCCGCGCCACGTCCAGCGCGACGTTGCCGACACCGATGACGACGACCGAGCGGGCGCCGGCCAGCGCGGCCTCCACCCGGTCGCGGTCGGCGTCGGGATGCCCGCAGTACCAGGCGACGACGTCGGTGGCCGCGAGGCTGCCGGGGAGCTCCTCACCCGGGATGCCCAGGCGCCGGTCCAGCGCCGCCCCGTAGGTGTAGACGACGGCGTCGACGTGGGCGCGCAGCTCCTCCAGGGACAGGTCGACGCCGACGTCGACGTTGCCGACGAACCGCACCAGCGGCTGGTCCAAGCTGCGGTGCAGGGTCTCGCGGATGGCGCGCATCTTCGGGTGGTCGGGGGCGATGCCGTGCCGGACCAGCCCGAACGGCGTGGGCAGCCGGTCGATGAGGTCCACCGACACCGGGACGTCGTCCTGCTGCGTCAGCGCGTCGGCGGCGAAGATGCCCGCCGGCCCGGCGCCGATGATCGCCACGCGCAGCGGGCGGCGCTCGGACGGGGGAGCGGCGGAACCGTCGGCGACCATGACTGGCATCCTGACGTGGCCGGGGCCACTCCACCAGAGCGCGCGCCCGGCTTCCCGATCACCGTCGCTCGAGGAGGCCCTCTCTTGTCCATCGTCGTCGTCGCCACCATCACGCCCAAGCCCGACGCCATCGACGCCGTCCGGGAGGCGTTGCAGGCCGCGGTCCCGAAGGTCCACGAGGAGCCCGGCTGCGAGCTCTACGCCCTGCACGAGGCCGACGGCAGCTTCGTCATGGTGGAGCGCTGGGCCGACGCCGACGCGATGAAGGCGCACGGCAAGGCCGAGCCGCTGACCACGCTGGGTGCCGCGCTGGCGGGCAAGCTCGCCGCCGCTCCCGACGTCCGCCGCCTCACGCCGCTGCCGGCCGGTGACGCCGGCAAGGGCGCCGTCTGACCTGCTCCCGGCACCTCGGCGACCTCAGCCGCAGGAGTGGTTGCGGTCGAGGTCGTCGGGGACGTACTGGGTCATGGTGACCCGGCCGCGGGGGACCAGCGGCGACGTGTCGCAGGCGGCCACGGCCTGACCCAGGCTGACCGATCCGGCGAGCCAGCTGGGCAGCCCCGCGAGCGGACTGTCGGCGGGCACGGTGCCGACGATCCGCGCCCACTGCCGGCCCGTCGAGTAGAGGCCGACGTCGGCCCCGCGGAAGTCCAGGTAGGCGGCCATGCCCTCGAGCGCTGCCCGGTTGCGCTCCCGGGCGTCGTCGGACCCGGTCTGCCAGGTGTTCATCGTCTCGACGTCGAGCCACCAGCGGTAGCTGGACGGCACGGTGTCCAGCTCGGCGTCGCGCGCCGCGGGCTGGAAGAAGTCGGTGACGCTCGCCCGGGCGCGCTCCCAGCCGTACCGCCAGGAGCACGCGGCCGAGTTCCCGCCGTCGCAGTCGCCGTAGGGCGTCTCGCCGGCCGAGGGCCACGTGTCGACCAGGTCCTGCACCTGCCCGGGGTTGGCGGTGTTCAGGTACAGCTGGGCGACCGGCTGCTCGGGCACCGACCCATTGGACTCCCACGCCCACTCGAGCTGCTCGGCCAGGCAGGGGTTGGGTCGCGTGGCCAGCCCACCGTTGACGCCCACGACGGTGAAGGCGCGCTCGTCGGGGAGGTCGGTGTCGCACTGCGGGTGGGAGATGTCGACGCCGGACGGGCTCACCGGGATCTCGGACTCCGACGGCGCCGCGCCCGCCGGCGCCTGCAGGGCGAGCACGCTGGCGGCGGCGGCCAGCGGAACGAGGGCTGCCGAACGCAGCCTGCCGCGACGCGTGCCCCCGATGCCCACCCCCTCGACGGTACCGGCGCGGGCCGGTGGAGGGGAGCGTTCAGACGGCCTGGCAGGTCGGGCACCAGTAGAGGTTGCGCCCGACCATCACCTCCGTGCGGACCTCGGTGCCGCAGATCCGGCACGGCAGGCCGGTCCGGCGGTAGACGTAGTGGGCGTCCTCCCGGCGCACGGCACCGCCGCGGCGGGTGCGGTCCTCGGGTCGGGTGGTGACGATCCGGCCCATCCGGACCCCGGACCTCAGGAGCGTCACGAGATCGGCCCACATCTGCGCCCACAGCGCCTCGTCCACGGCGCGGCCGGGTCGGAAGGGGGAGACCCGGTGACGGAACAGCAGCTCGGCCCGGTACACGTTGCCGACGCCGGCGAGCACGGACTGGTCCATGAGCAGGGCGCCGACGGCGGTGCGGCTGCCGGCGATGCGGCGGTGGGCGCGGCCGCCGTCGGCCCGGGGCCGCAGCGGGTCCGGCCCGAGCCGGTCGAGGATCGTCGCCACCTCGGGGGCGGGCAGCACCTCGCAGGCGGTCGGTCCGCGCAGGTCGGTCCAGACGCCGGCGCCGTCGGGGCCGGCGGCCTCCCAGCGCATGCGCAGCGCGCCCGACGCCTGCGGCGGCGTGCCCGAGCCGGTCAGGTAGGTGCCGTACAGGCCGAGGTGCACGTGCAGGTGGTCACCACCGAAGCGGGCGAACAGGTGCTTGCCGTAGGAGAAGACCTCGTCGAGCACCCGGCCGTCCAGGAGGGCGGCACCCGCCTCGAACCGGCCCTGCGGACTGGTGACGTGCACCGGCCGCCCGGCGAACAGCGTCGACTGCTCCCGCGCCAGGCGGTACAGGGTGTGGCCCTCGGGCATCCGCGCAGCGTAGGCGGCGTGCCGGGATGCCGGCTCAGCGGTCGACGGTCTCCAGGCCGAAGTGCGGCCGGTCCTCGACGGTGACGAGGTCGAGGAACTCCGGGTGCTGGAGGATGTGGCGGCGCACGAAGGAGCAGTACGGCAGCACGGTCAGGTCGCGCTCGCGGGCGGCCCTGAGGACGGCGTCGATGAGCTTCGTGCCGATGCCCTGACCGCCCATGGCGGGATCGACCTCGGTGTGCGGGAGCGTCATCTGGCCGTTGTCGACGTGGTAGCTGGCCAGTCCGACGACGCGCTCGCCCTGCCGGATCTCGAACCGTCCCCGCTCGGGGACGTCGACCACCGAGGTCTCCATTGCCATCCACCTTCCGTCATCCCCGGCGTCGTTGCCGGAGCTCGACGTGTGCCCCAGAACCGTAACGCCTGGGAACGGGTTCGTCTCTCTTCGTACGACGATTCGGGTCGGGCGGCGGTTCCCGGCGGGTCACCGGATAGCCTCTGCGCCGTCGGTCCCGCGCGCTGGTCGTGCCGAGGCCCCCGTAGCTCAGGGGATAGAGCATCGGTTTCCTAAACCGTGTGTCGCAGGTTCGAATCCTGCCGGGGGCACCAGCAAGCGCGGTGACTGGTGCGCACAGCGGCATCCCGGTCGGCGTATGGGTGAGCCGGTCGCTCTCGGGATGCGGCATGCTCCGGAGATGGCACCTGCCGGAGAGCCTTCGCCGCTGCCCTTGCCGGAGTTCGTGGAGTGGTCGATCTTCCCGTTCGAGGGTGAGCTCCGGGTGCGACAGCCCAAGCCGCTGTACCCGACGGACCGCCCACGCTCGGGGGAGCCGGGCGGGGGCCCCTGTCACGCGTGTGCGGCCGCCGATGACGAGTACATCTGGGTCGACCAGCACTGGCGGGTCAGCGCAGCCAAACCGTCAGGGGTGCCGGTGCAGGTGTTCCTCGAGACCCGTGAGCACCTCGACATGGACGACCTCGACGGCGAGCTGGCCGGCGAGCTGGGGCAGATGATCGTCCGGCTCGACCGGGCGATCCAGGCCATCGGTGGCATCGGGCGCGTCCATGTCGCTCGCTGGGGCGACGGTGGCTCGCACTTCCACATGTGGTTCTACGGCCGCCCCCGCGGTGCCGGACAGATGCTCGGCTTCTGCCTGCCGATGTGGGCGCAGATCCTGCCGCCGACCCCGGAGGACCTGTGGCAGGCCAACATGGCGGTCGTCGCCACCGAGCTGGCGAAGGTGAGCGGCACGGCGATCGCCAGGCCGTAGCGGAGGCGCTCCAGGTCGGCCAGGGAACGCGACGCGTCCCCTGGCCGGTCCCTCAGCGTCGGCCGAGCCGGAAGATCGAGATCGTCCCGTCGTCCTCGTTGCTGGTCAGGAACAGGTGCTGGCGCTGGACCGCGAGCAGCCCCTCGGGGGCCTCGCCCGTCGGCAGCACCTGCAGCAGCTCCGGCGCCGACTCGTCGGCGATGTCGTAGACCAGCACCGCGTCGCCGCGCTCCGAGCCGATGAAGGCGTAGTCGGTCCCTCGCAGCGAGGCGACCTCGGCGCCCTCGAACTCCGCGCCCTTGTCGTCGCTGCGGCCGTCGGGGTAGCGGCCGTCCGCTGCGAGCGCCTGCTCCGCGCCGGCCCCGGCCGTGAAGACGACCTGCCCCTGGGGTGAGAAGACCGTCCACCCGCGCCCGCCGCTGGGCTCCTCGGCGAGGTCGCCCTCGTCGGCGGTGATCAGGTTGCCGCCGGGGGTCCACTGGACGGCGTCGGGCTCGCGCGGCGCCTCGAACGGGTCGTCGAAGCTGACCGTGTCGTCGTCGACGATGTCGGCGTCGGGACGCGACACGGTGCCGGCGGACCAGGAGTCCACGACGCGGCGCGAGGCGAGGTCGACCAGCGCCACGGCGTTGTTCTCCTGGAGGGTGACCGCTGCGATCCCCTTCCGGTTGATGTCGACGTACTCCGGCTCGGGGTCCTCCGCGTACTCGGCGCCCTCGAGGCCGGTCAGCTCGACCCGGTCGACCGTCCAGTGCGCGGGCGCCCCGTGCAGGTCGACCACGGCCAGGAAGCCGGCGGGCGCCTGGGGGAGGCCGCCCTCGACGCCGTCGACGACGACGTCCTCGTCGCGCTGGTTCTCGATGGCGACGGCGGCGACCGAACCCCTGGGGCTGATCGCGATCGAGTCCGGCTGCCCGCCGAGGGGAAGGGTCCGGACCACAGCCCGGGCGCGCAGGTCGATGACCGCCAGCTCCCCGGAGGGCGCGGTGAACGAGGAGCTCGTGTCCACCACGGCCAGTGCGAAGCGGCCGTCGCGGGTGACGGCGACCGACGTCGGCTCCCCGCCGACCGGGACGGCGCCGAGGGCGCGGGGCTGCGCCGGGCGGGTCAGGTCGACCAGCCCCACCTCCTCGGTCGCGGAGTCGGTGTAGAGCAGCGTGCGCCCGTTCGGGGTGACCGCGAGGATCTCCGCGACCTCACCGCTCACCGCGAAGGTGGCCACCTCGGTGAACCCCCGGTCGGCGCCGCGGGGTGCTGCGGCCGCGGGGCCCGCGGCGGCGGCGATCAGCAGGGCGGCGGCGGGCACCGCGCAGACGAGGGACCGGGCAGGGCGAGAGGACACGGTTGCTCCAGAGGTCGCGGGACACGTCGTCGCGAATGTGTCCAGCGCCGACGACCGGCGGATGACGTGCGGGCCAATCGCCGGTGTCCTGCGGGCGGCGAGCGCGGACCAGGGGCAGGTGGCGCGCGGGTCGCGTCCCGTCGACGTGGTGCCGGGGAGCCGTGGCGGGTCCGTGGCATGGTGTCCCCGCTCGGGACCTCCGGCCCGGTCGTCGTCCCTCCATGGCGAAAGAGGCATCGTGACCTCCACCCTCGTCCGTTCTCGTCGTCGGCTCCCGTCGCCCGGCCGGGGGAGGCGCACGGTCGGCGCGCTCGCCGTGCTCGGGCTCGTCGTGGCCGGGTGCTCGAACGGTGACGCCGCCGGTTCCGCGGAGTCCTCCGGTTCCCCGTCGACCTCGACGGCGGAGGCACGCGAGTACGACTTCTCGGCGGTCGAGCCGGTCGTCGAGGCCTTTCTCGCCGAGCACGACCTCGACGGCGCTGGTCTGGTCGTCGTCGAGAAGGACGACGGGATCGTCGGCGAGCAGTACTTCGGCGAGTTCGACGCCGACCGGGTGTCGCTCGTCGCCTCGGCGTCGAAGATGGTCACGGCCGGGGTCCTCGTCCGCCTCGCAGACCAGGGGCTGCTCGATCTCGACCAGCCGATCGCCGAGTACGTCGACTGGGCGGCGGGTCACAACCCCGAGATCACCGTCGCCCAGCTCCTGTCGGGCAGCTCGGGCCTCGTGGGACTCCTGCCCACTCCCTCGTACGGGCCGTACCTCTGCCAGTTCCTGCCCACGGCGGAGCTCGAGGAGTGCTCGGCCACCGCCTGGGCGACGCCCGACGACGACGGCGACATCGTGCCGCCCGACACCGAGTTCCGTTACGGCGGAGTGCAGTGGCAGATCGCCGGGGCGGTCGCCGAGAGCGTCTCGGGCAAGCCGTGGTCGCAGCTGCTCGAGGAGACCTACATCGCGCCGTGCGGCGTCGAGTCGCTCGGCTACAACAACCACTGGACCCAGATCGGCGCCGGCGGGTTCGGCTACCCGGCCGGCTTCGACGGCGACGTGAGCGTGCTGGCCCCGACCGAGAACCCCCACATGGAGGGCGGGCTGTACATCCAGCCGGCCGACTACGCCCAGCTGCTCCTCATGCAGCTGCGGGACGGCCGCTGCGGCGACACGCAGGTCCTGCAGCCGGAGTCGGTCGAGCGCATGCAGACCGACCGGATCGGCGAGGTGTTCGGCGGGCAGACCGTGACCGGCACGGGGTACGGCTTCGGCTGGTGGGTCGACCGCGACGACAGCAACCGCATCACCGACGCCGGCGCGTACGGGACGGTGCCGTGGCTCGACCTCGACGGCGAGTTCGGCGCCTACCTGGTGCTCGAGGCCGAGGCGGAGCTCGGGATGTCGCTCGCCGCCGAGCTGTACGAGCCGGTCGAGGACGCGGTCACGGCCGCCCGATAGCGCCGGCGGGGTCGGCGGGCGGAACCCGGGCAGCTGTGGAATATACCCCCAGGGGGTACGGTTATCCGGTCGAACCGATCGTCCCGATCCCCGACGGAGACCAGGCATGGACCACTCCTCCCACGACGGCCGCCCGACCGGCGCGGCCCTGAACCGGCTGGCGGTCAGCGCCACGGTGCACTGCCTCACCGGGTGCGCGATCGGCGAGGTGCTCGGCATGGTCATCGGGACGGCGCTGGGCTGGTCGGAGCTGCAGACCGTCGCGCTGGCCGTCGCGCTGGCGTTCCTCTTCGGCTACGCCTTCACCATCGGCCCGGTCATGCGCTCGGGGCTGGCGCTGAGCGCCGCGATCCCGGTCGCGCTGGCCGCCGACACCGTCTCCATCACCGTCATGGAGATCGTCGACAACGCCGTGATGCTGCTCGTGCCCGGCGCAATGGAGGCCGGCGTGGCCAGCTGGTTGTTCTGGGGGTCGCTGGCCTTCGCCCTCGCGGTCGCCTTCGTCGTCACCGTGCCGGTCAACCGCTGGCTGATCGGGCGCGGCAAGGGGCACGCCGTCGTCCACCGGTTCCACGAGCACGGGTGACGTCGCCCGCGCCTCGCCCGATCGCGGAACGTCGGGGCGCGTGCTTCCGTTGACCCCCGCGAGTGCCGCACGGCGCCCGCCATCTCGTCGAAGAGAGACATGAGTACCAGTCACAGTCCCCGGGCCACGACTCCCTCCGCCGGTGAGGGGGTGCGTGGCCGGTGATGGAAGTCCTGTCCCTGCTGCTGGGTGTGCTGGTCGTGCTGGCGATCACCGCGGTCACGGGTTACTTCGTGGCCCAGGAGTTCGCCTACATGGCGGCCGACCGCTCGACGCTGTCCGCGCGCGCGGCGGCCGGCGACGCGGCCGCCGAACGGGCGCTGACGGTCACGCGCCGTACCTCGTTCATGCTCTCGGGCGCCCAGCTCGGCATCACGGTGACCGGCCTGCTGGTCGGCTACGTCGCCGAGCCGCTGATCGGTCAGTCGCTGGGCGCGCTGCTCGGCGGTGTCAACGTGCCCGCCGGCGTGAGCGTCGGCATCGGCGCGGTCCTGGCGCTGCTGTTCTCCACGCTGGTGCAGATGCTCTTCGGCGAGCTGTTCCCGAAGAACATCGCGATCGCCAGGCCGGAGCCGGTCGCGCTGTGGCTGGCGACGTCCACAGTGCTGTACATGAAGCTGTTCGGCTGGCTCATCCGGATCTTCGACCAGGCGTCGAACCTGCTGCTCAAGGCGCTCCGGATCGAGCCGGTCCACGACGTCGAGCACGCCGCCACGGCGCGCGACCTCGAGCACATCCTCGAGGAGTCGCGGGAGAGCGGGAACCTCCCCGCGGAGCTGTCGATGATGCTCGACCGCATCCTCGACTTCCCCAACCGCGACGTCGAGCACGCGATGATCCCCCGGCCCAGGGTGGGCACCGTCTCGACCACCGACACGGTCGGCCAGTTGCGCGAGCTGATGGCCCAGGGGCACTCCCGCTACCCGGTGCTGGACGGCGAGACCGGTGACGTGGTCGCGGTCGCGCACCTGGCCGACCTGCTGACCAGCTCCGAGGACGACGGCGCGCCGGTCACCGCCATCGCCCGTCCCTGCGTCGTCGTCTCCACCTTCACGTCGCTGCCCGATGCGCTGCACCAGCTCTCCGACACGGAGAACAAGATGGCCTGCGTCATCGACGAGTACGGCGGCTTCGCCGGCGTGATCACCCTCGAGGACCTCGCCGAGGAGCTGGTGGGGGAGATCACCGACGAGCACGACGACGAGCGCCCCGACTACGTCCCGGTCGAGGGCAACGGTGTCTGGGAGATGCCCGGGGACGTCCACGTCGACGAGGTGGAGCGGGCGCTCGCGGTCGACCTCCCCCGCGGGGACTACGAGACCATCGCCGGCCTCGTCATCGCCGCCGCCGGCACCCTGCCGGAGCCCGGCACGCGGCTGACCATCGAGCTGCCGCCGGACCCGGCCGACCTGGTGCACGCCGACGAGCCGGAGCCCCGGCTGCTGAGCGTCGAGGTGCTGGACGTCGAGCGGCACGTGCCGTCGCGGGTCCGGTTGGAGCTGCCCGACCGCACCGACCCCACCGACCGCGCCGGCCAGTCCGTCGAGGCCACGGCCGGTACCCAGGAGACGTCCCGATGACCGACAGCCCGACGGTCGTCGTCACGGCGACCGTCGCGATCGTCGCCCTGAGCGCGTTCTTCGTGGCGGTCGAGTTCGCCGCGCTCGCCGCCAAGCGGCACCGGCTCGAGGAGGCCGCGCCCACCAGCCGGGCGGCCCGCGCCGCGCTGCGCAACTCCTCGGAACTGACGCTCCTGCTGGCCGGCTCGCAGCTGGGCATCACCGCCGCCACGCTGGCGCTCGGTGCGATCAGCAAGCCGGCGGTGCACCACTGGCTGACCCCGCTGTTCGAGGACTGGGGGCTGCCGTTGGTCGCCGCCGACGTCGTCGCCTTCGTCCTCGCGCTGCTCATCGTCACCTTCATCCACCTGGTGGTCGGCGAGATGGCGCCCAAGTCCTGGGCGATCGCGCACCCCGAGCGCTCGGCCACCATGCTCGCCGTCCCGATGCGGGCATTCATGGCGATCTCCCGGCCGCTGCTGCGCGCGCTGAACGCCGCAGCGAACCGGCTGCTCCGCTGGGTGGGTGTGGAGGCCGTCGACGAGCTGGCCGTGGGCCACACCCCCGGCGCGCTGCGGCACCTGGTGGAGCACTCGGCGAACGTCGGGGCGCTGGAGGCGAGCTTCTCCGAGCAGATCTCCGGCGTGCTCGAGCTGGAACAGCTCACGGTGCGCGAGCTGGTCGATCCGGCAGCGACCCTGACCGCCGTCCCCGTCGACGGCACGGCCGGTGACGTGCGGGCGGCCACCCGCCGGAGCGGTCACCTGCGCATCCTCACCAGCGACGGCGACCGCATCGCCGGCGTGGTGCACGTCCGCGACACCCTCGCCGCCGCCGACGACGTGCCCGTGGGCGCGTTCGCCCGGCCGGTGTTCGAACTGGACGCCGGCACCACCGTGCACGCCGCGCTCAAGGCGATGCGCGAGACCCGCAACCACCTCGCCGTCGTCGTCGACGCCGGGGCGGTCGTCGGAGTGGTCACCCTGGCCGACGTCCTGCGCCGGCTCTTCCCGCAGGGCGAGGTGCAGGCCGCCTGATGCCGCGGGGGAGGATGACCCCATGAGCCAGGTCGTCGTCCATGCCGAGAAGATCATCTCCGCGCCTGCCGAGCAGGTGACCCGGGCGCTGGCCGACTACGAGACGGTCCGCCCGCGGATCCTGCCCGTGCAGTTCAGCGAGTACCGCGTCGAGAGCGGCGGACACGGCGCCGGCACCCGGGTGCACTGGAAGTTCGCCGCCACCTCCAAGCGGGTCCGCGACCAGTTGCTCGACGTCACCGAGCCGGCGCTGGGCACCCTGGTGGAGACCGACCGGAACTCCTCCATGGTCACCACCTGGACGGTGCTGGCCCAGGGCACCGGCGGATCCACCGTGAAGGTGCGCACGACGTGGGACGGCGCCGGCGGCATCGGCGGCTTCTTCGAGCGCACCTTCGCGCCCAAGGGCCTGGGCCGGGTCTACGTCGAGCTGCTGCACCGCCTCGAAGCCGAGCTCGCCGCCGGCTGATCCGGGCGCGGGCCCCGATTCGCGGGGACCATGGGCCGGTGACCCTCGCCCCATCCGCTGCCGCGACCGGCACCTCGCTGGATGCCCTGGCCGACCTGGTGGCCGACGGCGACGTCGTCGTCCTGTCCGGCGCGGGCCTGTCCACCGACTCGGGGATCCCGGACTACCGCGGCGCCACCGGCAGCCTGCGCCGGCACACCCCGATGACCTACCAGACCTTCACCCGCGACCCCGGCGGTCGGCACCGGTACTGGGCGCGCAGCTTCGTCGGCTGGCGGCAGATGCGCGACGCGCGGCCCAACGACGGGCACCGCGCGGTGGGGGCACTGCAGGCCGCCGGGCTGCTGGGCGGCCTGATCACGCAGAACGTCGACGGTCTGCACCAGGCCGGCGGCGCGACGGACGTCGTCGAGCTGCACGGTGGGCTGGACCGCACGGTGTGCCTGGGGTGCGGGGACGTCGCCGACCGCGGAGCCCTCGACGAGCGGCTGCGGGCGGCCAATCCCGGCTTCGGGCCGCGGGTCGACGAGATCAACCCCGACGGCGACGCCGAGCTCCCCGACGAGCTGCTCGACGGCTTCGTGATGGTCGAGTGCCTCGCGTGCGGCGAGGACCTGCTCAAGCCCGACGTCGTCTTCTTCGGGGAGACGGTGCCCCGCGACCGCGTGGACCACTGCTTCTCCCTGGTGGACGGGGCGGGCACTCTGGTCGTGCTGGGCTCGTCGTTGACCGTGATGAGCGGCTACCGCTTCGTGCTGCACGCGGCGAAGCTGGGCGTGCCGGTGGCGATCGTCAACACCGGCCCCACCCGCGGCGACGCCAAGGCCGACGTCCGGGTCGACGCCCCGCTGGGCGAGGTGCTCCCGACGCTGGCCGCACGCCTGGCCGGATGACCCGCGAGGTCGAGCGCACCGACGACGGCCGCTTTCTCGTCGTGGACGGACGGCGCTGGCGGACGGCGGACCCGGCGTTGCCCGACGACGTCCGCGAGCGGCTGCTGCACCACCTGGGCGTCGGTCGGTCCGGGGTGCGGACGGCGAGGTCGGCGGGGGACGGCGCCGCCGTGGCGGCGGCCCGGGCGCGGGTGCAGCTGGCCAAGACGGGGCTGGGGGAGCGCGGCACCGCCTGGTGGGAGCAGGACGACGCGCAGCGGCGTGCCCGCTGGGAGACCGCACTGCGCGAGCTCGACGGTTGAGGAAGGACCTCCCTGCCCCACTGCTCGCACGCTCGCAGCGGGCCCCTGCAGGGAGGCCATGGCTGATCCGGCGTGCATCTCCCAGCTCGGCAAGGATGGGGGCGATGCAGACCTTCGTGCCGGTGGCCGACTTCGAGGAGAGCGCGCGGCTGCTGGACTCCCCGCGGCTGGGCAAGCAGCGGGTGGAGACCCTGCAGATCCTGCGCGCGCTCGAGCTGCCCGACTACGGCTGGGCCAGCCACCCGGCCGTCACGATGTGGCGGGGCCGGACCCCGGCGCTGGTGAGCTACGGGCTGGCGATGGTGCGGGTCTGGCGCGAGCGCGGCTTCGCCGACAGCACCGAGACGCTGATCGGGGAGTTCGCCCCCGAGGTCGTCGGCCGGCCGCAGGCGGAGCTCGCCGCGGCCGGGCTGCTGCCGTCGTGGATCGGGAACGAGGAGCTGCACCGCGCGCACCGGTCCAACCTCGTGGCCAAGGACCCCGGCTTCTACCGGGCCCGGTTCACCGAGCGGTTCGGTCCCGAGCCCGAGGATCTGCCCTACCTGTGGCCGGGCCCCGACGACGTGCCCCCGCGACCCGAGCCCGACGGCGTCCGCGTGTGGGTGGTCCGGCCCCGCGCGCACAACGAGCTGGGTGCCTGCCTGGCCGCCGGGGTGGTGGGGCTGGGCACCCAGTCGGGCATCGACGTCGACGCCACGGGGCTGGATCCCGTGGAACTGCGGAGCCTGTCCAAGGAGATCTCCGGCCGCCGGCCGGCCAAGGACCTGCGCCAGCTGTCGGCCTTCCTCGACGAGATGGCCCCCGGGGACCGCGTCGCGCTGCCCGTCGAGCACGGCGCCGGACTGCTGCTGGGGAAGGTCGTGGGGGACTACCTGTTCCAGGGCCGCGAGCTGCTGCCGCACCGGCGACCGGCCCGCTGGGAACGGGTGGTGCCGCGCTCGGCCGCGCGCCCCCCGGCCACGCTGCAGGACCCCCGCGCCCTGTTCCAGGTGGTGCTGGATCCGGCCGTCCTGAGCTGATCAGGCCGAGCGCAGCGGCACGTTCTGCAGCCGGACCTGCCCCCAGGCGACGAGCTTGCCGTCGTCGGACCGGGTCAGCGTCACCTGCCAGAGCTGCTGGGTGCGCCCCTGCTGCACCGGCTCGGCGACGACGTCCACGCGGCCCTCGACCATCGAGCGGATGAAGTCGGTGTTGTTGTTGACGCCGACGGAGAACTGGCCCTGATCGCGCACCGCCTCGCTGGCCCCGATGCTGGCCGCGGTCTCGACGATCGCGCAGTAGACGCCGCCGTGCACCACGCCCCACGGGGTGTGCTGATCGGGACCGAAGACGGCGTGTCCGGTCACCCGGGTGCCGCTCTTCTCCCCCGTCCGGAACCCCATGGCGGCCACGAAGGGCGGCGGGGTCGGCGGCTGGTCGGCGGTCACGCGTCCCACACCAGGCAGAACGGGTGCCCCACCGGGTCGGCGTAGACGCGGAAGTCGCCGCCCTCCCCGGGCAGCCGGCGAGCGCCCAGCGCGAGCACCTTCGGCTCGGCCTCGGCGATGTCGGCGACCCGGATGTCGAGGTGGAACTGCTGGGGGCGCTCCGGGTCGGGCCAGTCCGGCGGGCGCAGGTCGGGGGCCTGCTGGAAGGCGATCCGGTAGCCGGCGCCGGTGACCACGACCCACTCGTCCCCGGGCTCGCCCTTCACCTCCATCCCGAGCAGGTCGGCGTAGAAGCCGGCGAGGGCGTGGGCGTCGGGCGCGTCGATCACGACGGAGTGCAGCTGACCGATCATGGTGAGCATCCTGGCCCGGCCGACCCCGCGGTGCAGCCGATATCCGCGCTGGCGCAGGATCGCAGGCGTGGCCGCGATCCCGCCCGTCCTGGGCTCCCTGACCTGGCTGCCCGCCGCCGAGCACCCCGACCTGCTGGGAGCCCCGGTCGCCGGTGCCCTGTCCCAGCTCGCCGGTCCGGCCTGGGTCGCCGCGATCGACGACGAGCTGGCCGACACCGCCGCGTTCACCGACGCCTACGGGGTGCCTCTCGAGGCGTCGGCGAACTGCGTGGTGGTGGCGGCCCGTCGCGCCGGGCAGACCACGCTCGCCGCCTGCCTGGTCCTGGCCACCACGCGCGCCGACGTCAACGGGCTGGCCCGCCGCCACCTGGGCGCGCGGAAGGCGTCGTTCGCCCCCCAGGACGTCGCCGTCGCCGAGAGCGGGATGGCCTACGGCGGCATCACCCCGGTCGGGCTGCCCTCGTCGTGGCCGGTGCTGGTCGACGCAGCCGTGGCCGCGGCCGATCTCGTGGTGATCGGCTCGGGCACCCGGGGGAGCAAGCTCGCCGTCCCGGGCACGGTGCTGGCGGCCCTGCCGTCGGCGGAGGTGCTCGAGGGGCTCGGGCAACCGCTGCCGGACGGGCCCGCGCCGGCTCCCGCGCCGCCGGCGGGCGCCCGGCGCGCACCCGACGACAGCGACGTCGGCTGGGGGGAACGGGCGGGCGACACGTCCGACGACGACCGGCGCTACCTGGAGGACCGGCCGCCGCACTGGGGCAGCGACTGAGCTCAGAGCTGGCCGGGCAGCGACGTCGTCCCCGGGACGGAGGGGCCGGCGCCCGGTCCCTGGCCCTGCTGCGCGCGCAGCAGGTCGCGGATCTCGACGAGCAGCTCGACCTGCGTCGGCACGACCGGTCCGGGCTCCTCGCCCGCGGCGCGCCGTTCCAGCAGCCGCTTCATCGGGGTGACCACCACGAAGTAGAGGACTGCGGCGGTCAGCACGAACGTGATGACTTCGTTGACGAACGCCGCCCAGTCGAAGATCTCGTCGCCGACCGTGAACGTGCCCCCCTCCAGGCCCCCGCCGCCGACGAGCGCGATCAGCGGCTCGAGGAAGGAACCGGTGAACTGGCTGACCAGCGCGGTGAACGCGGCGCCGATCACCACGGCAACGGCGAGGTCGATGACGTTGCCGCGGAGCAGGAAATCCTTGAAGCCCTTGATCATGGGCGCCATCCAACAGCGCCGCGGGGGCTTCCCGCGGGTGCCGCGGCCGGTCAGGGCGGCGGGAGGCTCACCGTGAGCGTCGCGCTGGTCGCCGCCGCGGCCAGCCGGGCCGCGGTGCCTGCGTCGACGGCCACCAGCAGGAGCCCCGCCGTCGGGTCCTCACCCGAGCCGCCGGCGGCCAGCACGCGCACGCCTGATGCCAGGGTCTCGGCCTCGACGGCGCCCGGACCGGTGGCCAGCACGTCGACCCGGTCGCCGGTGCGCACGAGCGCGGCCACGGCCAGGTCGGCGAGCCGGACGGGGGCCGCCACCTGCCCCTGCGGCAGCAGCGTGGTCAGACCGGGCCCCACGAGCCGGGTGCCGGTGAGCGGCTCGCCTGCACCGACCGGGCCGGCGAGCATCCGGCCCACCAGCAGGCCGGGCTCGGCGACGACACCCGCGGGTGCGGTTCCCGGCGGGTAGCCGGCCAGGGCCAGGTCGTCCTCGCCGAGCGGCCGGCCGGCGTCCAGCGATCGTGCCGCGACCACCACCGGTTGCGCCTCCGGTGCTGCCGCGCCCGCCGGTGGCCCCGGACGCAGCGCGAGCACCAGCGCGACCGCGGCCAGCAGAGCGGCGGCGACCCGCCGGGCCAGGATGGCCGGGGAGCGGGGACGGCGGAAGCGCATGCCCCGAGCCTTCCCCGGTCAGCAGCCGTGCGGGGGAGCGGTGGAGCAGGTGTGGACGGACCCGCCGGTTGTGGACGGGGCGGTCAGTCGGCGGCCTTGGCCCCGCTGCCGGAGGTCGAGGCGGGCTTGCTCGCGGCCGGCGTCGCCGGGGTGGGGCCGCCCGACGAGGAGCCGTCCGACGACGAGGAGCCGGAGGACGCGCTCTCCGAGGCCGACGAGGCCTTGCGGCTGTCGGTCCGGTAGAAACCCGAGCCCTTGAAGACGACGCCGACGGAGCCGTAGACCTTGCGCACCGGCGCACCGCACTCGGGGCACTCGGTCAGCGCGGCGTCGGTGAACGACTGCACGACCTCGAACTCGTGCTTCCCCTCGGGGTTGGTGCAGGCGTACTGGTAGGTGGGCACGGTGCTGGGCTCCCTGGTCGAGCGGAGGTCGGTGCCGGGGCTGGCACTCTCGCCCGGCGACTGCCAATGATGCGCCATCCGGTGGCCGTGCGTCCACGCACCGTCGTCGCGCGCGTCCGATCCGCGACCGGGATGCCCGGCGAGCCGGTGGACGGAGGTGCCGTTCTGCGGTGTGATCCCCGCATGCCACGCAGCGGCCAGGTAAGAGGCACGACCTCGCGCGGTGCCCCGGCACTGGTCGTGGGAGCGGCCCTCGTGCTGGCCCTCGGAGGGTGCTCCGGATCGCCGGAGGAGGTCGTACGCACCAGCGGGCAGCTCGCCGGCGGGTTCGAGATCGAGCCGGGGTCGGGCCTGGTCGGGGCGGTGTTCCCCCATGGCGCAGCGGGCCAGCTGGCGGTCCTCCGTGTCGACGGGGACCTGCCGCGCGTCTTCGAGAGATACGTCCGGCAAGCCGAGGAGCTGGGCTACCCGGTGGGCTCCGAGGACGGCGGCGTGGATGCGGAGTGCAGCGGCCCCGACGATGGGGAGGACGACCGGATCGTGGGCGACGACGCGACCGAGGACGACCCGGTCGACGGTCCGTTCCTCACCGAGTGCACGGCGTCGGGCCTGGAGATGTCGGAGTCGCAGGTGTCCGTGCTGTCCGTGCGGGGCCTCGTCGACGAGGACGGCGCGGGCTACGTCGTCCTCGAAACCGACCGGTACCCGGGCGACGCCCCGGAACTGCCCCCTCTCGAGGCGGACGGCCCGGTGGCGTCGGCCACGGACGACGAGCTCGCGCCCGATCTGGCGCCGTCGACGGATCTTCCGCCCCTCCGCATCGTGGAGGGCAGCGAGCTGATCACCGACCCGCTCCCGTCCCGGTGCACGACCGGCGGCTACCTCGCAGTGCTCGAGGTGACCGGCGAGCTCATGCCGGTCATGCGCGGCTACCTGGAGCAGTTCACCGACACCACCGGCTTCACCAGCGAGGGGCTGGTCGGGGACGAGGAGGAGCCGCGCGTGCTCGCCGGGGCCGCTGGTGGGGGCCTCCTGAACGCGCTCGGTGTGGCGGGCGACCCCTCGTACGTCCTGGTCGAGCGCTGCAACGACTGAACCGCAGCGAGGCCGTGCGTGCACGGGTGCGGCCGGGTACGGAGGTGCCCGTGGCAGCGAACGCGGCGGTGGCGGCGGCGGACCAGTGGGTCGACCCCGACGACGGCATCCGCTACCCGGCCGGCGAGGTGCACGGCTGGCAGCACGGGCGCAACGAGACCGTCTGCGGTCTCTCGCTGCACCGGTCGGGGCTGCGCCGCTTCCCCCACGTCGGCTGGGCCGACGTCCAGCCGGAGAGCGGCCGGCACGCGGAGGAGGTGCAGGCGGTCTGCCGGCGGTGCCGGGCCGCGCTGGGCGGGCGCCGGGATGAACGCGGCTGGACCCGGGTGAACCCCCGCCCGTGACCGTGGTGGGTGCCCGCGGGTGACCAGTACGGTCTCCGCCGTGGCGCAGCGGTGGCTCGACGAGGACCAGCAGCGGACCTGGCGGGCGTGGCTCTCGGTGTCGGAGCTGCTGCCCCGCGCCCTCGACGCCCAGCTGCAGCGCGACGCCGGCATCAGCCACGCCGCCTACGTGGTGCTGGCGATGCTCTCCGAGGCGCCCGACCGCAGCCGGCGGATGAGCGACCTGGCCCGCCGGTCGAACCAGTCGCAGAGCCGGCTCTCGCACACGGTGGCCCGGCTCGAGGAGCGGGGCTGGGTGCGGCGGCAGCGCTCGGCCGAGGACGGCCGCGGCAACCTCGCCGTCCTCACCGACGCCGGCTGGGACGTCGTCCAGAAGCTGGCACCCGGCCACGTCGACGCCGTCCGGGAGGCGATGTTCGCCCCGCTCACCGGCGAGCAGACCCGCGTGCTGGGTGACGCGTTGCGCGCGGTGCTCGACCGGCTGGACCCCGACCGCAGCCTGCGCTTCCAGGAGGGCGACGAGCTCCCGCGCTGAACCGCCCGATCGTCGTCCTCCCTCACCTCCGGGCTTCCTCCCTCACCGCCCACCGCGAGGGAGGAGGCGCCACGATCCGGTCACCTGATCCCGGCGTGGAGCGCGGCTGCTCAGCGGCCGAGGTGGCGGTACCGGTGCAGCCGGGTGCGGAAGCGCTCGGTGTCGTCGCGGCCGAGCAGCCCCGCGAGCTCCTCGCCGAGCACCCGTCCCAGCCGCAGGCAGAACTCGGTCGGCTCGTCGGCGGCGTCCGGCCGCTCGGGGACGACGCGGTCGACGATGCCGGCCCGCCGCAGGTCGGTGGCCCGCACACCCTGGTGCGCGGCCATCTCGCCGGCGTGGTCGGTGTCGCGGTGCACGATCGCCGAGGCGCCCTCCGGCGGCAGCGGGCCCAGCCAGCCGTTGGCCGCGGCGAGCACCCGGTCGGCCGGCACCAGCGCCAGCGCGCCACCGCCGGTGCCCTGCCCGAGCAGCACGGCCAGCGTCGGCGCCTGCAGCATCACCAGGTCCTGCAGGCAGCGGGCGATCTCACCGGCCAGCCCGCCCTCCTCGGCCTCCCGGGACAGCGCGGCGCCGGGGGTGTCGATCAGCGTCACCAGCGGCAGGCGCAGCTCCTGGGCCAGGTGCATGCCGCGGCGCGCCTCGCGCAGGGCGGCCGGCCCGAGCGGCGCCGCCGTCGACTGGCCGCGCCGGTCCTGCCCCAGCACCACGCACGGCGCCCCGCCGAACCGGGCCAGGGCCAGCAGCAGGCCCGGGTCCTTCTCCCCGGCCCCGGTGCCGGACAGGCCGACGACGTCGGTGGCCGCGGTGCGCAGCAGTCGGCGCACGCCCGGGCGGTCGTCCCGGCGGGAGGCGGTCACCACGTCCCAGGCGGTGTGGTCGCTCTCCTCGCCGTCGTCGTCGTCCGCCGCGGGCCGGCCGGCGGCGGCGACGTCCACGTGCCAGGTCTGCCGGGCGGCGAGTACGCGCAGGGCCCGGTCGGCGACCTCGGCGATCTCCTCGTGCGGGACGACGGCGTCGATGAGCCCGTGCTCGGCCATGTTCTCCGCGGTCTGCACGCCCTCGGGGAAACGCTCCCCGTACAGGGACTCGTAGACCCGGGGGCCGAGGAACCCGATCGAGGCGCCCGGCTCGGCGATGGTCACGTGCCCGAGCGAGCCCCACGAGGCCAGGACCCCGCCGAAGGTGGGGTTGCGCAGGTAGACCAGGTAGGGGAGCCCGGCCTGCTTGTGCCGCGCGATCGCCGCGGTGATGCCGATCATCTGCAGGAAGGCGACGGTGCCTTCCTGCATGCGCGTGCCACCGGACACCGGCGCGGCCAGCAGCGGCAGCCCCTCGTCGGTCGCCCGCTCGACCGCCGCGATCAGCCGGTCGGCGGCGGCGACCCCGATGGAGCCCGCGAGGAAGCCGAACTCCCCGGCGACCACGGCGACGCGGCGGCCGCGGAGCAACCCCTCGCCGGTGATGATCGACTCGTCCTGACGGGTCTTCTCCGCCGCGCGGGCCAGCTCCTGTGCGTACTCCTCGGAGACGTCCCGCACCGGGATGGGGGAGTCCCAGGACCGCCACGAGCCCGGGTCGAGCACCAGGTCGCGCAGCGCGCGGGCGTCGAGCCGCGAGGGCGTGGTCACGGGGGCTCCGTTCTGCCGGTCGGGTGGAGGAACCGCCGATGATGTCCGCCGGACCCGGGCCGCGCGACACCGGCCCCGCCGGAGCTCACCGCGGCGGCAGGTCCAGCCACCCGCCCGACGGCGTCACGACGGCGGTGACCCGGTGGTCGTGCGCCTCCGCGGGCAGCTCGTCGAGCAGCTCCTCGTCGAAGACCACCGCCACGACGACGGCGTCCGGGCGGGCGTGCCGCAGCGCCCGGTCGTAGTAGCCGCCGCCGCGGCCCAGCCGCACCCCGTCCCGCGACACCGCCAGTGCCGGGACGACGACGACCTCCGCCGTCCCCACCGCCGCCGGACCCAGCCGCGGGCCCACCGGCTCCAGGAGTCCGAAGCGCCCCGGGGCCAGCCGGCCGGAGTCGACCGCCCACGCCAGCTCCCGCCCGTGCGGCGCGACCACCGGCAGGAGGACACGCGCACCGAGGCGGCCGAGCTCCGCCGGCAGCCGGCCGTGCCCCGGCTCGGTCTCCTCCGGTACGTAGGCGGCGACCGTCCGGACCGCCGCCAGTTCCTCGAGCAGGACCGTGGCGACCGCCGCGGCCGCCGCCGCTCGGTCGGCCGCCGGTCGCGCCCGGCGTGCCGAGAGGTGCTGCTCGCGGAGCGCCGACTTGGCGGCGACCGCATCTCGGCAAGGAGTCATCCCGGCAGGCTAGTTAGGCTGCGACCATGACGAGCCCGGGCGCACGATCTGCACGGAAGGCCGTCATCCCCGTGGCGGGGATGGGCACGCGGTTCCTGCCGGCCACCAAGGCCGTGCCCAAGGAACTGCTGCCGGTGGTGGACCGGCCGGCCCTCCAGTACATCGTCGAGGAGGCCGCCCGCGCCGGCCTGCCCGAGGTGCTCATGGTGACCGGCCGGAACAAGGGCGCCATCGAGGACTTCTTCGACAGCACCCCCGAGCTGGAGGCGGCGCTGGAGAAGAAGGGCGACGCCGGCCGTCTGGAGGCCGTCCGCTCCTCGACGGATGTCGCCCAGGTGCACTTCGTCCGGCAGGGCGAGGCCAAGGGGCTCGGCCACGCCGTCCTGCAGGCGGCTGCGTTCGTCGGCAACGAGCCGTTCGCCGTCCTCCTGGGCGACGACCTGATCGACGCCCGCGACCACCTGCTCGAGCAGATGCTCGCGGTGCAGGCCGAGCACGGCGGCTCCGTCATCGCCCTGCTCGACGTCGGCATGGAGAACATCGACAAGTACGGGGCGGTCGCCGTCGACCCGAGCACCGACGGCGGCGACGTCGTCGCCGTCACCGGCCTGGTCGAGAAGCCCCCGATCGACGAGGCCCCGAGCAGCCTGGCCATCATCGGCCGCTACGTGCTGGCGCCGGAGGTGTTCGACGTGCTGCGCGAGACGCAGCCGGGCAGGGGCGGGGAGATCCAGCTGACCGACGCACTGGCCACGCTGGTCGAGCGCGGCGAGCCCGTCCACGGCGTGGTCTTCAGCGGCCGCCGGTACGACACCGGCGACAAGCTGGACTACCTCAAGGCGGTCATCCGGCTGGCCGCCGAGCGCGACGACCTCGGCCCTCCGCTGCGCGCCTGGCTGCACGAGTTCGTCAACGAGCTGCCCGCCGAGGGCGCGTCGTCGTCCTGAGCGGCCCCCGCCGGGGGACCATCGGGCCGCGGGGCGTCGCGCCGGCTCCCGATCGGGGCCGGAGGAGTTCCGCGGGCCGGTGCCGCCGGACGGCGGACGGCACGGCAGAACGGTGGTGGTGGGGATGACCGGCGAACAGCACGGCACGGACGGGACCGGCGGGGCGTACCGGGACACCGCGCAGGTCGCCATGCCGATGACGCCGCCGCTGCCCACCCCGCGCTCGGTGGTGGAGGGCGTGGTCCCGCTGCCCCCGGCGGAGTCCGTGCCGCTGTCGGTCATCTGCACCGTGGAGCGGCACCTCGACGAGATCCTGAGCAGCGTTCCGCAGCCCGATCCGATCGAGCTCGCGGTGCTGGACGCCCAGGGCCTGCTCTGCGCCGAGGAGGTCATCAGCCAGCGCGCGCTGCCGGCCTTCGACCAGGCGGCCCTCGACGGGTACGCCGTCCGGGCCGAGGACGTCGCCGGTGCACGGCCGGCCGCGCCGGTCGCCCTGGCGGTCGTGGGCGAGGCGGTCGCGGGCGCCGGTGTCCCGTCGTCGATCGGCCCGGGCCTGGCCTACCGGGTGTCGGCGGGCGCGATGCTGCCCACCGGCGCCGACGTCGTCGTCCCCGGCGTGTGGACCGACCAGGGCGCGGCGCGCGTCGAGGTCCTGGCCGGCCCGCCGGCCGGCGGCTACGTGCGCCGCACCGGTGACGACGTCGCCCCCGGCGACCCCGCCGTCCAGGTGGGGACGCCGATCGGCCCGGCCCAGATCAGCCTGCTGGCGGCCGTCGGCCGGGAGCGGGTCTCGGTCCGGCCGCGGCCGCGGATCGCCGTGCTCTGCGCCGGCACCGAACTGGTCGACGTCGGCACCTCGCCGGCCCCGGGCCAGGTCGTCGACGTGAACAGCTACGCCCTGGCCGCGGCCGCCCGCGACGCCGGCGCCGAGGCCTACCGGTCGGGGATCCTGCCGACCGACCGGCGCCGGCTGACCGAGGTGCTCGAGAGCCAGCTGCTGCGCAGCGACCTGGTGCTCATCGCGGGGACCTTCGCCCCCGGCGGCCTCGACATGGTCCAGGAGGTACTGGGGGAGCTGGGCCAGATGCAGTTCCGTCAGGTGACCATGCACCCCGGTCCCGTGCAGGGCTTCGGCCGGCTGGGCCGGGACCAGGTGCCGGTCATCTGCGTCCCCGGCGAGCCGGTGGCCGCGCTGGTGGCCTTCGAGGTGTTCGTCCGCCCGGCGATCCGGCTGATGCTGGGCAAGCGCCAGCTCTTCCGCCGCACCGTCCAGGCGGTCGCCGGTCAGCCCCTGGTCTCGCCGCTCGGCTACCGCCAGTACCTGCACGGGACGGTCATGCGCCACCCCGACGGCGGCTACGTCGTCGAACCGGTGGGCACCGGCACCGATGCCCTCCTCGCCCGCATGGCGCGGGCCAACTGCCTGATCGTCGTCGACGAGGACGTCACCGAGGTGGCCGCCGGGGCCCTCGTCACCGTCATGCCCCTCCTGCTTGGCGGCTGAGCTGGAACCCGCACCGCACCCCGGCTGGCCGGCCCGGCTGAGCTGGGGGCCGGTGGAGCTGCACCCGCTGCGCCGCCGGGACGCCGTGGAGTGGAGCCGGCTCCGGACGGCGAACGAGGAGTGGCTGCGGCCGTGGGAGCCCACCGCCGCCATGCCCTGGGCGGCGCGGCACAGCCCGGCGGCCTACCGGGCCATGCGGCGGGCGCTGGCGCGGCGGGCGCGCACGGGCGTCACGGTGCCGCTCGCGATCCGCGTCGACGGCCGGCTCGCCGGTCAGGTGACCGTGGACAACGTCGTGCGCGGGGCGCTGCGGTCGGGATGGCTCGGCTACTGGATCGACCGCGGGGTCGCCGGGCGGGGCATGGCGTCCCTCGCCGTCGCGCTCGTGTGCGACCACGCCTTCGGAGAGATGGGGCTGCACCGGCTGCAGGCCGACATCCGCCCGGAGAACCAGCCCAGCCGGCGTCTGGTGGAGCGCCTGGGCTTCGCCCAGGAGGGCCTGCTGCGCCGCTACCTGGACATCGACGGGCAGTGGCGGGACCACCTGGCGTACGCGCTGCTGGACGATGACCTGCCGCGGGGCGCGCTGGGCCGCTGGCAGGAAGGAGTCGGTCGGTGACCCGGGGCGATAGCACGGTGCCGGATCGGCGACCTGCTCTCCCGTGTCGACACGCCGCCTGCTCGTCACACCAGTCACACGACTGATCAGCGACACGCCGCGCGCCTCCCTCGAACGGGGCGGTCGTCTGCCTAATCTCCCCCTCGCGAGTGACTCATGTGACGGGTGGTGTTCGAAATGGGATCAGGCGTGCTCTTGGCTGCTCTGGTCGTCCTCTGGTTCGTCGTGCTCGTGCCCATGGTGGTGACCCGCGGCGACGCGCAGGACGACCGGACGGCCCGTGCCGACTCCGGTCGGACGCTGCAGCGGCGCCGGGCAGCGAGCCCGGTGGTGCACGCCGAGACCGAGCGGGTGTCCATCGACCGCGAGGCCCTGTTCACCAGCGGTGAGCTGAAGGTCGACGTGCACGCGCTGCGTCGCCGGACCCTCGGCGGCCTGGTCGCGCTCGCCGTCCTCGCCCTGGTCGGCGCCGTGGCGTACAGCTCCTGGCTGTGGGTCGCCCAGCTCGTCCTGGACGTCGCCGTCGTCGGCTACGTGCTGGTGCTGCGCAAGGTGGCCCGCCGCGAGCGGCTGGCCGCTCGCCGGGCGGCCCGTGCCGCCGCCCGCGAGGCGCTGCGTCCGGCGACCCTCCCCGAGCCGCGCAGCGCGCCCGCACCGCGGCCCGCGCCGGAAGTCCACGAGACCGTCGCCGCCGAGGTCCTGCCCGGCCTGCCGCACCCCAGCGTGCCCCTCGCCCCGGTGGCCCAGTTCCGGGGCCGCGTGGTGACCGCTCGCACGCCGGCTCCCGCCGGCTGGCAGCACAGCGCCGTGGTCGGCCTGGACGACGACGACATCGGTTTCGCCGACATCGACGAGTACGAGCCGCGCCGGGTCGCCAATCTCTGACGCGTCGCCGTCCCGGCTCGCCGGGTGCCGCCCGGTGGTGGCACCCGCGAGCCGGGACGGTAAGCTGACTCGTCGAAGGGGCTGTGGCGCAGTCCGGTAGCGCACCTCGTTCGCATCGAGGGGGTCAGGGGTTCAACTCCCCTCAGCTCCACCCAGCAGGCCACGAACGCCGTCGGGCATCCGCCCGGCGGCGTTCGTGCGTCCGGTCTCCGTCCGCCGCCTGCGCCTGCCGTCATCCCGACACCCTCCGTGACGACGCTCGGGGATGGAGGGCCCGTGGCGGTCTCCGAGACCGCCACGTCCGGCTTCTGATTGTGGTCGGCCTCGTCCGGCTGATACCCATCCGACCGTGATCAGGGGGAATGCGGCGCGTAGACGCCGAGGTCAGGGCGGGTATGCCGCCGTGGTGCGCGCGGCGATCGTGGCGGCGCTGGTCGCGGCAGGTCTCGTCGTGACGCCGGGAGCCGGTCAGGCCGCGCCCTCGCTGCCGCCGGGGTTCGCCGTCCGGGACATGCCGAGCGGCCAGAGCGAGTTGCTGACCGACTTCGCCTACGCACCCGACGGCAGCTACTTCACGACCGGCAAGAACGGCCGGGTCGCCTGGGTGTCCGCCGACGGCGGGACGGTCCGGACGCTGGCCAACCTCCCCGTGGTCACCGTCCAGGACCTCGGCCTCAACGGCATCGCGGTGGCGCACGACTACGCGACGTCCAAGGTCATCTACCTCGCCCGCACGCTGATGGTCAACAACCAGTGGACGATGCGGCTGAGCGCGGCCACGGTGCAGGGCGCCACGCCCACCTCGCTGGCCCCGGAGCGGGTCATCTGGGACCTGCCCATCGGTTCCGACGTCCACACCATCACCGGCATCGTGGCCGCTCCCGACGGCACCCTCTGGGTGACCATCGGTGACGCCGCCGACTTCCGGTTCGTCGACCCGGCCGCGCTGCGCGCGCTCGACGTCAACACCGGGTACGGCAAGCTGCTGCACGTCACGCCCGACGGTCGCGGCGTGGCGAGCAACCCCTTCTACGACGCCGCGGCGCCGTCGTCCTGGCGCAGCCGGGTGTACGCCAGCGGGTTCCGCAGCCCCTTCCGCGTGAGCCTCGACCCGGCCACCGGCGCGCCGCTGGTGGGTGACGTCGGTTGGAACACGTGGGAGGAGATCAACCTCGTCCGGCCCGGTGCCAGCTACGGCTGGCCCTGCTGGGAGGGCAACGGGCCGACGCCCGGGTACCGCGACCTGCCCGGCTGCGCCGGGACGACCAGCACCGCCCCCCTCTACGCCTATCCGCACGGGCCGATGGGCACCAGCGTGACCGGCGGCATCGTCTACACCGGGGCGTCCTATCCCGAGCAGTACCGGGGGGCCTACTTCTTCGGCGACTACGCCTCCCAGCGGGTGTACACCCTGCGCTACGACGACCAGGGCCGGCTCGTGCGCCAGCCCGAGGCCGGGGGGTTCGGCGTCCAGAACGGACTGCCGGTCAAGTTCGGCGCGGCCGAGAACGGTGACATCGTCTACGCCGACATCGGGAGCTCCCGGCTCAAGCGCCTGGTGCATGCCGCAGGCAACCGCCCGCCGACGGCGGAGGCCGTCATCACCAACGACCCTGCGTCCGCGCGCTCCTTCACCTTCGACGGGAGCCGGTCGTTCGATCTCGACGGCCACGCCCTGACGTACGCCTGGGACTTCGGCGACGGCCGCCGGGGGACCGGCGCGCGGGTGACCCACACCTACGAGGGGACGGGCACCGCCCCGGTGACCGCCCGGTTGACGGTCACCGATTCCTTGGGGGCCACGGGCACCGCGACGCTGACGGTGGTGCCCGGCAACCGCGTGCCTGCGCTCTCGCTGACCGCACCACCGGCCGCCGAGCGGTACGTCGTCGGCGAGCGGGTGCGCCTGTCCGCGTCGGCGGTCGACGCCGAGGACGGGCCGCTCCCGGTGACCTGGAGCGTCGTCCTCGTCCACTGCAGCGGCGGCTACTGCCACGACCACCCGGGGATCTCCTTCACCGGCGACGTGTACGACGTCCCGTTCGAGGACCACGGCGACGACACCCGGCTGCAGATCACCGCGAGCGCCGTCGACCGCGCCGGTGTCCGCGCCGAGCAGACCTTCGTCGCCCTGCCGCAGCTCCGGACGCTCACCGTCGTCTCCACCCCGCCGAGCCCGGTCACGGTCAACGGCGTGCCCCGCGCCTCGGTCCAGGTGACGGCCGGTGCGCGCGTCTCGGTGAGCGCGCCCGCGGTCGCCGGCGACGGTGTCGCGAGCTTCGCCGGCTGGAGCGACGGGCAGCCGCGCGAACGGCTGGTGGTCATGCCCGACGCCGACCTGACCCTGCGGGCGCAGTACGTCACCCCGATCGACGCGCGGTACTCCTCGGACGCACGCGTGCGGTCCCTGCTGGGCGCGCCGGTCTCGGTCGAACGCGGGGACACCACGCTGCGCGCCCGGGACTACGCCGGTGGCCGGATGTACTGGACCCCGGAGCACGGCGTGCACGAGGTGCACGGCGCCATCTTCGGGGCCTTCGACCGGACCGGGGCGGAGCGCACCTGGGGTGCGCCGCGGACCGACGAGTTCGGGACCCCGGACGGGCGGGGCCGCCTCAACGCCTTCACGAAGGAGGACGCGCACTTCTACTGGACGCCCACGACCGGTGCCCACGAGGTGCACGGCGCGATCTTCCGCCTCTGGCGGAGCATGGGCTTCGAGCGGAGCATCCACGGCTACCCGACCAGCGACGAGTGGCCCACTCCCGGCCTGCGCGGACGCTTCAACAACTTCGAGAACGGCGGCATCTACTGGCTGCCGGGGGTGGGTGCGCACAGCGTCCACGGCGCCATCCACGCGAAGTGGGGCCAGCACCGCTACGAGCAGGGCCACCTGGGCTTCCCGATCACCAGTGAGTGGCCCACTCCCGACGGAGTGGGGCGGTTCAACCACTTCGAGGGCGGCTCGGTGTACTGGACTCCCCGGACGGGGGCGCACGAGGTGCATGGCGCCATCCGCGCGCGCTGGGAGGCCTTGGGCTGGGAGCGGTCCTACCTCGGCTTCCCGACCAGCGACGAGTTCAGCGTCGCCGGTGGCCGGCGGACCAACTTCGAGCGCGGCTACATCACCTGGACGGCCGCCACCGGCAGGGTGGTCGACCGGCGCTACTGAGCGAGGGTCGGGGCCGGCCGGCGACGGCCGGCCCCGGCGTCCTCAGCGCCTGGGGAGGACGGTCCCGGGTGAGCCGTTCTCGGGGGCCGGCCCTTCCCCCGCAGGTCGCGCTCAGAACCAGGAGGGGAACCACATCCGCCGCAGCCACTCCGCGTTGCTGAGCGGTTCTCCGGTGAGCACCGGCAGGAAGTACACGAACGTGACCGCGACCAGGGCCACGTAGAGGCACACCGCGGCGAGGCCGACGGTGCGCCGGGTCCCGCTCCCGGGCGGGCCGAGGACGTCCTGCAGCAGCAGGGTCACGGCCAGCACGAGGAAGGGCAGCGCCGGCGCCAGGTAGAAGATGAACATCGTCCGGTCGGTGTTCACCAGCCAGGTCAGCCACCCGGCGGCGATCGCCGTGAGGGCCACCCCGGCGGCGGGATCGCGCCGGACCAGGCTGCGCCAGCCGAGCCACACCATCGCCGGCAGGAAGAGGAACCAGAGGGTCGGCGTGCCGACCATCAGGATGTAGCGGACCACCGGCTCGCCGCCGTCGTCGGTCAGCCCCTGCGGGTTCCACAGCAGGATCGGCCGGCCGTTCACCAGCCACGACCAGGGCTCGGACTCCCACGGGTGCGGCGACGACAGGCCGCTGTGGAAGCGCAGCCACTCGGCGTGCTGGTGCCACAGCGAGCGCAGCGCGTCGGGGACGAAGGGGAAGGCGGTGTCCGGGTTCTGCTGGGCCCAGGCCTTGCCCTGCGAGGTCTCGCCGAGGAACCAGCCGGTGAAGCTGGCGAGGTAGGTCAGCACCGGGACCGCGCCCAGCGCCCACACCGCTCCGGGCAGCCCGTAGCGAGCCGCCCGGCGGGTCGGCCGGGGCGCACCGGCGTCCCGCCAGGCGGCCCGGTCCCAGAGCAGCGAGGCGACGGCGAAGAACGCCAGGAACCAGATGCCGCTCCACTTCACCGCGCAGGCACAGCCGAACAGGAAGCCGGCGGCGATGCGCCAGCCGCGCGGCCCCAGGCGGAAACCGCCGGCCGCCCGGTCGCCGGCGTCCCGGATGCGGGCCCGCACGCGGTCGCGGTCGACCACCAGGCAGGCCACCGCGGAGAGGACGAAGACCTGCAGGAAGACGTCGAGCAGGCCGATCCGCGACAGGGTGAAGGTGAAGCCGTCGAGGGCCAGGAGCAGCCCGGCCACCAGTCCGAGGAGGGTCGAACCGGTCAGCCGGCGCGCCAGCCGGACGAGGACGACGACGGCGATCGTGCCGGCCACCGCGCTCGGGAACCGCCAGCCGAAGGAGTCGTTGCCGAACACCGCCTGCCCGGCGGCGATCAGCCACTTCCCGAGCGGCGGATGGACGATGAACGTGTAGCCGCGGTTGTACTCGAAGCCCCAGCGGAGCAGATCCGCGGCCTGCGGCGGGTAGTAGGCCTCGTCGAACACCAGCTCGCGCGGGTAGCCGATGCCGACCAGCCGGCTGGCCAGCGTCAGCACGCCGAGCACCGCCGTGAGCAGCCAGGACAACCGGTTGTCCGCGGGCAGCGGTGGGAGGCCGCCCCGATCTCGTCGGGGGCGCATCCGGCGGCGATCCGGCTCGGGGAGCGGCTGGGCCGGCTGCCGCTCCTCCTGCTCGGGTGCCAGCACGGCCATGCCCGTCAGGGTAGGTGCCCGGGCTGTGGCGCCGGCCGTGACAGGCTGCGGAGGTGAGCGAGCGCGCGAGCGAACCCATGGGCACGGCAGCGCCGATCACGCGGCCGACGAGCGCCGGCGAGGCGGGGACGTGAGCGGACGGCTGGTACTGGGCGGCGCGCCCCTCGGGCAGCCCGGCGACGTCGGCCCGCGGCTGCGCTCGGTCATGGAGACCGCCGACGTGCTCGCCGTGGAGGACACCCGGCGTCTGCACCGGCTGGCCTCCGACCTCGGCGTCACCTTCACCGGGCGGGTGGTGACCTTCCACGAGTCGGTGGAGCAGGCGCGGCTGCCCGGGCTCATGAGCGCGCTGGCCGACGGCGCGACCGTGCTGCTGCTCACCGATGCGGGCATGCCGTCGGTGTCCGACCCCGGCTACACGCTGGTGCGGGCCGCGATCGACGCCGGGATCGCGGTGACGTCGGTGCCCGGGCCCTCCGCGGTGACGACGGCGCTGGCCGTCTCCGGGCTGCCGGTCGACCGGTTCTGCTTCGAGGGGTTCCTGCCGCGCAAGGCGGGGGAGCGGCGGGCGCGCTTCGCGGGGTTGGCCGACGAGCGGCGGACGATGGTCTTCTTCGAGTCGCCGCACCGCCTGGCCGACGCGCTGGCCGACGCCGCCGCGGTGCTGGGCGAGGACCGCCCCGCCGCGGTGTGCCGGGAGCTCACCAAGACCTACGAGGAGATCCGCCGCGGCCCGCTGGTCGAGCTCGCGACCTGGGCCGCCGACGGCGTGAAGGGCGAGATCACGCTGGTGGTGGGCGGCGCTCCGGAGCGGACGGTGCAGCTCACGCCGGAGGACCTGGCTGCGGAGGTGGCCGCGGAGGAAGCCGCCGGTGCGACCCGCAAGGACGCGATCCGGGCGGTGGTGGAGCGCACCGGGATGCCGCGGCGGACCGTCTACGACGCCGTCGTCGCCGCGAAGTCGCCCTGACGTCGCGAGTCGCGCGCCGACCCGTCGCGCCATGTGCACATCCGGTCGTTCTGCGGCCGCCGCGGGAGCGATATGTGCACGAACGGCAGACTGTGGACGACGGACGCGGTCGTCGGGCCGCGGGGCGCGTGGTGCTCGGATGCCAGGTCGCCCCGCTGTCCCCGATCGGCTGCGCGGTCGGTTCTTCCTCGGTAGTCGGGCGATCCGCTCAGGAGTGCTGACCGCGGGGCAGCTCCGTGGGCCGGCCTGGCGTCGCCTCTTCCGTGACGTCTACGTCGATGCCGCGGTTCCGGACACGCACCGGCTGCGGGCGCGGGCTGCCGCAGCATTGCTCGTCCCGGGGGCGGTGGTCACCGGTGCTAGCGCGGCCGCGCTGTGGGGCGTCGAACTCGCCGGGGTCGGTGACCACGTCGAGCTGACCCTTCCGCCGGGCTCCCATCCGAGGCGGCATCCCGGCCTGGTCGTGCGTCGCACGGTGCTGCCCGACGCGGACGTCTGCGTCCGAGCGGGGGTTTCGGCTGAGCACGCCGGAGGCCACGGTGCTGCGGTTGGCTCGCGCGCTGCCGCGGGATGACGCCGTCGTGGCGGTTGACCAACTGGTCCGGGTCACCGGAATCGACCTGGTGGCGTTGCGGGACCGGGCCGCGGTTCCCGCACGGGTGCGGGCGGTGTGCGCACTCGCGGACGGGCTCGCGGAGTCGCCACCGGAGACGCGGGTGAGGCTGCTCCTGCGCGGCCGCGGGGTACCGACGCCGGTCGCCCAGTACGAGGTCCGGCACGACGGGCGCTTCGTGGCGCGCGTGGACTTCGCCTGGCCCGAGCTCGAGGTCGCGCTCGAGTACGACGGTGCCTGGCACGGGGAGAAGGGCCAGTTCGCGCGAGACCGACGGCGGCTCAACCGGCTGCAGGAAGCGGGATGGCGCGTCGTGTTCGTGACCGCGGCCGATCTGCACGACCCGGTACGCCTGCTGGCCATGGTTCGCGCGGCGTTGGCCGGCTGAACGGACGCCGCACCACGACGAGCGCGGAGCCGCGGGCGACCTCAGAGCCAGCCGTTGCGCTTGAAGCCCCGGTACAGCAGCACGATCGCGGTGAAGATGAGCAGCAGCACCGCCGGATAGCCCCACGGCTCGTCCAGCTCGGGCATGTACTCGAAGTTCATCCCGTAGATGCCGGCGATCGCGGTGGGGACGGCGATGATGCCGGCGTAGGCCGAGATCTTGCGCATGTCCTCGTTGTCGGCCATCTGCGTGCGCGCCAGCGACGCCTGCAGGATCGAGGTCAGCAGCTCGTCCAGCCCCGCCACCTGGTCGCGCACCCGGATCGCGTGGTCGAACACGTCCCGGAAGTACGAGCGCATGGTCTCCGGGACGACGTCGATCTGCCGCTCGGCGAGTTTCTCCAGCGGCACCTCGAGCGGGGACACCGCCCGCCGCAGCGACATCAGCTCGCGCTTGAGCTGGTAGAGCCGGCCCACGTCGTCGGTGCGCTGCGGGCTGAACACCGAGGCCTCGAGCTCCTCGACGTCGGCTTCGACCGCCCCGGCGACGTCGACGAAGGTGTCCACCACCAGGTCGGCGAGGGCGTAGAGGACCGCCGCGGGGCCCAGGCACAGCAGGTCGCGCTGCTCCTCGAGGCGCGCGCGCAGCTCGCTCAGCTCGCCGTGGTGCCCGTGCCGCACCGTGATCACGTAGTGCGCGCCCAGGAAGACCATGACCTCCCCGGTGTCGACCACCTCGCTGGTCGCGGTCAGCTCCTCGTGCTCCACGTAGGTGGCCGTCTTGAGCACCATGAACAGCGCGTCGTCGTAGCGCTCGAGCTTCGGGCGCTGGTGGGCGAAGACCGCGTCCTCCACGGCCAGCGGGTGCAGGTCGTAGTGCTCGGCCAGCGACCCGAGCTCGGCCTCCGTCGGCTCGTAGAGCCCGAGCCACACGAACCCGCCGCTGTCCCTCGCGACCCGGAGCGCCTCCTCCGGCGGGACCGGGGCCTGGCGGTGCCCGTCGACGTAGACGGCGCAGTCGACGACGGCGCGGGCGCCGGGGGGCCGTGTCGGCGAGCGCGTCTCCCGGCCGGCCGGCCGGGGCCGGGGGCTGGGCTGGACGTCCTCGGAGCCCGTGCGGCTCGACGCGCGATCGGGCAGCGGCGGGGTCGAAGCTGCGGACGACGTGTCGGTGCTGCTCATCGGGCATCTCCTCGTGGCCGGGCGGAAGCAGCGTAAGCGGGTCGCCGCGCTCCCTCACCCATCCGGGTGGACCAGGTGTGCCGGGCCTACAGCGCGCCCGCGGACGGGTCGAGCTGACCGTGAAGGCAGCAGGCAACGGTCAGGGAGATCCCAGTGGCGATCAGCGTCTACGACGTCGGCGGCACCAGCGCGTGGCCGCGTCCCGTGCTGCCGTCGCTCCGGACCGTCGCGCCGGGGACGACGCCCCGCCGGCTGCCGCTCCCCGCTGCCCTCGCCGGCCTGGTCGCGGTCGTCGAGGCCGTCGGCCTGCTCGCCGTCGCCCTGCACGGGCTGGACGGGATGCTCACTGCGCCGTCGCGCCCGGCCGGGCCGGTGCTCGCCCTCGCGCTGCTGGGGCTGGCCGCCTGGATCGTGCTGGCCGCCGCCGGTGGTGCCTCGGTGTTCGACGGCTCCGGCCGTCGGCTGCTGGTGGGTGTCGCCGTCGGCGAGCTCGGCCTGGTCGCGATGTCCGGTGTCCTGGCCACCGTCACCCCGATCGCCCTGCCGGCCGGCCTGTCGCTGCCCGCCGTCCTCCTGCTGGCCGCCGCGGTGCCGGTGGCCAAGCTGCTGCTGACCGGGTCGCCGTCGACGGTGGCCTGGCTGGCGGCCGGTCCCCGTGCGGTCGAGTGGCGCGCCGACCCGGCGACGACGTACCGCGCCACCGCCACCGCCACGCTCGCCCTCATCGGCCTGGCCCTCGGCGCGGTCGCGCTGCTCGGCCCGGTGGAGGACTCCGTGCGCACCGGCGAGACCGCGTCGGTCGCCGTCTACCAGCCCTGACCCGAGAGCCCGGGCAACCGGGTGGACGGGCCTCCGTACTGTGAACCCGTGACTGATCGCCACATCCTGACCGCGGTCGCCTGGCCCTACGCCAACGGCCCGCGGCACATCGGCCACGTCTCCGGTTTCGGAGTCCCCTCCGACGTCTTCAGCCGCTTCCAGCGGATGAACGGCAACCGGGTGCTGATGGTCAGCGGCACCGACGAGCACGGCACGCCCATCACCGTGGCGGCCGACGCCGAGGGCGTCACGCCCCGCCAGATCGCCGACCGCAACAACCGCGTCATCGTGGACGACCTGCAGTCGCTCGGCCTGAGCTACGACCTCTTCACCCGGACGACGACGGCCAACCACGCCGCCGTCAGCCAGGAGATCTTCCTGGGGCTGCTGAAGAACGGCTACGTCTTCCCGAAGACGACGCTGGGCGCGATCAGCCCGTCGACCGGGCGCACGCTGCCCGACCGCTACATCGAGGGCACTTGCCCGATCTGCGGTTACGACGGCGCGCGCGGCGACCAGTGCGACAACTGCGGCAACCAGCTCGACCCCACCGACCTGATCAACCCGGTCAGCAAGATCAACGGCGAGACGCCGAAGTTCGTCGAGAGCGAGCACTACTTCCTCGACCTGCCGGCGTTCACCCGGGCGCTCGGAGACTGGTTGGCGACGCGGAAGAACTGGCGCTCCAACGTCCTGAACTTCAGCGTCAACCTGCTCGAGGACCTCAAGCCGCGCAGCTACACCCGGGACATCGACTGGGGCGTGGCGGTGCCGCTGGACGGCTGGCGCGACCGCCCCGACAAGCGCATCTACGTGTGGTTCGACGCCGTCGTCGGCTACCTGTCGGCGTCGATCGAGTGGGCCCGCCGCTCCGGGGACCCCGAGGCGTGGCGCCAGTGGTGGCAGTCGCCGGACTCCGACGCCTACTACTTCATGGGCAAGGACAACATCGTCTTCCACTCCGAGATCTGGCCCGCCCAGCTGCTCGGCTACAACGGCGAGGGCGACAAGGGCGGTACTCCGGGCTCGCTGGGCCGGCTGAACCTGCCCACCGAGGTGGTCTCCAGCGAGTTCCTCACCATGGAGGGGCGGAAGTTCTCCAGCAGCCGCCAGGTCGTCATCTACGTGCGGGACTTCCTGGCCCGGTACGACGCCGACGCGCTGCGCTACTTCATCGCCGCCGCCGGCCCGGAGAACCAGGACACCGACTTCACCTGGGCCGAGTTCGTCCGCCGCAACAACGACGAGCTCGTCGCGGGCTGGGGCAACCTGGTCAACCGCACGGTGTCGATGGCGGCGAAGAACGTGGGCGCCGTCCCGACGCCGGGGGAGCTGACCGACGCCGACCGCACGCTGCTGGCGACGACGTCGTCGGCGTTCGGCCCCGTCGGCGAGCTCCTCGGCCGCAACCGGCAGAAGGCCGCGGCGGGCGAGGCGATGCGGGTCGTCGGCGAGGCCAACAAGTACCTGTCCGACCAGGCGCCGTGGAAGCTCAAGGAGGACCCGGCCCGCCGGGACACCGTGCTGCACACGGCGCTGCAGGCGATCAGCGACTGCAACGCGCTGCTCACCCCGTTCCTGCCGCACTCGGCGCAGAAGGTGCACGAGCTGCTCGGTGGCGAGGGCGTGTGGTCGCCGGCGCCGCAGATCGTGGAGACCGAGGACCTCGACGACGGCTCGCCGTACCCGGTCATCACCGGGGACTACGCGGCCGCCTCGGCGACGTGGGGCTCGCGGCCGCTGCCGTCCGGGAGCCCGCTGAGCCCGCCGACCCCCATCTTCAAGAAGCTCGACGACTCGGTGGTCGAGGAGGAGCTGGCCCGTCTCGAGGAGGGCGGTCGGTGAGCCGGTCGGCCTCTTCCCGCGCGAACCGGCGGGGTGAACCGCCGCCGTCACCGGAGCCGCTGCCGGCCCCGGCGCTGGACAGCCACACCCACCTGGACATCGTGCTGGGGGAGCGGCCGGCCGACGACGAGCACGGCGAGTGGGCCTCCGAGGCCGCGGTGGACGCCGAGATCGCCGCCGCGGCGGCGGTCAACGTCACCCGGCTGGTCCAGGTCGGGGTGGACGTCGCCTCGTCCCGCTGGTCGGCCGCGCTGGCCGCCCGGCACCCAGGAGTGCTGGCCGCGGTCGCGGTGCACCCGAACGAAGCGGGCGCCGGGAAGGCGACCGACGAGGCGCTGGCCGAGATCGACCGGCTGGCCGCCCAGCCGCGGGTGCGGGCGGTGGGGGAGACCGGCCTGGACCGCTTCCGCACGGGGCCCGAGGGCTGGGCCGCGCAGGAGGCCTCCTTCCGGGCGCACATCCGGATCGCCAAGGAGCACCGCATCGCCCTGGTCATCCACGACCGCGACGCGCACGAGGAGATCCTGCGCGTGCTCGACGACGAGGGCGCCCCGGAGCGCACGGTCTTCCACTGCTTCTCCGGCGACGCCGCCTTCGCCGAGGCGTGCGTCTCCCGGGGCTTCGTGCTGTCCTTCGCCGGGACCCTGACCTTCGGCAACGCCGGCTACCTGCGCGAGGCCGCGGCCCGCACCCCGCTGTCGCAGCTGCTGGTCGAGACGGACTCGCCGTTCCTGACGCCGATGCCGCACCGCGGCCGCCCCAACGCCTCCCGCCTGGTCCCGCACACCGTCCGTGCCCTCGCCGACGTCACCCGCACCGACCTGACCGAGCTCTGCCACGCCCTGACCGAGAACGCCGAACGCGTCTTCGGCCCCTGGGCTCCGTGATCTGTCGTCCTCCGGACGACACCGCGGCCACGAGCCAGGTCTCGATGAGCTGAGCGCATCCGTCCGCCCGTCGGGGAGCCTCCGGCCCCCGCTCCGGACGAACCAGACGACACAGCGGTGTCGTGACGAGCGGGGGCCCGGAGGGTCCCCCGAGGAACGACGGGATGCCCCGCGTAGCGGGTCCTGACGACGGGGGCCCGGAGGGTCCCCAGAGGAGGGACGGAAACGCGCTCGGAGCAACGGGGGAACGGCACGTGGCCGCGGTGTCGTCCGAAGGACGACAATCAGCAGAGTGGGCCGTCTCATCGCTGTCGTGCTGTTCATCGCCGTCCTGGTGCCGGGCGTGCTCCTGGCTCGCGCCTGGTCACGGGCGGGCGACCGGCGGGCGGTGGCCGGGGGATCGGTCGAGCTCGCGGAGCCCACGTCGGAGGGGGCGGCCGCGCTGACCCAGCAGGCCGTGCACGGTCGTCGCTGGCGCCGGCTGGGGCTGGTGCTGGGCATCGCGGGGATCGTCGGCAGCATCGTGCTCTGGGCCGAGGCGTCGGTGTTCCTCTGGGTGCCCGCCCTGGCGCTGGGGCTGCTGGCCGGCGTGCTGCTCGCCGAGGCGACCCGTCCCCGCCCCCGGTGGGCCCTGGCCCAGCCGCCCCGTCGGCCGAAGCTGGCCGAGCTGATCTCGGGGTGGCTGGTCTGGTCGACCCGGGCGGTGGTCGCCGGCGCGGTCGCCGCCGGTGTCTGGCTGTGGTCGGGCGGGGAGCTCAGCGACGCCGTGGGGTGGACCGCGGTGGCCGTCCCCGCCGTCGCCTGGCTGCTGGCCGAGCTGGCCCTGTTCCGGGCGGTCCGCCGGCCTCTGCCGGCCGCGGGGGCGGACGTGCCGGTCGACGAGGCCCTGCGTACCTGGACCGCCCACCTGGTCACCGCGGCGGCGAGCGTGCTCGGGCTGCTGCCGCTGGGTGCACTGCTGCTGACGGCGGGCATCGACCTGGGCGACCGGGTGACCGAGCACTTCGACCTGCTGCCGGTCGCGCTGGTCGCCGGTGGGTTCTCCGCGCTGACGTCGGGCGTCGCCGTGGCGGTCTTCCTGCTGACCTGGGTGCGACCCGTCCGGCAGGGAGCCCGGGCGCTGGCGGGCTGAGGCGACGCCGCTGCCCCGTGTGGAGCTCGGTCACGCTGTGTCCTTGCTCACCGGGGAGTTGCCGTGCTGCTCAGGGCGCCGGGGCGCGCCCGACGGCATGGCTGTCACTCCACGTGTCGGCGCGTCCACATAGCGACAAGTCGTCGGTCTGCTTCACTCGTCTCGCACCGTTGCCCCACGCACCGTCTTGTTTATCGTGTCGTGATCGACAGCCGGGGTGGAGGACGCCCCGGGTCGTGCTGACCGGCCAGAACCCAGTTCCGGCCGGGCACCGATCCGGATGCGACCACAGCGGGCGTGCCGTCCACCGCGGCGTGCCCGTTCCTCCTGCCCGGGTTCCGTGACCCCTGGATGTGCCGTGCACCGCTCGCTCCGTCTCAGCCTCTTCGCCCTGGTCCTGCTCGGACTCGTGGGCGGGACGCTGGCTTTCTTCATCGCCCAGAAGTCCGTCGTCCTCACCGTCGACGGGCAGGCCCAGCAGATCGGCACCTACGCCGACACCGTGGCCGAGGTGCTCGACGAGGAGGGCCTGGAGCCGGCCGCCCACGATGTCCTCCTCCC
Source organism: Blastococcus sp. SYSU DS0617 (assembly GCF_054051075.1). Classification (NCBI taxonomy): domain Bacteria; kingdom Bacillati; phylum Actinomycetota; class Actinomycetes; order Geodermatophilales; family Geodermatophilaceae; genus Blastococcus; species Blastococcus sp. SYSU DS0617. Next base: position 509,940 of record NZ_JBJHAO010000001.1, read on the forward strand.
GGCTGCCGACGAGCCGGTCGGCGACGGCGACACCATCGTCTACACCCGCGCCCGTCCGCTGCAGCTGAGCGTCGACGGGGTGGAGCAGGAGGTCTACGTGACCGCCCTGTCGGTGGACGAGGCGCTGGAGCAGCTCGGTCTGCGCGCCGACGGCCTCGTGCTCTCCGCCAGCCGCAGCGAGCGCCTCCCGCTCGACGGCATGAGCCTGCAGGTCACCACCCCCAAGGACGTCGTCCTCGTGGCCGACGGCCAGGAGCGGGTCGTCACCACCACCGCGGCGACCGCCGGCGACCTCCTCGCCGAGGAGGGCATCGCGCTCGGGGAGGTCGACCGGGCCAGCGTCGACCTCGGGCAGCCGCTGGCGAACCAGATGCGCGTCCAGGTCTTCCGCGTGCGGATCGAGGACGTCACCGAGATCGTCCCCGTGCCGCACGAGGTCGTCGAGACCAAGGACCCCGAGGCCTTCGCCGGTGACCGGAAGGTCACGACCGAGGGCGTCGACGGGCAGCAGACCATCACCTACCGGGTCACCATCACCGACGGCGTCGAGACCGCCCGCGAGAAGCTGGGCACGACCGTCGACCGCAAGCCGGTCACCGAGCAGGTCGCGGTGGGCACCAAGGCCCGCCCGACCAACCGCCCCTCGGCCGACGGCCTTAACTGGAACGCCCTGGCCCGGTGCGAGTCCGGCGGCCGGCCCAACGCGGTGAGCAGCACCGGCAAGTACCGCGGCATGTACCAGTTCTCGCAGTCCACGTGGAACTCGGTCGGCGGCAAGGGCGACCCGGCGGCGGCGTCCGCCGACGAGCAGACCTACCGCGCGCAGCTGCTGTACAAGCGCTCCGGTGCCGGCCAGTGGCCGCACTGCGGCAAGAACCTCTGATCGGACGCTGCTGAGCACGAACTCGGAGCAGCCGGACGGGCTGCTGGGCCCCGCGACCATCCGCGAGCTGGCCCAGCAGCTCGACCTGCGTCCCACCAAGAGCCTCGGGCAGAACTTCCTGCACGACGCGAACACGATCCGGCGCATCGTGCGCACCGCGGACCTGCGGCCCGACGACGTCGTGCTGGAGGTCGGGCCGGGGCTCGGTTCGCTCACCCTCGGGCTGCTGCCCGCCGCGGCCGCGGTCACCGCCGTCGAGATCGACGGCCGGCTCGCCGAGCTGCTGCCGAGGACGGTCGCCGAACGCCGTCCGGACCTGGCCGGCCGGCTGACCGTCGTCGAGGACGACGCGCTGCGGATCGGGCAGCTGCCCGGCGCCCCGCCCACGGCGCTGGTGGCGAACCTGCCCTACAACATCGCGGTGCCCGTGCTGCTGCACCTGCTCGACCTGCTGCCCACCCTGGACCGGGCGCTGATCCTGGTGCAGGCCGAGGTCGCCGAGCGGCTGGCCGCCCCTCCCGGCGGCTCGGCGTACGGCGTCCCGTCGGTGAAGGCCGCCTGGTACGGCGAGGTGCGCCGGGCCGGCAACGTCGGCCGACGGGTGTTCTGGCCGGAGCCGAACGTCGACTCGGGCCTGGTCGCCCTGGTCCGGCGCCCGCCGCCGGCCGGCGACCGGACGGCGACCTTCGCCGTCGTCGACGCGGCCTTCGGCATGCGCCGCAAGAGCCTGCGGGCGGCGCTGGCCCGCTGGGCGGGCAGCCCGGCCGCGGCCGAGGTGCGGCTGCGCGCGGCGGGCATCGACCCGGCCACGCGTGGCGAGCAGCTGTCGGTAACCGACTTCGCCCGGCTGGCGGCCACCGACCCGGTGGCCCCGTGACCCCGGCCGCGCCGCCGGACGCCGTGACCGCCCGGGCGCCGGCGAAGTTCAACGCGCTCCTGGCCGTGGGGCCGCTGCGTCCCGACGGCTTCCACGAGCTGCGCACGGTCTACCTCGCCGTCTCCCTGTTCGACAGCGTCACCGCGCGGCCGGGGGAGGGGCTCGTCCTCACCGTGACCGGTGAGGACGCCGAGGTCGTGCCCACGGACCGGCGCAACCTGGTCTGGCGCGCGGCCGAGCTGCTGGCCGAGCACGCCGGGGTGCGCGCCGATGCCCACCTGGAGATCGCCAAGTCCATCCCGGCCGCGGCCGGCCTCGCCGGGGGCAGCGCGGATGCCGCAGCCGCGCTGGTCGCCCTGGATGCGCTGTGGGGGACGCGGGCCTCGCGGGCGGATCTCTCGGCGCTGGCCGCCCGGCTCGGCAGCGACGTGCCGTTCAGCCTGCTCGGCGGCGTCGCGCTGGGCACCGGGCGCGGCGAGCAGCTGGCCCCGGTGCTGGCCCGGCGGACGTGGCACTTCGTGCTCGGCATCGCGGGAGAGGGCCTGTCGACGCCGGCGGTCTACGCCGAGCTCGACCGGCTGCGGGGCGCCGGGCGGGTGCCCGACGGCACGGACCTGCTGCCGGCCGAGCCGGTGATCGCGGCGCTGCGCAGCGGACCGGCCGAGACCTTGGCCGCGGCGCTGGGCAACGACCTGCAGGCGCCGGCGCTCGCGCTGCGCCCGGAGCTCGGGCGGGCGATGCGGGCGGCGACCGCGGCCGGCGCGCTGGGCGTGCTGCTGAGCGGCTCGGGTCCGACCGTCGCGGCACTGGTGGAGGACGAGGCGGCCGCCGTGCGGCTGGCCGCGACGCTGGCGGCCGAGGGCGTCTTCCGCACCCTCCGCGTGGTCTCCGGGCCGGTGCCGGGCGCCCGCCTGGTCGGCTGACCCGCGCTCAGGGCCCGGGCGGGCCGTCGACGAGTCCCGGCCGTGCGTCGAGGTGCGAGAGGCCGTTGTAGGCGAGGTTCACCAGGTGCGCGGCCACGTCGCGCTTGTCCGGCGACCGCGTGCCCAGCCACCACTGGCCCACGAGCGCCACCATGCCGACCAGCGCCTGGCTGTAGAGCGCGGCCAGCCGGGGGTCGTATCCCCGGGCGCCGAACTGCTCGCCCAGGATGTGCTCGACCTTGCGCGCGACCTCGCCGATCAGCGAGGAGTAGCTGCCCACCCCGCTGGTGACCGGCGCGTCCCGGGTGAGCACCAGGAAGCCGTCGGTGTCGGACTCGATGTACTCGAGCAGCACCAGCGCGGCCCGCTGCAGCAGCTCCCGGGGATGGCCGGGGTCCGACAGCGCCTCGGTGAACCGGCCGAGCAGGCGCTTCATCTCCCGGTCGACCACGACGGCGTGCAGGCCGTCCTTGCCGCCGAAGTGCTCGTAGACCACCGGCTTGCTCACCTCGGCGGAGGCGGCGATCTCCTCGATCGAGGTGGCGCCGAAACCCTGCCGGCCGAACAGTTCCCGGGCGACGTCGAGCAGCTGCTCGCGGCGCTGGGGCCCGGTCATCCGCACGCGCGGCCGGGCCCGTTCGCCACGCCCGGTCTCCACCGCGCCCCGCCGTGCCGGGGATGCGGCCCCGGCGTCCTCGCTCAGGACGTGGCCGGGGCCTCGACGCGGCGCTTGGCGGCGAGCCGCACGGGGTCGGGCCACTTGACGTGGGAGGCCCAGCCGAGCTTCTCGAAGAACCAGATGACGCGGGCGCTGATGTCGATCTGGCCGCGCAGCACGCCGTGGCGGGCGCAGGTCGGGTCGGCGTGGTGCAGGTTGTGCCAGGACTCGCCGCCGCTGAGGATCGCCAGCGGCCAGAAGTTCGTCGCCCGGTCCCGCGACACGAACGGCCGGTTGCCCACCACGTGGCAGACGGAGTTGATCGACCAGGTCACGTGGTGCAGCAGGGCGACGCGCACCAGGCCGGCCCAGAAGAACGCCGACCAGGCGCCGGCCCAGCTGCCGGTGATCAGACCACCGAGGACAGCGGGCATCGCCAGGCTGAGGAAGGCCCACACCACGAACGTGCGGCTGATCAGGACGAGGCCGGGGTCCTTGAGCAGGTCGGGTGCGTACCGCTCCTGGTTGGTCTTGCGGCGGTCGAACAGCCAGCCCAGATGGGCGTGGAACATGCCCTTCAGCAGCGAGCGCAGGTCGGTGCCGTAGCGCCAGGGCGAGTGCGGGTCGCCGGCGCGGTCGGCGAAGGCGTGGTGCCGGCGGTGGTCGGCGACCCACTGGTTGACCGGGCCCTGGATCGCCATGGAGCCGGCGACGGCCAGGCCGAGGCGCAGCGGCCGCTTGCCCTTGAAGGAGGCGTGCGTGAAGTGCCGGTGGTAGCCGACCGTCACACCGAGCAGGGAGAGGTAGTAGAAGCCGACGGCGAGTCCGACGTCCAGCCAGGAGATGCCCCAGCCCCAGACCGCGGGGATCACCGCGGCGAGGGCCACGAACGGCACGAGCACGATGACGTAGAGCGTGACGATCTCGAGCGTGCTCTTGTGCCGGCCGATGGCGTTGGCCGGCAGTCCGGCGTAGGGCTCGGCGCGGGGCGGAGCCGTGGGCCGGGTGAGTGCGGGAGCGGACAAAGGAACTCCTGGGCGGTGTGGCGACTGGCTCCGGGCGCGGTCTGAGCCGGCGTGCTCCGGGCTACGTGCGGCCCAACCTACGGCAGCGTAGGCAGGCCCGCGAACCGGGACGGGGGCGCACCAGATGCCCCGCACGGGGTTCCGGCGGTGTCCCCGCAGGCGGCCCGGCCCTTAGGCTCGACGCGGGTGCCGGTCCGCGCGGGCACCCCCGTGACGCCGTCCGCCGGCGCCGCGGGTGGGGGATGGGGTAATCGGCAGCCCGCCGGCCTTTGGAGCCGTGCAGTCTCGGTTCGAGTCCGAGTCCCCCAGCAGCCGTGCCGTCACCGTCGGAGGAGATCCGTGGCCCCCCAGGAACCGTCCCCGCCCAGGCCCGCCGGCCGGCCGGCCGTCGCCGCCGTCGTCGTCCTGGCCGCAGGCCAGGGCACCCGCATGCGCTCGTCGACGCCGAAGGTCCTGCACACCCTGGGCGGCCGCAGCCTGCTGGGCCACGTGCTGGCCGCCGCCGAGCCGCTGTCCGCCGGCACCACCGTCGTGGTCGTCGGCGCGGGGCGGGAGCAGGTCGAGGCCCACCTCGCCGAGATCGCCCCCGGCGCCCTGGCGGTCGTGCAGGAGCAGCAGCTGGGCTCCGGCCATGCCGCCGAGGTGGCCCTGGCCGCCGTGCCCGACCTCGAGGGGTCGGTGCTGGTCCTCAACGGGGACTCGCCGCTGCTGACGACGCGGACGCTCGCCGGCCTCGTGGCGGCCCACGACGCCGCGGGCAGCGTCTTCACCGTGCTGACCGCCGAGGTGGACGACCCCACGGGGCTCGGCCGCATCGTCCGGGACGACGGCGGAGCGCCCCGGGCCATCGTCGAGGAGCGCGACGCCACGGCGGAGCAGCGCGCCATCCGCGAGGTCAACGCGGGCGTCTACGTCGCGGACGCCGGCACGCTGCGCCGCGTGCTCGCCGGCATCGGCTCGGCCAACGCCCAGGGCGAGCAGTACCTCACCGACGCGCTCGCGCCGCTGGTCGAGGGCGGGGCGCCGACCGCCGCGGTGCGGGCCGACGACCCCGACGACGTCCTCGGCTGCAACGACCGCCGCGAGCTGGCCGAGCGGCGGCGCACGCTCAACGACCGCGTGCTCGACGACCTGATGCGCGCCGGCGTCACCGTCGTCGACCCGGCGACCACGTGGGTCGACGTCACCGCGTCCGCCGAGGCCGACGCCGTCCTGCAGCCCGGGACCCAGCTCCTCGGCACCACGACCGTCGCCTCCGGCGCGGTCGTCGGACCCGACAGCACCCTGGTCGACTGCGTCGTCGAGGCCGGCGCCAGCGTGGTCCGGTCGCACTGCCTCGGCGCCGTCGTCGGGCCCGAGGCGACCGTGGGCCCGTTCAGCTACCTGCGCCCGGGCACCCGGCTGGCACGGGGCAGCAAGGCGGGTGCGTTCGTGGAGACGAAGAACGCCGAGGTCGGCGAGGGATCGAAGGTGCCGCACCTGTCCTACGTCGGCGACGCCACCATCGGCCGCGGCGCCAACATCGGGGCCGCCACCGTCTTCGTCAACTACGACGGCGTGGACAAGCACCGCACGACGATCGGCGACCACGCCCGGATCGGCTCGGACACGATGCTCGTGGCGCCGGTCACCATCGGCGACGGTGCCTACACCGCCGCCGGGTCGGTCATCACCAACGACGTCCCCCCGGGGGCCATGGGCGTCGCGCGGGGGCCCCAGCGAAATGTGGCAGGCTGGGTCCGACGCCGTCGGCCGGGTAGCCCCGCCGCGGAGGCCGCCGCAGCCGCAGAACGGCGGGCGGACGCCCCCCAGACCACCACCGGGGCGCACGACGACGACGACGAGGGACAGCAGACCCGATGAGCGCCATCCGGCAGACCACCAACAAGAGCCTGATGCTCTTCTCCGGCCGGGCCTACCCCGAGCTCACCACCGAGATCGCCGGGCACCTCGGTGTGACGCCGACCCCGACCGCCTCCTACGAGTTCGCCAACGGCGAGCTGTTCGTGCGGTTCGAGGAGTCGGTGCGCGGCTGCGACGCCTTCGTCGTGCAGAGCCACACCGCACCGATCAACACCTGGCTCATGGAGCAGCTGATCATGGTGGATGCGCTCAAGCGCGCGTCGGCCAAGCGGATCACCGTCGTCGCCCCGTTCTTCCCCTACGCCCGCCAGGACAAGAAGCACCGCGGCCGCGAGCCCATCTCCGCCCGGCTGGTCGCCGACATGTTCAAGACCGCCGGCGCGGACCGGCTGATGACCGTGGACCTGCACACCGCGCAGATCCAGGGCTTCTTCGACGGCCCCGTCGACCACCTCTTCGCCCTCGACCTGCTGATCGGTCACGTGAAGGAGCGCTGGGGCGACCGCGACATCACCGTCGTCTCGCCCGACTCCGGCCGGGTGCGCGTCTCGGAGCGGTGGAGCGACAAGCTCGGCGGCACCCCGCTGGCCTTCATCCACAAGACCCGTGACCCGCTGGTCGCCAACGAGGTCGTCGCCAACCGCGTCGTCGGCGAGGTCGAGGGCCGCGTCTGCATCCTGGTCGACGACATGATCGACACCGGCGGCACCATCGTGAAGGCCGCCGAGACGCTGTTCGACGCCGGCGCCGCGGACGTGATCGTCGCCGCCACGCACGGCGTCCTGTCGGGCCCCGCCGTGGAGCGGCTGTCCAACAGCAAGGTCAGCGAGGTGATCATCACCAACACGCTGCCCATCGAGACCGAGCGCCGGTTCGACAAGCTGACCGTCCTGTCCATCGCCCCGCTGCTCGCCCGGGCGATCAAGGAGGTCTTCGAGGACGGCTCGGTGACCTCGCTGTTCGACGGCGCCAGCTGAGCCTGCTGGTCGGACCTCGAACGGCACCGGCACATGCCTGAGACGCGGGTCCGCCTCGGTGAGGACGACGTCGCCGCACTGGCCCGCTACTCCTTCGGCCTGAGCGGCACGGCCCCTGACCTCCCCGAGGCGGCGGCCTACGAGGACGCGCAGGGCGTCGTCGTGGCCACCCGTGCGGCGGGACGGCTGACCGTCGTCGAGGTCCCGCGCTGGCGCTCGCCGGCCGCCGTGGCCGCGCGGCTGGCCGATCGCGGGTGGTCGGCGCCCGGCGCGTGGGTCGGGCAGCCCCCGGCCGACCCGGCCGAGCTCCCCGCACGCGTGCTGGCCCTCCTCCCGGTGGCCGGGGCGCCCGCGGACTCGGCGACGATCTCCGCGGCCGCGGCGGCGTGGGCCAGGGTGCGTGACAGCGGTCGCGAGGTCGAGCTCGTGTTCGTGCCCGTGACCGCCGCGGATCCCGAGGTCGGCTGGGCCCCCCTGGCCGAGACCTACGGCGCGACGCTGCTGGGCGCCGGGATCGCGACCGGGCCGGATGCCCGTACCGGCGGCACCGTGCTGTTCTTCACCGGCCTGTCCGGTGCGGGGAAGTCGACGATCGCCGCCCGCGTGGTCGAGCTCCTGCTGGCCGACGGTCGCGGCGTCACGCTCCTGGACGGCGACGAGGTCCGTCATCACCTGTCCGCGGGTCTCGGGTTCTCCCGCGCGGACCGGGACACGAACGTGGCGCGGATCGGCTGGGTGGCCGCCCGCATCGCCAAGCACGGCGGCATCGCGGTGTGCGCTCCCATCGCCCCGTACGCGTCGATCCGCGCGACGGTCCGCCGGGAGGTGGAGACCCAGGCCGGCCCGGGCAGCTTCGTGCTCGTGCACGTCGCGACCTCCCTGGCCGACTGCGAGCAGCGGGACCGGAAGGGCCTGTACGCGAAGGCGCGCAGTGGCGAGATCCCGGCGTTCACGGGGATCAGCGACCCCTACGAGGTGCCCATCGACGCCGAGGTGACCGTGGAGACCCGTGGCCGCACCGTGGACGAGTGCGCCCAGCAGGTGCTCGCCCACCTCGCGTGAGGCACCCACCGCACGCCTCGTCCCGACGTCCGGGCAGGCGCGCGGCCGCTCTGGGGTAATCTGGTCGGCGTTGCCCGGCGAGGGAGCGGTCCCACTGCTCCGTGATCGACGTGCGTGTGCCCCACGGGGGTGCGCTGCGCCCGGACGCCGGCACGCACGCAGACCCTCTTCGCTAGGAGCACACCACCGTGGCTGACTTCCGTCTCGAGGCCGAGACCCGCACCGAGTTCGGCAAGGGCAGCGCCCGTCGCACCCGCCGGGCAGGCCGCGTCCCCGCCGTCCTCTACGGGCACGGCCAGGACGTCGTCCACCTGTCGCTGCCGGCCCGCGAGTTCGCCGCAGCCCTGCGCAACGGCGGTACCAACGCCCTGCTGACCATCGTCCTGGACGGCAAGGAGCAGCTGGCCCTGACCAAGGCGGTGCAGCGCGACCCGCTGACCCGCACCCACGAGCACGCCGACCTGCTGCTCGTCCGCCGCGGTGAGAAGACCACCGTCGAGGTGCCGATCGTCGTCGTCGGCGACCCGGCTCCGGACTCGATCCCGAACCACCAGCTCAACACCGTCTCGATCGAGGCCGACGCCACGAGGCTGCCCGACAGCATCGAGGTCGACATCACCGGTCGCAGCGCCGGTCAGAACATCTCCGCCGGTGACCTCGTCCTGCCCTCCGGCTCGACGCTGGTCACCGACCCCGAGGCGATGGTCATCGGCTTCCTGGGTGCCCCGACCGCCGAGGCCCTGGAGGCCGAGCTCGCCGAGGCCGAGGCCGAGGCCGGCATCGAGCGCGAGGACTCCGACACCGACGGCGACGTCGTCCCCGAGCCGCAGGACCAGGGCAGCGGCGAGTCGATGGAGTCGGCCGAGAACTCCGCGGACAACTGAGGCTTCCGCTGACCGACAGCTCGACCCGCGGGGGGGGGGGGGGGGGGGGGGGGGGGGGGGGGGGGGGGGGGGGGGGGGGGGGGGGGGGGGGGGGGGGGGGGGGGGGCGGCGGGCGCGCGGGCCGGGCGGGCGCCGGGCCCCCCGGCGGG